>JAICGJ010000015.1 GCA_025923195.1 Chryseolinea sp.
CAAAACTCTGATCCTTCACAGTTCTTGCAACAACAACGACCGAGAGGTTGTGTGAACCATATGTTCTTTCGTCTTGACCGTGTCTTCGCCGACCGCGTGCGCTAAAGCTATAGCGGTGGCGCAAACTTTAGCATAGGTATGGCTACCCGCCCTCATGCGCGGCCACCCCGCATTTGGCTCGGTCCAACGCCCCGGCACAGAATTAAGTTCGCAACATGAATTAGCTGCATCGCTGCCGCTAGCTATATAGTAGTGCGCGAAAGTAATCCGCAAAGTGCGCAACAAACATTTTTCTGCGGTCTTAGCGCTTCTTCTTCTTTTGCGATCTTAGCGTGAAACTGTCTTTAGAGACAGGGAGTAACTAAGGCGCAGAATAGAGTTTAATCCAGTTTCAAGAAAACCCCGACAAAGTTAAAGTAAAATCACTCACTTCTAGGGTCCGAAAATCCCATATCAAAGGTGAGGGTTTGTATTATTCTGGCTGACAACGCTGATCTTACACCACCCTCATAAGATTGCTCCAATTTGTATAGCCCGAAGTAAAAAAAAATCAACCGCAATAAAAAATAGACTCGCAATGGGATTAAATTGCTAGCAGAGGATCGGATGCTTTGTAAAATATGTTCCGAGTTAGACCCTAGTCTATTTGCCTTTGAGTCCATTGTCATAATGTATTTACAATTCGCAATATTGCTCTTATGATTTCACGATTTATCGATTCGGGTTACTTCGATTTCTTATACATCGTTATATTAGTTTCAAGCGTAGTCTCAGGATATATGATTGCAAGATATCGTTATCTAAAGAAAAAACGTGTGTGGAAAATCAGTGGTACTGAGAATGGAATCATCGGTTTTTATGGTTTACTGATCTCTTTTATATTGATTCAATCTGGAAATTCCAATAGAGAGAGAACGGATTTCATTCATCAACATTGTGATGCATTAGCAACCATCCACCTCGAAAGTCTTTCGGTGCCGGATTCAATTCATCTGAGTCTTCACGACGATCTCGTTAAAATCCTTGAATTTAATCTACGTGCCAGCAATGCAGAAGTAGGCGACTTCCAGGCCGTCTATACTGAATCGGGAAATATTTACAATGACATATGGGCTAAACTAGGAAAAATTAAGTGGGAGGGCTCGTCTTTAATAGCTTCATCGCGCATCACAGAACAAATGCATCGTGCGACTGCGTTGAATTATCGGATACTCTACAGTCATAAAGATCGCACTCCTGCCGAAGTAATGGTAATATTAATTTTAGGTTCATGGATTGTTGGATTATTAGTTGGCTTCACCAACGGATTTAACGAGGAGCATCACTTCTTGGTACCAATAATATTTATTACGCTAACTGGCTTAACTCTTCTTTCAATACGAGATCTGGATAACCCCACTTCTGGCATGATAAGACCGTCATATGAAAGTTACCGGAATTTGCTGACCGACATAAAGAGAGTCGAGTTAAAAGATTAAAGATAATTACCTCAATTCTATCATGACATGCAATCAGCTTTTCAGGAATAAAATTTTGACGATGGGAAAATGGACATGTCTATGTCCTTTTTTACGTTCACTATGTAAGAAAGGGGGGTGAGTCTTGATCATTAAAAGATATAGCACTTAGGCAATTAAGAGAGCAAGGCTTCGTACGCGTTCAATATCTGTTCTTTTCGGTATGGGCTTAATAATAGCTATTCAATGAACTGAAAATTATCCTTTTCACTGAAAACTAGGAGCGTGAAATTAATTGTGTTGATAATGATTAGCTCACTTATGTTAGTGACCGGTTTCGCGCAGGAAAAAAATGATTCGACGAAAAGAAAATCAGCCGCATTCAAAGTAATTCATAAAGGGATAGATCTTATTTCCACGCATCAAAAAGATACGATTCTGAATGAACTTAGTACAGATGCATTTAAAGCTTTTGAAAACAAGATCATTCGGAACATCAACGTGGAATTCATAGGCTTCGAAAGATCTATTTATGATAGCACCAAACGTGTCAAAAAAATTATCACGAATGTGGCCGATGCATTGCACGGCAGCACAAAAGAACGTATCATCAGAAACCATTTATTTGTAAAGAAAGGTAAGCCCCTGAATCCCTACCTTCTTGCAGATAATGAAAGGTTCCTTCGTGATCTTGATTTTATCATGGATGCCCGCCTTGTTATTACGCCAATAGAGGGAACAGATTCTGTAGACGTCACTGCTGTTACGCGCGATATTTTTAGCCTGGGCGCGCGAGTAGGCGGAAGCCCATCAGCACCCGAAGTGTCTATCTATGATGCCAACCTTGCAGGCCAAGGCCAGCGTGTTGAATTTTCGGGACTAGTAGATGACTCCCGTGATCCTTCTTTTGGCTATTCTGCTTTTTATAGGAAGCGAAGCCTCTTAGGAAGTTTTATGGATGTTGAAGTGGGATATACAGAGTTGAATTCAGGCACTAGTTTTGGAGATGAAAATGAATTTGCATACTTCATTTCTTTTGACCGTCCGCTGGTATCGCCCTACTTCCGTCTGGCAGGCGGGTTGGAGGTAAGTAACAATTGGTCTGAAAATGTTTATCGTAAGCCGGATTCAATTTTTCTAGATTATAATTATAAAGTTTTTGATACCTGGATTGGCTACAATCTGGGAATAAAAAATTCATTCGCTAATCGCAACCGGTATTTTATAGCCCTCAGGTATTTGGATGGCTTTTTTGTTGAAAGTCCCGATCAGGAGCAATACGAGGACGACCGTGACTATAACAGCATAAAAGGTGCTTTGGCTGAATTTACTTTCTATCGTAAGAATTACTACAAGACGCGGTATGTTTATGGTTTTGGAAGAACAGAAGATGTCCCCTACGGTATCACTGCGGCAATTACTACGGGATACTTACGGGAACTACATGTCGACAGACCCTATGCCGCCGTGAAATTAAATTATGGCGAAGCCAGCAAGGAGGGAAACTTTTACCTTCTGAATTTTCATACCGGAGGATATCTCTATCATTCAACCTTGGAGGATGTCCTGGTCACGGCCACCGCCTCCTATTATACGAAAGCTTGGAACCTAAACCGTTCCAAGCTGAGGGGTTTTGTTTCTGGAGGCTATTCTCAACTTTTTCATCGCACCTCCAACAATTATCTCAACATCAGGAAGAATGAAGTTCGTGGAATATCGACGGATAGCCTACGTGGAAATCAACGATTCTCATTGCGTTTTGAGACAACATTATACACTCCTGGATCAATCTTAGGTTTTCGTTTTGCCCCCTTTGCTGGTGCGGACTGGGCATCATTGGACTGCATCAATTGCAACGAAAAGAGACCGAATATTTTTGGAATTAATGCAGGCCTCAGAACGCGGAATGAAAATCTGATCTTTGGAACTATGGAGCTCCGACTTATTTACATCCCGGATGATGGAACCGACAATGATCAGTTTAAGGTCGAGTTTCGTCAAAATCTGCGAGTCAAGAGCACAGGTAGTTTTGCTGAGAAGCCACGGCTAGTGTCCAACTAGTTGTGATAAACAAATAATTTAGACTCAGATTACTGCAGACTAATGCCGGAGCGGGCAACACGAAATCCTTAAAAAATCCAAAGAATGAGGCTTTATAGACGAAACCGTCTAGAGTCACTAAATGAATCGGACTAGATTTAATACTTATTATTTGGTGAAAATGATTTGGAGCGTAGTTGAGTCCGTTGTTAAGCTTGGTTCTTAACGTTTAGTTTGACAAGACCAAGCATGTTTTGGTAACTCTTAAGAAAACTGTCATATGAAATTAAGACCTATTCAAGCAACATCGCTAAGCCTTGTTATCGTACTCCTTTCATGTACGGGTAAGCATCAAGAAACTCAAGGTACACAAGACTCGGCTGCTTCTGCGAGAACCAGCTCTGAAGCTAAACCCTCAGCCCGACCGGTGCATTGGGGATACTCTGGCGACGTAAATCCTTCTATGTGGGCTTCCCTTAGTCCTGTGTATGCCGCCTGTGGTGAAGGAAAGTCGCAGTCCCCCATTAATCTCATGTCAGTTTCTGGAGCAGGTCTAACAAAGTTAACAGTAGACTTTAAGACAACCTCTCTGAAAATTGCGCATCATGAACATGTCGATGATATTCTTGACAATGGACACACAATACAGGTGACGGTTGAGGAGGGAAGTAGTTTTACCCTGAACGACAAAACCTTTGACCTGAAACAATTTCATTTTCATACACCAAGTGAGCATAGCGTGGATGGAAAACATCTTCCTCTTGAGATGCATTGGGTGCATCAAAGTTCAGATGGCAGTTTTGGAGTAATTGGCCTCCTCTTTGAAGAAGGAGAGCCCAACGAGAATTTTGAAAAAATTATTCAACACCTGCCAAACTTACCGGGCGAAAGCAATCATTTCACCGATGTAAAATTGGACCTCAATCTTCATGTGCCGGAAAGTATTACAGCATATCATTACATAGGATCATTTACAACGCCACCTTGTACTGAAAACGTACAATGGCTTGTGCTTCGCAATAAGTTCACCATGAGCGCTGATCAAATAAAGGCGTTCTCATCAAGGCTTAATAACAACAACCGTCCAGTTCAGGCGCTGAACGGCCGCAAGGTGTCTATTGATAAGATTCAGCCGCAATGAAATACGTCATCGTTGTATATCTATTCCTGATCGCCATCATCAAGCTAACACCAGCGGATGCCCAGGAAAATAAAATTGAAGAAAAATTACCGCCAGGTTGGATTGCGATTCCTGAGACGTCGGTAAAATTCAAAATAGGCGGATATGTAAAAGTTGATCTGATCCATGATTTTGATCCCATAAATTCTCCTGATTTTTTTGATGTGTCTAAAATCCCGACTGACGGGCCCGAAGGAGAGAGCACACACATGCATGCAAAAGAAACAAGGATATTCATGGACTTCCGTTCGCCTTCGAAGGTTGGTGAATTACGCGCCTACATCGAGGGGGATTTCTACGGGTCAGGTGGAGCATTTAGATTGCGCCATGCTTACATTGAAATTGCAGGAAAATGGCTGGCAGGTCAGACATGGACCAATTTTATGGACGAATCGATGATCCCTCCTACACTGGACTTCGAAAAACCTGCAGCCTATGCGTTTGCAAGGCACGCGTTATTTCGGTATAAACATACATTTACACAAGACACTTACGCTGCCCTTGCAGTGGAAGAACCAAGTGCAAGTGCTCAGGTACCCACACAATCAGGCAAGCTCGAGAGCCCGCTTCCAGACGTCACTGCACGATATCGCATTACCAAACACTGGGGTCATGTTCAACTTTCCGGATTCGCCGGTCAGCTTCGGTTTCAGCCAACACAGGGTGCGGCAGATGACGTTTGGCTGTACGGATTCAATCTTTCGGGTCAACTAATCCTGCTCAAAAGGGATAAGCTTTCGTATCAAGTGGTATATGGGCCAGGCGTTGCACGATACCGTGGCGGGATATCGGCAGGATTAGACGAGAACGGCAGGCTTGAAGCACTTGTGGGCACTGGCTATACTGTTAGTTATATGCATTACTGGTCACCTTCTTTTTCATCTGTTGTTGTGTTCAATTATGGTGAAGATGATAATACCGAAGGGCAACCCAACAGTGACATCTCCAAGGTTAATTATATCGCTGGTAATTTGTTGTGGCATTTTACTGAAAATGCTTTTGCGGGCATAGAATACCTTCGCGGAACACGGGAAGATATTGACAAACGCGATGGTACCGCAAATCGCATCCAATTCAGCGTTAGATATTCATTTAATATGAACTGAAAATCTATTAAACCTTAAACATCGCCGGTATATATTGCAAAATTTAAATCGGTTCCAGTGGAATCTCTGCGTATAGCGAAGGCGGTAACAACACTTGGTAAAAAATTAGTTTGGCGTACTCTTCACGCTAAAAGAAAATTCGGTTACTTTGCCAGTGATATCGGCACCATGTCTTGTGATTCGAAATAACTGTTAAAGAATTACGAGGATTATGTACATTAATTTTAAAGATCTCTGGTTTTTTTTTACGTATCTTCCCAACGACAATCGTTATCTCCTGATTTGCTGTAAGAGCTAATTGAAAATCTATGAATCCAGTAGCAAGATTTTGTCTGTTGATCATACCTTTAGTACTTTCCTGCTCAGGAAGCTTACAAACATTTTCTGACAGGCACACTAACGTAGATTTGAATCAGTATAAATCGTATGCATGGATCGCTCCGGGCGATACCGTTTTAAATGCGGAACGAAAAGACAAACTTTACGGAAATTTCATTGTGCAGACTGCTGACACGGAATTACAGAAAAAGGGAATGTCGGTAGATATCCACAACCCCGACGCGCTTTTTATCTTTGAAACAAAAATCGAAGAAAAGGCAAAATATACGCGAGCACCCGTCGTTGGCGTGGGCGTTGGCTTAGCAGGACCAGGATATTACGTTGGCGGCGCTGCTCCTATCGCCGGCGGAGAGCTCCTATCGTCCACATACGAGGAAGGTTTATTGTACTTTAATATGCACGATACAAAGACCGGAAAACTTATTTGGAGTGGTGGTGCAACAAAACCCCTCAAGAATTCCGACAATGTTGAACAGATTATCAAAGCCGCCGTGAAAAATATACTCAAGCAATTGCCCATCAAACACAAAACGAAATGATGTATTCGGCTATTCATCTCAAGCGCGCGACTTATAGTCAGCGAATGAAAAAAGTGAGGTTAGCTTGTACCACGACGTTAAGCCTCGGCTGACCGGCAATAAACTTTGTAATACGCAAAGAAGCGCAAGACATGTTTCCGATCACCTTGCCAATATCTGTCCGCAGAAATAAAAAATTTGTTTCTTCCGTGAAGGATCTTGTGTACAACACGTTTAACGAAAACCAGCCATTCCATTGTTCTATTTGGACTACTGCTGGAAACGAAAATGAAAGATTTTGTAAACCTTCTTCTTTTTCGGGATCCTCAGGGTCTGGTATCCCATCGCTTCCACCCTGGCTATTGGCATCACCGTCCGAGAATTGAAAACGCACTTCTGGATAAAATACAATTGCCTCTGCAATGCGCCATTTAATGATAACCCCCGGTTTATATAGCCATGCCCCGGCACCTCTTCCGAGAAGATACTCGCCGGTGGGTGCTGTAACGTCAAGAGAAAATGTTCCACGTTCTATTCCGATCACATCCTCCTTATGATACGGAACGAATAAATACGACATTCTTAGATCGCCAAAACCTGTGGTGTTCTCATACCCTGCAAAGTTGCCCTCAAATATGGTGTGCATAAAAGGGATCGACATGCCTACTAAATGGCGTTCATTTCGAAGGCCATAATAAAATCCTGGCCTTAGTGCATAGAACTGCGCATTGTTATGAAAACTATACGATTCAATATCGATTGTTGCACGGCTCAACATGCTCACCGGGTCGCTGGCATCATCGAGCATGAGTTGCTGAGCGCCTACCTCCAGTACACAGACCATCAGTATCGGCAAGAGGAAGAAGACCTTGTACTTAATATTTTTTTGTTTTATCGACATCAGCAAACTCATCCAATTTAAATAGGATCAGGCTTTTTTTGACGGAAAGGGCAGTTTTTTTATCCACATAATGCAATAATAAAGCGCAGGAGTGCCGCGCATTTACCTTACAACTCCTCATTCCACTACTCAAGAATTGCTCGACCTTCATTGAAATTTTCATGACTCTAACGTTCATCTTCAGTTTGATCACAACTCTTAAGAAAGATTTGACCAGACGACCCTTTGAAACGAACTTGTTTAGAAGAAATGTGGGCTATTTCACTTGCGCGGACGCGCGGAATGAACGTGATTGAAACGGTGCGCCGGTTGGAACGGTTGATATCGACCTTAAAACGCAACAGCGACCTATTACCTTAGCGAAATTGAAACTACGATGCGCAAGGTGGTGGCGTAAATAGCGCATACCTCAATGGTGGTATATTTTTAAGCTTGTGAATTGCAGTTACTGATCAACTCGTCGCATCCTCCGGCAGGCTAATTGGGTAGAGCAAGTACAGCGCTTTTTGCCGCGTTGGACGCATCGAAAATGAACGGCTTAAAAATCAGACAATGCGATCAATTAATTTTTTGGTACTTTATATCTTTATAGGGGTCATGGCTTTCTTCGCAACGTGTAAAGGCAAGGAGTATTCATCTAAACTCACCGATACCATGTTGCTCAACTGGAAGATATGGTCGACTGGATAATCACAAGGATCTTGCAATCTCAAATAAGCCATATACATAGACATCGAACCATTATTTTATGTTTATTCATTTTGGTTTCGGAAACCGGATTCACGCAACCCAAAGATACATTACACTTTTTCAATGGCTCTAAGATAATTGGAGAATTGAACAAGATAAAGTTGGGTTATATCGAATTTGATGGTGATAATGTGGGTATAATAAGGATAAAAAATAACAAGATCAGTGCTATAATAGCGCAATCCAATTATTTTAGAATTGAGACGACGGATCGCATTCAACATCAAGGCTATCTGTTGCGAGGGACCATGCCAGGATACGTTATAATACGCGGTGTAAATGAGGATGTTGATATAGATCTGGAGAGTATCACCTCGCTGGCCAACTACGGCCAATCGTGGAAGACCCGATTTTCTGGTAATTTCAATGCGGGATACACATACACAAAATCAAGTCGGCTTGGGCGTTTGAACATGGATGGTACAGTATACTATAAATCTGTAAGAAGTGAAATCCAGTTGAGTGCTAACACTATTCTTAGTTCCGACAGTATCGAAACCAAGCGAGAACGGGAGAATTTAAGTATTAGTTATAACTACTCATTTACGCATCTGTGGATAGCCGCGGCTGCTGCTCGTTATGAACGAAATCTGGAGCTTGGCTTGCAGCGTCGATGGCAGCAGGTGTTGACTGTGGGAAAAAAACTCCTGGTCCGGAGAAATCAACAGGGCCTGCTTTTAGTAGGGGTGGCAACAAACCAGGAATTGAATCTCGAGGGCGAATCCACAGAAAATACTGAAACTGTGATCTACGGAAATTACACCCTGTTTTCTTTTGAGAAACCAAAAATAACGCTGTCAGTAACTGAAACAGTTTACTTGAGCCTTACCCAAAAAGATCGTGTCCGGTTCGACGGCGACATTAACCTGAACTGGGAATTCATAGATGACTTTACGATTAACCTTCAGTTCTATCACAACTTCGACAGCCAATCGCCTGGCACGGGCGAGGCGAACGTTGACGTAGGATTTGTTGTGGGGTTGGGTCTGAAATTCTGATTTCAGCACCTTCGTTCTCTCAAAATTTGTTGCCTTTTTTGTTATTGAAAAATGGCGGAGCTGATCTTTTGGAACGAGGTCCTCGCCAAATATCCAGCGACTTATTAGAGCGAGCGATCTAAGAGTTTCACTTCACTGGAGCACTCGGAGTAATTAAGCTTTTTTCAGAATCTTTTCTCTTCCCTAGCCCCAACGTACTGACTATTAGCAATGAAAATTTCTTAATACCAGCTGCGTCAGGCAATACGACACGAATTCCTGTTGTAACACATGACTAAGGCCTTTAAATGATACTCGTTGTCTTTGTTGCGGTTGTTGGGAAAACAACTGTCATCAAAAGATTGCGAGAACTGCCCTTGGCACCTCCAGCCGACAATAAATCACGTTGCGAAATACCTACGTAAATCGGATGGTCGACGATTCGTATGACTGTTTGCATGGCAGAATTAATTTTCTTCCTGAACCAAAAGGGATCAGATCATCGGTTTTGTATTGAAGTGTCTAACTTCCAACATAAATGAATCGTGATACCACATGACAGATCTTCCATTCCAGTCCTATACCTTAAGATCCAGTTTTTTTAAAAAGAGATTAATAATATATTACTCATTCTTTCATACTATAAATTCGGAGCGACTCACTTGCGAGTTTATAACATGATCTTGTGTGTATGTGCACCTTTGATTTGTTTGCACAACGCATTAAGTTGGAAATACTGTAAAAGAAACTAGCCCCTTATCACATGCGCCGGATACCCCTGCCACGACTGTTCTTTATTCTCTCTGTGAGTTTGCTCATTTTTAGCTCCTGTAAACGGGAATCAGCCTCATATTCGCGTGCCGGTCAATCTACACAAGCCAAACTCGAAAAGCTGAAATTGCCGGAAGGATTTCGCGCCGAGCACCTCTACAGCCCATCGGCAAATGAGCAAGGTTCATGGGTCTCCATGACTTTTGACGATAAAGGCCGGTTGATTACATCAGATCAATACGGCGCCTTGTATCGCCTGGAAATCCCTGCTATCGGAACCTCCACAGCACCGAAAATTGAAAAATTGATTATTGGTACAGCTGATTCTCAGCGCGAGGACACCACGACCCTAAAAATAGGAATGGGCTACGCTCAAGGCCTTCTTTACGCATTCAATAGCCTCTACGTTATGGTCAACCACAACAGTAACAAGGACTTTGATAAAAATACGGGATTGTACAGGTTGCAGGACACCGACGGCGACGATCAATTCGACAAGATTACATTGCTGAAAGGCATGAAGGGAGAACCCGGCGAGCACGGACCGCATAGCATTATACTTGCGCCAGATAAGAAATCAATTTATATCGCCGCTGGTAACCATACGGACCTTCCTGTGATGGATTCGTACCGTCTGCCTCCAGTTTGGAAAGAAGATAATTTGTTCCCACAAATCAAAGATCCGAGAGGCCACGCCAACAATCGCGAGGCCCCGGGTGGATGGATTGCACATCTTGATTCCGCCGGACAAAAATGGGAGCTTGTCAGCGCTGGATATCGCAACGAATTTGATATCGCCTTTAACGACGCCGGTGACCTTTTTACCTATGATTCAGATATGGAGTGGGATTTTGGTATGCCCTGGTACAGGCCCACGCGAATTTGCCACGTTACCAGCGGAAGCGAATTCGGTTGGCGTACGGGCAATGGAAAATGGTCACCAGCTTATCCAGATAACCTGCCACCAGTGTTAAACATCGGTCAAGGGTCTCCTACCAACCTGATATACACAAGCAGTGCAAGGTTTCCAGAAAAATACAGGAATGCCTTGCTCGCATTTGACTGGAGTTTCGGGATAATTTACGCGATTAGGCTTATCCCAAGCGGTGCCTCCTATGACGCAAAGGCCGAGGAATTCCTATCCGGGTCGCCCCTTCCTTTGACCGATGGTGTAATTGGCCCAGACGGCGCCTTGTACTTCCTGACGGGGGGACGAAGGTTGGAGTCCGACTTGTATCGCGTGTACTATCAAGATTGGGAAAAAGTTAATACGGAACAGACGGCCAATGCAGAGGCCGAAATAAATGAGGCCAATAAACTTAGGAGGACGCTGGAAAAATTTCATAGCGGCCCGCAAAAAGGCGCAGTTGATCTGGCATGGCCCAACCTTAAACACGAAGACAGATTTGTCCGGTATGCAGCGCGCATTGTTTTGGAACACCAACCTGTTAACGAATGGCAGGAACGTGCATTAAAAGAAACGGATCCTCAGACTCTGACACAATCCATGATTGCCCTGGCACGACACGGCAAGAAAGATTTGAGGAACCAAATGTTGCAAAGACTTACCAAGGTTAATTATCAGTCGCTTTCACCTGCAGAGCAAATAGACTTATTGCGAGCCTTCGAACTCATTTTTTTCCGTATGGGCAAACCAGACGGTACTGTTAAGAATAACGTAGTCTCCTATCTTGACGCGAATTTCCCAGCTAATGCAAATGACCTGAACCGCATGCTGAGTAAATTACTAGTATACCTGGAGGCACCAGGCGCGGTTAAGAAAACCCTGGCGTTACTCGAAGAAGCCAAGGATGATCCCTTTGATAAAACCGTCAGCGCATCCTCTGACCTGATCTTAAGAAATCCCCAGTACGGCTTGGATATCGCCGGAATGCTTTCGAAAGTTCCGCCTGCACAGCAATCCTATTATGCCGTAATCCTGAGCGGAGCGAAATCAGGTTGGACACCAGAACTGCAGGAAAAATATTTCAAATGGTTTGCAAATGCCTTTACCTACAAGGGGGGCAGAAGCTATATCGGCTTTGTGGATAAGGCACGGCAACTGGCCCTGGCTAATGTTTCAACAGACCGCTATGACTTTTATAACACCATATCGGGTGACTCGTTGCTGGATGATTCCGGAAATGACTTGGCAGACTTGCCGCAGCCAAAAGGTCCGGGACGAAGATGGAACATGGAGAGCGCTTCATCAGTTGCCGATAGCGGACTGGTAAACCGGAATTTCGAACAGGGCAAGATGATGTTTGCCGCCACGCTTTGCGCCTCCTGCCACACGATGCGCGGCGAAGGTGGCAATATTGGTCCTGATTTGACGCAACTGGGGACCCGCTTTACGACCAAGGACATGTTGGAAGCTATCATCGATCCAAATAAGGTAGTGTCCGATCAGTATGCAGCAACTGTCTTCGTTCTAAAAGATGGCAGTTCTGTAGTAGGCAGATTAACAAATGAGGATGATGATAAATATTTTATTTCTCAGAATCCTTTTTCACCTCAAACACTTCGTGAAATTCCAAAAGGTGATGTGACATCGACTAAAGTTTCCAGGGTTTCCGTAATGATGCCCGGATTGATTAATAGCTTGAACAACGAAGAACTCAAAGATCTGCTGGCATACCTGATGGCCGGCGGGAACAATGAACATGAGTTGTATAAAAATAAGACACAGGCAAAAAGGTAGAGCGAAAACATGGCAAAAGGCATTCATAATATGATTATTCCGAAGCTGCTTATCGCCGCGATCGCGACTCTCAGTTGCCATATTTCGGCATCAGCTCAATCAACGGAAAAAGGGTTTGTAAAAATTTTTGATGGCAAAACTTTGAATGGCTGGAAAGGCGACACCCAATATTGGCGTGTGGAGAACGGTTGTCTCGTAGGGGAAATAAAACCCGACAGGCTGCTGAAAACAAACTCCTTTATAATCTGGCAAGGTGGCGAACCTGCCGACTTTGAACTGCTGGTGGAATACCGAATAACAGAGGCTGGGAACAGCGGAATTAATTACCGCAGTGAGAAGCTAACGGATGTGCCACACGCGCTTAAAGGATACCAGGCAGACATTGATGGCAAAAACAATTACACCGGACAAAACTACGAAGAACGGGCACGGACTACTTTGGCGTATCGCGGCCAAAAAACGGTTATAGATCCATTACAAAAACCCGCAGCAGCTGTTCGCGATGATGTTAAGAATAACGCATGGACCGGACTGAAAGTGAAAGAATCATTGGGTAATATTGATTCCCTAAAATCACATATCAAGCGTGAAGACTGGAATGAAGTACACCTGGTCATCAAAGGTAACCGTCTGCAGCATTATGTTAATGGCATCCTCATGAGTGACGTCACCGATAACGATACAGCTAATCGAAGGATGAAAGGGTTACTTGGCGTTCAGGTGCATGTAGGTCCACCTATGAAAGTTGAATACCGCAACATCAGGCTAAAGCAGTTATAAAAGAAAGCATATTTTACCTTAACGAAAGTAAACAGTCGCGTGACACAACACCCTTGGGAAGATAAATTATCTACGGCTGTCCAAATGGGCGGCATCGAGACTTCGGTACTGGATAACGGCGCTGGCAGAGGTACGCGCGTCGCCTGGGTTAACACTGGAACAGGACTCCGTTACAAAGTGATCTTAGACCGGGCGTTAGACATCGGCGAGGCCTTCTTTAATCAGCATAGCTTAACATGGCTAAGTCATGTTGGACTCACTGCGCCGGAACCGTTTTCGCATCAAGGTATGGATTGGTTACGAACCTTTGGGGGTGGGCTGCTTACAACTTGTGGGTTAGACCACGTTGGCGGACCAGAATCAGACGAATACGGACATCGTGGATTACACGGAACTATAAGTAATATGCCGGCGGAGATCGAGTCTATCGTACAACCGGATCCCATACGAGGCAGTATGGATTTCAGCATCACGGGAAAAATAAAACAAACCAAGGTATTTGGGCCTAGTTTTGAATTGAAGCGCACCATTTCCGGGTCGCTTGGGCTCGCAGCCATTAGGATTCGCGACGAGGTGACAAATTGCGCCAATACGCCTGCGCCACACATGTTGCTATATCATTTCAATTTTGGATGGCCTCTGGTTGATGAAGGAACTGACCTTCTTTGGCAGGGCTCATGGCGTTCGCCTGGAGAAGTGACTGCGACAAAAATCTTCAGGGAGGGAAATAATTTTCGCAAGTGTCCACCCCCCATCGTAAACCATAGCGGAACAGGGGAAGAGGTAGCATTTATTGACATCGGGGCCGACCAGGCCGGCCGTTGTGCAGCAGGCTTGTACAATGCACGGCTGACGCTTGCACTCGCTATTCGGTTTAGTAAAAAGGAACTGCCATGGCTTACCAATTGGCAACATTGGGGAAAAGGAGAATATGTCACGGGCTTGGAACCTGGGACCAATCCGCCCATCGGACAATCAAAGGCTCGTGCGCAGAATGAACTTATTTTCATGGAACCCGGGGAAACACGTCATTACAGCCTGGAAATTGAAGTGTTGAATCAGGAGGCCAACATCCGACGACTCCTGCAACAGACACACCATCAAAGTCATTAACGCTAATGAATAAATTCTTATGGAAACAATGGAAAAAACAAGCTTAGCAGAAAGAGCACTGGATCAGGGCAAAGGGATTCTGCGTCTGGCCCCCACGTGGGTACCACGATCATTTTGTGTTCCCGGGAGACGAATAAAATTACATCCGGACGATTACTACGTCCTTGGCGGACAAAGGGGAGGGATTGACGAACGCTGGCTATCTTCTACAACACCCGCTAAGAACGGCCCCCTCACAGGGAAAAACGAAGGCTTAAGCGCCGTTGTTTTCCGGGACGGAAATAACGACAAGCAATTCCTGTTGAAAGATGCCATCGATGAATTAAAAGATGAGTTAATCGGAGAACGGCTGTGGAAGGAATATGGTAGCTGGCCCATGTATTCCAAGTTTTTTGACAACATGGGTCCCCTGCCCCATCACATTCATCACAATGATGAGCACGCAAAGTTAATAGGTCAACTGGGAAAGCCGGAAGCTTATTACTTTCCTCCACAGTTGAACAATCATGGCGGTGATTTTCCATATACTTTTTTCGGCATCGCTCCTGGCACGACCAAGGCACAAATCCGCGAATGCCTTGTAAACTTTACAAAAGGCGACAATAAAATTACGAATTACTCGTCTGCCTATCGTCTAGAGCCTGGAACCGGTTGGGACGTACCACCGGGAATGCTACACGCGCCAGGAAGCATGTGTACCTATGAGCCACAAAAGGCGTCTGACGTATTTGCCATGTATCAGTCGCTGGTCAATGACGCGATCATTCCCGAAGAACTCCTGTGGAACGGCACGCCAAAAGACAGAATTGGTGATTTTGATCAATTGATGGAAGTAATTGACTGGGATTTGAATGTCAATCCCCACCTGATGGCAACTCATTTTATGAGGCCCAAACCTGTGCGTTCGGAAGAAGAAATGAAGGCCGAAGGGTATATTGAGAAATGGGTTTGTTATAAGTCACACGCCTATAGTGCGAAAGAACTAACGGTGATGCCCGGCGCCCGTGTAACAATAAAAGACAATGCAGCCTATGGTATTATCATGATGCAGGGACACGGGAAAATGGGAGTCTGGGACGTCGAAACTCCATCACTCATCCGCTATGGCCAATTGACAAATGATGAATTCTTTATAAGTGAAAAAGCTGCGCGTGAAGGTGTCAGCATCATCAATTCGTCGAGTTCCGATCCTATTGTGATGCTGAAGCATTTTGGTCCTGGAAATCCAGATCTGAAACTTGAATAGCATAGGCATTCAAATCGGATTCAACAACCATTTATTACTTAATCAAAAACTCCACTTAAATCATTACCATATGCCTGAAAATAATTTCCCCAAACTGCATAATGCTACCTGGCCTGGAGTCGTCGGCAAAGGACAAAATTCAGAGCCCCCTATTCCATTTGACACAATGCTCCAACTGACTGCAAATGCTGAAGTCAACGGAACGAGATTCGACGGCGTTGATTTGGGATTGTTAGAGCCGCATATTGACTTGCCCAATACCAAAGACGATGATCTTAAAAAACTAGCTGAGAAGGTAGGCGCTCTGAATCTCAATATCGGCAGCCTGGTTGCTCCTATATGGGGAGGTCCTGCAATGGGTAGCAAGGAAGATCGCGCTTTTTTTGTCGAGATGGTTCGCAAGACATGTAATTTTGGTAAACGACTGCGCGAGTTAGGCGTACGCCCTTACGGCATCATACGCATAGATTCAGCGAGCTCGCCCCAAAGCTGGGCGACGGACCCCGTGAATAACACTAAACTAATAGCGCAAACCTTCCGCGAAGCCTGCGATGTTGCCGCTGACTACGGAGAAAAATTAGCCGCGGAAGGAGAAATCTGCTGGGGTGGAATGCACAGCTGGAAAACCATGATCGAAACACTGGAAGCCGTCGATCGCCCAAATATCGGTTTTCAGGCTGACATGGCTCATACCTTGTTGTACTTGCTCGGATACAACAGGCCCGAGGACAGAATACTTCCAGAGGATTTTGACTGGAGCGATCGGAAGACACTAACGGAAGGCCTGAGGAAAATCACTGCAGCGCTCCGGCCATGGACCATTGATTTCCACGTCGCTCAGAACGATGGAACTGTATTTGGATCAGGCTCTCATGATAAGACAGGACGCCATTGCCAGGCCACAGATCCTAACGGAAAACTAAATATTGCGAAAGACGCAGGCTATTGGCTGCGTGATGAAAATGGAGAGCTGACGAAGGCCTTTAAACATATCTGCTGGGACGGATGTATGTTTCCAAATGCCGTCATGATGAAACAACAAACCTGGAATGACGTGCTTGCTACCCTGATAAAGGTGCGAGAACTGCATGGTTGGTATCAGCCAGAAAAAGTTGCCGCAGGCAGTTAGTATTTCGTCGCTTAACTGAATTAAAGATGAGTCAAAATAAAACATTAAGAATTGGATTGATTGGTTGCGGCTTTATGGGACGAACGCATTCCAATGGCTATAAGCGTGTAGGCGATTTTTTTCCGGCCCTTGAATACCGCCCCGTGCTAAAGGTCGTTTGTTCCCGGAGTGAAAAGAGCGTACGTGATTTTGCCCAACAGTGGGGCTATGAGTCGTTTGAGACCGACTGGCAGAAGGTTGTGGCTCGCGACGACATCGATGCGGTTGACATTTGCACGCCGAATGACAGCCATGAACCCATCGCTATCGCCGCTGCCAAGGCTGGTAAAATGGTGCTCTGTGAAAAACCATTATCAAGAACCTTGGCTGAAGGCAACCGTATGGTTGAAGCCGTAAAAAAAGCCGGTGTGGCAAATACGGTGTGGTACAATTATAGGCGACTTCCAGCCGTAACGTTGGCGAAGCAAATAGTCGATTCTGGCAAACTGGGAAAGATTTTTCATTACCGTGCGAATTTTCTGCAGGACTGGACAATCAACGCCAATCTTCCGCAAGGGGGAACGGGATTATGGCGGATTGATGTAGACTCAGCCGGATCAGGTGTAACTGGCGATTTGCTCGCCCATTGTATTGACACCGCTATGTGGCTGAATGGAGCGATTATTGACGTATCGGCCATGACAGAAACTTTCATCAAACAAAGACTTCATCAGCTCACGGGCAAAGTCCAGCCCGTGGGTATTGACGACGCCTGTATATTTCACTGTCATTTTGAGAATGGATCACTCGGCCTCTTTGAATCAACTCGCTATGCACGAGGTCACAAAGCGTTGTATACTTTTGAGATCAACGGAGAGCACGCATCTATTCGATGGGACTTGCATGATCTGAACCGGCTGGAATACTTCGATCATAGAGATGAATCGATCGTTCGAGGATGGCGTTCCATACATGTAACCGATGGTGATCAACCCTATATGGATAAATGGTGGGTACCTGGTTTAGGAATTGGTTACGAACATAGCTTCATTCACCAAGCCGCCGATTTCCTAAAAAGTGTTGAGAAGGGAGAAGCCTGCCATCCAACCTTTGAAGATGCTCTGCAAACCCAAAAGGTCTGTGAAGCCGTACTTGCGTCTGCGTCTACAAAGAGCTGGAAGAACACTGGTGTCAGTGGGTCGCAACATTAAGGGGTAGGTAGTAAGTAGTAAGTAGTAAGTGGTAAGTGGTAAGTGGTAAGTGGTTTCGTAAGTCGTAAGCAGGATGTCACAATCCCCCGGGGACGTTTCTTGCAACGCTTATCCTATGCTCGTTATGGAGAATAACGAAATAACTAATAACGAAATAACTAATAACGAATAACTAACAAACGAACACGGAATGAAAATCCTGACCGCATACATATTCCTATTCACTGCTATCGTTCTATCCTCAGCCATTGCATCCGCGCAATCAAAATCAAAGAAGCCCCTCGTGGTGTTTGTTACAGGTGACCATGAATATAGCAGCGAGGCAACCATGCCGCTACTAGCAAAGGAACTGGAACAAAATTATGGAATGCAGGTGAAAGTACTCAAATCGTACCCTGACCATAACGCTGAAGAAAATATTCCAGGATTGGAAGTCCTGAAGGATGCCGATCTGGCCGTATTCTTCCTCCGATGGAGAAGATTACCGGCTGAGCAAGTGAAGCATATTGACGACTATCTGAAGTCGGGAAAACCAGTTATGGGATTCCGCACGACTACACATGCTTTCAATTATCCAAAAGGTCACCCCCTGGAAAAGTGGAATGCCTTTGGCGAGTTCGCATTAGGTTCGCCGCCCGGATGGGGAGGACCTGCGGGTCATACCCACTGCGGCCATCTTTGCACGACCGATGTTTCGGTCATCAAAGACGCAGCTAAACATCCTATCCTCACAGGCGTGGATCCTTCGTTTCACGTCAGCTCATGGCTTTATAAAGTACTTCCGGACTATCCGGCAAAAGGATCAACCTGGTTGCTGATGGGTAAGGCTGTCAATCCGGAAAAGCCAGGTTTTGAGGACAACCCCGTAGCCTGGACATGGCAAACGCATGCTGGAGGAAGAGTATTTGCAACTACGATGGGTCATCCCGCGGATTTCGGTGTGGAATCCTTTCAGCGCCTGTTAATCAATGCGGTTCATTGGACGCTCGGCAAACCGGTGCCTGGAAAGTGGAAGGGAAAAATCACAATCAACGTTCCGTACCGCTCGTAAAGAACAATAACAATTATCCAACACGGGCCCAAACACAACGAAATGGGCACCCGCAGGGAATAAATCTTCGTAACATTGGATCATGGTAAAAAAAACAGCCGCGAAAATAGCGGGAGCCTTTAAAACCCTTGGAATACTCCTCATCACACTGTGTATTATTCAGTGTACTCGTACGCAAGACAATAGACTTGAGGTCAGGAAAAATTCTCACATTGTTCTTATAGGCAATAACCTTGGATCGAGGATGATGAATTTCGGTCACTTCGAAACGGAGATGCATCTACGCTATCCTGACAGCCTGCTATTTATACGGAACATGTGCGACGGTGGTAATACTCCCGGGTTCCGGCCGCACGCGTCGCGCGTTTCCCCCTGGGCGTTTCCCGGAGCAGAAAAGTTCCAGACTGAGCTCGCCAATTATTCAAACAGCGAAGGTCATTTTGAAACGGAAGACCAATGGCTGACCCGACTGAAGGCAGATATAATCATTGCTTTTTTCGGATACAATGAATCATTCCAGGGTAGTGAAGGACTGGAAAATTACAAGAACGAACTTGACGCTTTCATCAACCACACGCTGAAGCAAAAATACAATGGCACAACGATTCCACATCTAGTCATTGTATCGCCTATTGCCTTTGAAAATCTTTCCGAAAAATTTGACCTCCCAAACGGTGAGAACGAAAACGCTAACCTTGAACTATATGCGAATGCTATGAAAGAAATCGCTGCCAAGAATAAAGTTCATTTTGTAGATGCGTTCGACCCTTCCAGGAAATGGTTCAGTACCAGCAACGATGCACTCACCATAGACGGCTGCCAACTGACCGATGAGGGATATGCGAAGTTCTCCAAGCTGCTGGCTGACGAGATCTTTGGCAACGATACCCCTGACGAATCCCACAGGGAGTTAGTACGGGCGGCAGTCCTGGAAAAAAATTGGATGTGGCATAACGATTTTAAAATTCCAAACGGCGTTCACGTATATGGCCGGCGTTATAATCCCTTTGGTCCTGATAATTACCCGGCCGAAATCAACAAGATCAGGGAAATGACCGCAATACGAGATGAGGCAATATGGCAGGCCGCGAAAGGAATAAAAATGGATATATCGGCGGCAGATAAGAATACGTCAAAGCTACCGGAAGTCAAAACAAATTACAATCCCGAGAAAAATGGAAGCCTGGAATATCTCTACGGCCAAGACGCAGTCGACAAAATTAAAGTCGCTCCCGGTTACAAGATTGAATTGTTTGCTTCCGAGAAAGAGTTTCCCGAACTGGCAAAACCTTCTCAAATATCCTTCGATAATAAAGGCCGGCTCTGGGTTGCAACGATGCCAAGCTACCCACATTATAAACCTGGGGATCAGAAGCCTGATGACAAACTAATTATTCTTGAAGATACCAATGCAGACGGCAGGGCAGATAAGCAAATTACCTTTGTTGATGGATTACACCTTCCAAATGGATTTGAGATAGCACCAGAAGGTGTCTACGTATCTCAGGGTACGAACTTGATGTTGTATAGCGACACCGATGGAGATGACAAGGCTGACAAAAAAGAAATTCTTTTAAGTGGCTTCGACGATCACGACACGCACCACGAGATCCATGCATACTGTGCTGATCCCTCCGGTGCAATTTATATGGGGGAAGGTGTTTTTTTACACACAAATGTGGAGACGCCTTACGGCCCTGTCCGCGCGACAAACGGTGGATTCTACCGCTATAATCCAAGTCGCCACCATCTGGAAAGAACCGCTCAGCTGTCTATTCCAAATCCGTGGGGCATTGCGTTCGATGAATGGGGGCAAAATTTCTTTGCCGAAACTTCAGGTCCAGATGTTCGCTGGATGATGCCAGGCACGATAAAACCGAGATACGGTGTGGCTACTCCAAAATCAAAAAATCTGGTAGAAGAAAAACATCGTGTACGCCCGACCTCGGGCCTTGAATTTGTTTCAAGTCGCCACTTTCCGGACGACGTTCAGGGTGACTTCCTGATCAACAATACCATCGGATTTTTGGGAACGAAGCAACACACGTTATTGGATGATGGTACCGGCTATAAAAGTAATCACCGCCAGGATCTTGTAAAATCAGACGACAAGAATTTCCGTCCCGTAGACCTGGAGTTCGCCCCGGATGGATCGCTTTATATCGCTGATTGGCATAATATCCTGATCGGTCATATGCAGCACAACGCCAGAGACCCGCTCCGCGATCATTCTCATGGACGAATCTACCGAGTCACCTATCCGTCAAGACCTCTTGTTAAGCCTGCTTTAGTTGCAGGTGCAAGCATTGAAGAGCTGTTAAATAACCTTAAACTTCCTGAATATCGGACACGCTATCGTACAAGGCGTGAACTACGAGGACGTGATGCTTCAGAAGTATCTTCCCAACTGAAGGTCTGGATCGACCGCCTCGATAAAAACGATCCAAAATTTGAGCACCACTTGCTAGAAGCCCTTTGGGTTAGCTGGGGAATCAATAAAGTGGATGAACCCCTGCTGCGGCAATTACTGGTTGCAAAAGATTACCACGTCAGGGCCGCGGCTGTCCGGGTATTGCGGTACACCGGCCATCAGGTTGCCGATCAGGTTGAGTTATTAATGCAGGCCGCCAGGGATGAACACGGACGCGTCAGATTAGAAGCAATCGTCGCCTCGTCGTGGCTGAATAAAGAGACCGGTCTGCAAATATTATCTGAGGCAGCGAAACTTCCGCTCGATGAGTGGATGCAAGCTGCACATGAAACTGCCGTTGCTCACCTTAACGGAAGATCGGTAGAGGAGAAAAAAGAGGAAATCACCAAATCTAATTTGAAAGGAAAAGAACTGGAGCTTTACACGAAGGGGAAAGAGCTTTATACCCGCGAAGGGTATTGCAACACGTGTCATCAATCCGATGGTAATGGCCTTTCAGCATCTGGCTTTCCTCCTCTTTCCGGTACCCCATGGGTAACCGGAAGCGAAGAACGACTGATCAAGCTTGTACTGAACGGGCTACAAGGGCCTATGGAAGTGCTTGGCCAAAAATACGGTGGACAAGTACCTATGACTCCATTCGGAGGAATGCTTAACGATGAAGAAGTGGCGGCAGTGATCACATATGTACGAAATTCTTTTGGCAATACGGCATCAACTGTTTCGCCAGAGCAGGTAAAAAAAGTGCGTGAAGCCACTAAGGGAAAGTCTGGCTTCTATTCACCTGAAGAGCTGATTAGACAACATCCGATGGAGAAATGAGCGGGCGAACAAATTAAAATTTTCCTTTATAAATGTAGCACATCGTCTTGCGGATCCGGCAGTTGAAGGATTTACACTAATGACAATAGATACAAGCAACAATAAATAAATTCAAAGAAATCTTATCATGGTAAAAATTGGATTCAATGTGCTTGCGTGGACTGCAGATGTTTCTGAAAAAGTTCTTCCCATAGCCGACAGGTTAAAAAAAATCGGATATGACGGAGTTGAATGTTTTGTGGGCTCCCCTGATGAGGCAGCCTACCGCCGTTTTGGCGACCATGCTCATGCCATAGGTCTGGAAACCACTGCTGTTACGGTTGTCGATAAGGATACTAATCCCGTCGATAGCTCAAAAACGGTAAGAGCAAAAGCCTTAGATAGGATCAAATGGGCTATCGACCGGACTTATGATACGCATGCAAAAGTACTGTGCGGGCCCCTTCATTCGGCGCATGCCAATTTTTCGCGCAATGCTCCGCAGGAGGAAGAATATCAGCGGAGCGCTGAAGTACTTCATAGTGCCGGCGACTACGCAGCACAAGCGGATATTACCCTCGCGCTGGAAGCACTGAATAGATTTGAGTGTTACCTGTGCAATACGATGGATCAATTGCTTCATTTGATTTCATTGGCAGCTCATCCCCGCGTAAAGGCGATGTATGATACACACCACTCTAACCTCGAAGAAAAGAAGATCGCAGGTGCTCTGGAAACAATAGCTCCCGTTTTACATCATGTTCACATTAGCGAAAACGACAGGGGCACTCCGGGTGATGGCCATGTGCTTTGGGATGAAACCTATTCGACATTAGCTAAAATCAAGTACCATGGGTGGCTCACTATCGAAGCTTTCTCGCGGAATGATCCGGATTTTGCTAATGCAATTAATGTATGGCGCGAATATTCTGAACCTTGGGACATTGCAGGGAACGGCTTCGCCTTTATTAAGAAAATGTGTCAGGTCCATGGCTTGAAAACTTCATCCTGAACGAAAAGATTCTCTTCATGCAGGCTCCATAATATCCATTTACAGTGCGGAAAAGAAATTCTAATTCGAGGCTTATTGAAAAGGAGTTCATGAAGGTTTTCGATGGAAGATAGGATCAACGAAGAATCAGAAAAGGCAGCTTACGATTGAGAAACAGGAAGGACCACGGTAAAAGTTGCCCCCTCGCCAGGCGTAGATCTGGCAAAAATTTGCCCCCCATGATTTTGAGCGATCTTCTTGCACATAGCCAACCCAATGCCTGTACCCTGGTACTCAGATCTGGAGTGGAGACGCTGAAAGATATCAAATATTTGATCAGCATTCTCCTGATTAAACCCTATCCCGTTATCAATGAACTCAATTTTGCAGGAATTTATTGAGGTCGTTAGATCTCCATGATCATCAATCGATTTTTGTTCGATCCCTTCGGATCGAATCTTCAAGAAATTCTTTGTATCGGGCCGCGTAAATTTTAGGGCATTGGAAATCAAGTTTGTGAACAGCTGGTTCATTTGAACTGGAATGGCCTCGATGACAGGAAGACGATCATTTTCAATGATTGATCCTTTTTCCTCAATAAGAAGCTCGAAGTCGCTTTTTGTTTCCTCAAGTATCAAGTTAAGGTCAACTTTTGAAAACTGGTCACTGGATGCCGACAACTGAGAGAATGCCAGGACATCGCGTATCAAATTAAGCATTCGTCGCGCTGACAAGTCAATCTTTTGAAGATAAGTCTTGGATCGCCCGTCTACTTGTCCCGCAAGGCTCTTTGTAAGCATTTCGACGAATGTACTAATCTTACGCGCAGGTTCCTGCAGGTCGTGAGACGTAATATAAGCGAATTGGGAAAGCTCTGAGTTTGATTTGCGTAAGCTTTCCGTACGCTCCCTAACCACGTCCTCGATCTTATGACGTGCATTGACCTGTTCTGTTACATCTATTGAAATGGCAAGGACGCCTAAAATTGTTCCATCAGCGTCCCGGTAGGGTTCGTAAACAAAATTCTGATAGATCGTTTCATATTTCCCATTCCTCAATAATTCAACGGGATGCTCATTAGCAATGAAGGGCTCGCCTTCTGCATAGACCTTCGCCAATAATTTCTCAAGTCCTTGCTCCTTTGCCTCCGATATTCCTTCGAAGACTGGTCTGTTCATTATCTCCTCTTCGCATTTTCCCCACAGTTGCATAAAAAGGTCATTAGCAACCTCAACCACATGTTCAGGGCCAATCATAATGCACATCGCCACGGGCGCTTGCTTAACCATATTTCGGAAGTTGCGTTCGCTGCGTTCAACCTGAAGCTTTGCTTCTGTCAGATCTGTTACATCTGCAGCGGTGTTCATAACACCATATACTTTGCCAAAGGAATCAAACACCGGGGTAAAGCTGTAATTGAAGTAGAATGGCTGGAGCTCCCCGCCCTTGACAAGGTCAACACGCTGATTCCTTGCACCATACGGGATACCCGTTGTGAAGACGCTATCGAGCTTAGGATATATTTGTTGCTCCTCAAGTTCAGGCAATACTTCGTAATACGTCTTGCCAATCACGTTGGGACCCTTTCCCCACACATCAATTATAGCTTGATTAACCATGGTTATGCGCATTTCCCTTCCTTCATAGACGCCAATAGGGAACGGCGCGCTTGCAACAAGTGCTCGGACTTTGTTTTCACTTTCTTCAAGCCTCTTTCGGGAAACTACCTCCTCCGTCACTTCTACAGCAATAACCACCACACCCGAGATAGTGCCATCGCCTTCACGAAAAGCCTCGTAGACAAAGTTCACATAAACGGTCTCCGTCGTGCCATGGCGCGGTAATGTAACGGGCATGCTACTGGCCGTAAAGGTTTCTCCACTTTTGTACACTTGGTCAAGCAGCGACTCGAATCCTTCTTTTTTTGCATCCAGCAATACGTCGAAAATTGGTTTTCCGACAAATTCTGAGCGCGGCTTTCCCCAAAGCTCGAACATACGATCATTGGCGAGTTCTATCGTATATCGCGGCCCCTTTAAAATACACATGGCAACCGGAGATTGAAGGATTACATTCCTTAGGTTTGCTTCACTCAACGCGAGCTTTACCTGCGCGCGTTCAATATCCTTTAAAGAATTTACTTTTTTTGTCGTTTCATTACAGACGACCAAGACACCGTCAATGTTGCCCGTTTCACCAATTACTGAACTGTAGCTAAATGTCCAGTAGACATCTTCAATTTTCCCATTTCTGAAAATAGGCACCAGCTGGTCTTCAAAGAAAAATGATCTGTTTTCTGTTTTCACCTGAGTGATCAGTGGAAAAATAATATTCCAGATCTCTGGCCAGCAATCCAAGGCCTTCTGACCGAGTGCCTTGGGATGTTTGCCTTCCCTTCCAAGGCTTGGCCGGTAGGCATCGTTATAAAATTGAATCATGTCCTCCCCCCACCATAGAAACATTGGGAAGCCCGAATGTAGAAGTATCCCTACAGATGCCTTTAGAGCTTGTGGCCATTCGTGGACAGGGCCAACGGGCGTAGACGACCAATCGAAGTTGCGAGTAAGTTCTCCCATTTCTCCTCCACCTTCCAGAAAATGATATTTTCTTAATTCATTCGTTGTTGTGATCATGTTGTGATTTTACGTATCACCTTGAACTGAGCGCTTTTTTTAGTGCTAACTCCCATCCTGACAGCGTGTCCGGCTTAGTAATAAAATCCCTAGCCCCGCATCGGATAGCTTCCTGGATGCTTCTAGGGTCTGAACTCGTAGTTAATATAACCACTGGCGTATGCTTCAAATCACCGTGTTGTTTCAACCTTTCAAGAAATTGAAAACCATTCATTAACGGCATATTCAAATCGAGAAATATTATGTCTGGTCGATAATCCCGTAATTTGTCAAGGGCATCCTGGCCATTTACGGCTGTGACACAGTTCATGCCAGAATAAACCTCTTCGATGGTTTGGAGGAAAAATTCGCGGTCATCTTCATCGTCATCGACCACTAAAATATTTCTGAACATGGCGTCAAGATAAGGAGAAATTGCCCATTGAGCCGCCAATAATTTTGTCAATTACGGACGAAAAAAGGCCAGTGGAGGTTAGGCTGTTGCACCGGCTATTTTTCCAGGATTATTAATCACCTGTATGTCGATGCTCCGTGTAGCCATCCTTTGAGTTCGACAAATCCGTTCACCTTAGGCCTCTCTGATACCGCCAAATATTGGCTAATCCAAATCGCTCTTCGCGGCTTTGTGACTCGGTGGTATTTGATAATATCTAGCCACAAGGTCGCGAGGACATTGAGACGCACAAAGGTCTAAATAAGAGGGCAGATTAGAGGGATAAAAAAGAAAACGGCTGCTCACCTTAAATCGCAAAGGATTGCAGAGACAATCAAGCAATATTTCCGATACACTTACATTTATAACAACGATCGTTGCTCTTGCGGGACAGTTGAAATATGCTTCATTTTTCCCTGGTAGTATTCTTTGTAGAGTCGCTTGATGTCTTCGTCCGAGTCGCCGATAAACGGGCCATGGGAATAAATAGGTTCTCCCTGCGGTTCACCCGCATACAACACAAACCGGACACCAGTCCCAGCGGCCTCCAACTCTAATTCGCTATCGGTCTGGCCGGGGTTAATATCTAGCCAGCCTACCTCATGTTGACGAAGTGTCGTTTCTTCCGTTCCAACTCTTACGCTACCCTCCAGTACATAGAGGAAAGTGTTGTAATTTCCAGGGACTTGAAGCGTCGCCTTGGTTTCAGGTTGCATTTCTAAATCCGCAACGATGACAGGCACATGATTTTTTACCGGCGATACAAGCCCTGCCAAACTGCCGCTGTATAGTTTGATGTGAACTCCATCCCGCGTGGATGTTGGAACATGCTCGAGTGGTAAATCCTGAACCCTGGGCAATGTCCATCGCTTGTCTTTTGGCAACGTAAGCCACAATTGCAAAAGACGCATCTTGGTTTCAGTATTGATAGACTCTGTATGGATTACACCGCTGCCGGCCGTCATCATCTCGAAATCACCTCCTTTCATACGATGGGCGGAATCGCCTATCTCGCCCTCGAGCAATAGCGATACCGTTTCAAAACCCGCGTGAGGATGAGGTCCACCAACTGGTTCTCCATCTTTTTTATCCAACACATCATCCATCAACAAAATAAAAGGATCGCTCAAGGCAAACTCTCGCTGAATGAGCGCCCGCGCCCGATGTCCCCTTCCTAAGAAACCCGGACGGGCTTCAGGTGAATACACATCGACAATTTTTCTTTTTACTGACATATGCTAAGCTGTTAAAGTATTAACTCAAGCCGTTATTCCATTTGCTCCTCTCAGCGCCATAATGGCCGTTTGCAAATATCAGAGATATAGCGTCGGCCTACCCTCTTAAGTCCATCAGATTTATACTAGATATTGGGAGCTATCCTCTGTTAACATCAAATAATAAATAAATAGTTCACAGGCCCCCGCGGCACCCACCGGACTGAATTCCGAATATAGCCATGTATTTTAATGTTGGAAAATCAACGGGGTGGCTGGTAACATAAGGCTACTCAGTTACCGGCATCATGAGCTTTTGCGAAACTAACCAATCGCTAAACCGGTCAATCCAATTTTGCGTAGTGTTCGTTGGGTCGCCCATACCGAAACCGTGGCCACCTTTGCTAAACAGATGCATCTCTGCCGGTCGGCTAGCTGCGTGCCACTTGTTATACATTCTAATGGCATGAGATGCAAATCCAAACTCATCATCCTGGGCACAAAGAATATAGAGCGATGGGGCGTCTTCCCTTACACTGCCTAATATTGACTCAGGCAAATCCGCATAGACGGGCACAACAAAATCCGGCCGGGTAGAGGAAGTAAATTCAAAGGCAGTAGCAGCGGCGACCATACCTCCTGCGGAAAATCCCATTATGCCGATCCGTTGAGGATCAATCTTGTATTTAGCTGCGTTATTTCGCACGTATTTCAGAGCTTGCCTTCCGTCCGCTATAGCGAGGGGAATGATCGGTAGGCCTTCATCGTCCCACGCCTTTTTATCGTCCGCATTCAACATATCATCAAACGGATTGTCGCTGAGAATGTGAACGAGCCTGTACTTCAAAACAAATACCGTTATACCTTTTTTTGTCAGCAACTTGGCTATGTTCGCGCCTTCATGATCAATTGCTAAAAAATGAAAACCTCCACCAGGGCACACGATGACGGCAGTTCCATTTGAGGTTTCAGGCTTGGGTGAGAATACTGCTAATGTGGGATGAACCACATTGTAAACAGTCATAACGCCCATACTATTATTGTTATTGATTCCCTCTTTCCACGTCCAGTTTTCAGAACCAGGCGGTTTGTCGTCATACAATTGTACCTCCATAGATTGGCCGTTTACAACACTTGCTGTCCAAAACAATATAATAAAGAGTACAACTTTTGTCATCAAGTAGTTAATTACCGCTTAAAACATTAATAATAGCATGGGTCCTCGCTTCGAAAGGCCAACCGCCATATGAGCCATACTTGCGAACACTTCGGGGGGCCTACAGAACGTTTCCCGCTAAATCGCCCACAAAATAAGAGGATTTGGGTATTCAACATGTCGTCAACTACAGCTTTTTAGGGGGCGTTATGCGACGAAAATCATGGGCAAACCATACGCCGGAGGTAGTTGTTATATACTGATAGACGATGATAAGTCATGCTAATGTTCCGCGATCTAAAGCCTGAGTCCGGACTTGCAGATATCGCGATGTGCTGACGGGTTATTGCCAAAATGAAGGAACGCTGAAAAAATTGTAACGGTTAGCATTTTAAAGAATCTAATTATAAAAATAGAATCATGGCAACGGTAACAACAAATTATGCTGGGCCCGCTTCAGAAGCAGTTTCCAGCAGAGTGGACCGTGTAAGAACTATCTTATACTGGACGTATGGTCTCGTTCCAATTGTGGCGGGGGCGGACAAATTTTCTAATATTCTCACAGACTGGAGTCAATATCTCGCGCCTATAGTGACAGATATTATTCCACTGTCACCGCAGACCTTTATGAGTATTGTAGGTGTCATCGAAATCATCGCCGGAATTGTGGTCTTGATGAAACCGAGAATCGGAAGTCTTGTTGTCGGTTGCTGGCTTGTTGCTATTGCCATCAATCTTTTGCTGACGGGACAATACTTTGACGTCGCCGTGAGGGATATTGTGATGGCGATCGGTGCATTTTCGCTTTATATGTTGTCAAGTGAAAATCCTACAAAAACCTAACTAACAAATTGCCAGGAGCCAACTAAAAAGTCGAGCTGTAATTTACTCCGACGAATTTTTATTGGAGCACCTTGGTGGTTTCTTGGTGTCTTTGCTTTGTGGCCTGATACCTTATTTTGCCACGGAGGCACCAGGACACGAAGAAATCACCAAGTAGAATACTAATAAAATTTGGCGTAATTCTTAGGGAAAAACTTTATAGTCAGCCCCTTCCTTTTAGCTCAAACTCCGGGCGTTAGCTTTGCACCGCTAATAAATATTTAAGCAGCGCATTAAATTCCTCCTGCGAAAGCACTTTGCCAAAGTGATCGGGCATCAACGTATACTTTGAGATCTTTTGCTCAGCGATCGTATTCTTTGGAACTGAAAATTCTTTGCCGCTCATATCTGCGAAAACGATTACCTCACCCTCTTCACGTCGGAACAATCCGCTCATAACTTTTCCGTCCTTTAATGTGATTGTATAATTTCTGAACGCTTCAGACACATTGCGATTTGGATCCAGGATTTTTTCGGCTAAGGCACGCGGTCCCCATTTCCCGACACCGTCAAGCTGCGGCCCAATTGCACCCCCCTCGTTTTGAATCGTATGACAGGCTGAACAATTCCTGCTAAATACCATCTTTCCTGAATCCATTGACGGTGGCTCCGTGATACCACTAAATCCTATTAGCCAGGTGTCAATCAGCGTCTGCCTCTCCTTGCTGATGGGTTCAAGGCTGGCGGTTATAGCCTCAAATTCCCTTTGATGCTTCCTGGAGATATTCAAAAGTAGCCTCTCCTCCACCTTGGGTTCAATAAGCGTACGGGGCAGTAATTCACCTTTCCTGACTTTTGTAAAAATAACCTCTTTGCCTTCGGGTGTACCAGCGAGTGCCATCACGATGTCTGGCTGCAGATCAGGCGGGGCGTTGGTGACGTCAGCTAAGACCTTATTGACGGCAGGCCCTGAGAACTCACCCAACACTGAGGCTACACGCCGTTTGAGTTGAGAATCAACTGTATCGTTAAGAATTCTGCCCGCCAGCATGGCATGTTTTTCAGTGTCTAAAATCAACAGCGACCTCAATGCTGAAACTTTTATTTCAATATCGGCAGTGGACCCAGGTTCCACAAAAGATAGTAGCTTAGGCTCAAGGTTTCCGATCTTGTACTTACCCGCGAGATCAGCAGCGAATTTCTGCCTGGCTATATCTTCTGGCGATTCTGCATTTGATTCGGGTGGATATTTTTTAAGTAAAGCCACTGCCAGACCAGTACCCCATCCCTGTAGTTGTGAACCTTCCTTAAGCCCGCGCCGCGCGATGCCCTGGTGAAGGCCTTTGAAGGCTATAAACTCAGCGTCAACATTATTGGATGTACCTGACCTTGCAGTATTAATCACCTTATCCAACTGCTGGGATGGAATATACCTGGCGAGATGCTCATATAAACGTGTTAACCGTTCCCCTTTTTCGGATGTCTTGCCGATATGATTGGCCAGGAAAACAGCTGCCTCCGCTGATGGAACTCCAAGTAATACATCAACAATATAATCGGCTTCCTTTGGTTGCCATTCTTTCGCGACCGCTGCTTTCATTAACGCGTCGTTCCTTAGAAGATTTCTCAATACGAGGCGGGTGGTATAAATCTGATGGGTATCGTAGTCTGGAACATCTCCCCGTTCCGACAACGCTAGTTGCAAGGAGGGCATGGTGGCGAATTTGACCAGCAATTCCGTTGCTGCCCTCTTTACATGAGGATCCTTATCATCCAGGGATTTGCTTACCAGATCAAAGAAGGATGCCTCAAGCGAATCCTTCTCCGCCAGGATGCGCATGCTGTGTAACCTTATAACGGGCTCACTGTGCGCCATCGATTTCAGTATCAAATCGTTTGGTAAGGCATCGAGCCGATGCAACACCCAAAGGCCATGGATGTATGCGCGGGGGCTGACATCTTTGCCTCTGACGAGATTCATCAAGCCATCTATTGATGCTTTCCCGATCCTGTCAGCCAGTTGATCCGCCGCCGACATCCTGACTACGAGGTTATCGGCGTCAAGTGTCGATAACAGACGATCCACAGGCGCAGAGGTCAGGTCGCTAACGTCGTTGTGATCACCTTTATACGTGATTCTCCATATCCGTCCCCTGATCTTGTCACGCTTGGGATGGTTAAGAGGAACTTCATAGTGGCCGATGATGCTATTATAAAAATCGGCGATATATAACGCACCGTCAGGCCCCAACTTAATGTCTACTGGACGGAACCATGGATCTTCGCTCAGCACAAACTCTTCCTCAAGCTTGCCCACCGGCGAAGATCCTTTGAACGTAAATGAATTCCTGTATACGCGGGAAGCTACAGCATCACCGATATAAAAATTACTCCGGTATTCTTCCGGGTATTTCACATCGGCATAGTATGCTATTCCAGCTAGCGCGGTCGCCTCACGCTCCAATGGTTTCATATCCGGCGCAAAGCCCATTGCTTCCTCTTTACCCCATTGGGTGTAATCGGCATCACGGATCAATTGATACAAGGGCGACGTATGACAATCGGTTGAATATAGATATCCGAGCTCATCATATGCGAGCCCGAAGGGATTGATCCGGCCATGTGTGAAGTGTTCCACGCGGCTGCCGTCGGGACGAAAGCGAAACGTGTTTCCTGAAATCATCCTGATGGAATCCCCATCCGCGCCAGCAACGGTTGACCGGTTCGTGAAGCCGTGGCATGCATGTATCCAACCATCAAATCCGCGGATGAAATTGTTCACCATTCCATGTGTGTCGCGATGCTCAAACGGTCCGAATAAAACCTTTTTTGAATCCGCCTTTCCATCGCCGTTGCTGTCAGTAAACCGGTAGACATTGGGTATACTGTAGGCAACTGCCCCGTCATTGAGCGGCAATATGCCGATAGGAATATTTAACGTATCACTAAAATGTGTGAACCGATCGGCTTTTCCATCGTGATCTGAGTCTTCGAGAATGGTTATCCTGTCGGAACCCTTTCCTGCGGAGGCAGCAAACGGATATTCGAAGGATTGTGTAACCCACATCCGCCCTTTGGCATCAAAAGTAAGGTTGATGGGTTTTCCGATATCCGGCTCCGACGCATACAGTTCTATCTCAAAGCCTGGAGGAAGTTTGAATCCGGACTGTTCGTCTTGCGGTGTCCGCGCCTCCGTCGAGCGGATATGTTCGCTAAACTTCTTTCCGCTGAAGCGCGTATCCGTCTCGCCATCTACATCCGAACTTTTCTGTTTGCATCCGGCAAGAATAAACAATCCAGCCCAAAAAACTAGAATTGAGATCTTATTGATGTACATCTGTTAATTATTTGATTGGTTGAACACTTCATTTTATTAAGGGCTCTTCTTCTTCTTTACATTCTCAAATAAGAAGACACCCTTTTTATTGGATACTACAACGTCAACTAGTCCATCTCTCGTCATATCCTCCATAATAAAATTCAGTCCCGCTCCTGAATTGTCGTCTATCTCGTGCTGTTCCCACGAAGGGTTGTTTCCTGGTTTAAATTCGAACCAGGCTAATACCGGCGGATCGTAGGTCCCGGGATCAGTATTGGTATCATTGTGCGCAAAAAAACGTTTACCAGTAACCAGGTCCGGGTGACCGTCGAGATTAATATCAATGAGCACGGACGAATGAGTTTGAGAAATTGATTTGCTGATTTCGTGGCGTTTCCAGATATCCATACCGTTAGAATCCTTAACCTGTTCATGCCACCAGATTCCATATCGATGCGCTGACGCGCTGAGGACATCATTCCGTCCATCGCCGTTAACATCCAAGACGTGCATGTGCGAACAATCTTCTCCTAAATCAGCTCCATGAAAGGTCCATTCTGGCTGGGATGGATTAGCTGGCGCTTCCCACCAGCCTGATTTGATGATCACATCTTTGCGTCCATCATTGTTGATGTCCCCAAAACCCAGACCGTGCGAAAAGATATCGGTCCCGGGCGCATTAGTGGTGCTGATGGAAATCCGTTCCCAGTTAGTAGACCCCTGCGTCACTGGCGCCCGCAGCCATACCATTTGTTTCGCCTTTGAATCTGCACACAAGATATCTTTCCTTCCATCGCCATCAATATCTTCAAAACCGGGTGATTCGTTACCAATCCCTACAGCTTCGGAAATAATATGCTTTTTCCAATGTTGTCCAGTATTTCTTGGATTCTCATACCAAGAACCGGCCGTTCCGGGAAATCCTATGATGATAAGATCTATCCAGCCATCAAGGTTAACGTCGAGACTGAAATTAAGAAAAGAGTCGCTGTACTCCTTTGCCGGATTAAATGATTTGCCTTCGTAGATTTCATGCCTTTTCCAGTCAGGCGCTTCAAACCAGAAAGCTCCCGCGAAGACATCAGTCTTACCGTCCTTATTAACATCTCCCACGGCTACTCCCTCAGAAAGGAACTCATTTGTCAATGTATGTTTCTTAAATTCTAACGGAGCTTTCTGCGATGACTGACTCCAACAGGCATTGCAGACGAAGAGAATCAGACAAACAAGTGGTATAGTCTTATTTTTGAGGATTATCATGGCATAATTTTCATTAAAAACTTTCAGGAAGAACATCGCACGTGACCGACATCAAATGTTGCAATTCATAGTCTAATTTAAAAATGGTTTCTGACATTCGACTTATATTCTATGGTCCATTCTACCATCTTTCTTCCCTAAGAAGAGTCTTCGCGTCAAATATTGATCGCCTGCCTGCAAAGGCGTGATGCTTTTGATTAGTTTAGTGTACCTCGTTAATAATTCTTATGAAGATCAAGATTGGGTTCATTTGGCTTGTCACCTTTGTATTGGTAATTACAGGATGCAATGATGATGACAAAAAAATCAGGTTCGAGGGAATTATTCTTACGGATGACACTGGAGCCAGCCTGGGCACAAAGGGGTCAATAGACCTGAATGACTGGCAGCAGGACGACAAATTGCCAGATGAGATACTTGCTATGATGGATGTTCAACACGGGGAAGACTTGTCTGATACGGACTATGCACTTCTTGAAATAGTGGGGTTTCCCAACCCCTGCAACGAAATTGCCAGGGTAAATTTTGTCATAACGGGTGGTCCATGCCTGCTAAAAATTGTAGTGGTGAATGAACAACTCCAGATGTTATACCGGTCTGTTAAATTGGTAACGGGCGACAACCATGTATTTGATTTTTCGGATGAAGGAAAATTCCCCGATCAATCTATCGTTAGAGTATATTATAGCTTTTCAACCGAAGAAGACCCTGACTTCTATGTTGGTCATGGCGACTTTTGGATTTGTCGGAGTGGAAACTGCAATTAGTAAAATTGTTTTGTATGGATTGGGAAAGAATATCAAGTCAACCTCCCGTGACGGGTTAATGTGTTACAATTTTTAATCCGATGATTGACGCAATCAAAGTGGCTATGAAAAAAAGTCTCCAAAATTCGGCTGGCTCCTTGAAGAATATTATGCCTACAAGTACCGTCCCTACCGCGCCAATGCCGGTCCACACGGCATAGGCTGTCCCAATGGGTAGTTCCTGGGTAGCCTTTACAAGCAAGTACATACTGACGGCAAGGCAAACCAAAAAGCCAAGGTACCAATAGGTGGCGGTCGATCCGGTGGATTCCTTGGCTTTCCCGAGGCAAGCGGCAAAACCTACCTCAAAAAGTCCGGCGATAACTAACAAAATCCAGTTCATATCCTTGGTCGAATAGGTGAGGTACACATGTCCTGCGATAAAAATACGAAGCCGGTAGAAGACCCGCTAGCCTGAGAAAATAAGTTTATTCGTTCCATCAACATGGAGATTATCTCCAAACTTCTAAAAACCAAATAAGAACCATGCCACTTGAAGGAACCAACCCTTGAGTAGGCAATGCGCGATTAATCTGCAATATTTTGATGATATGTTTTACAAATATTAATAATATAATTACATTTAGTAAATAAGTAACTCGAAGCTATGAATTATCAGCTTGGCAATCTTGAAGAAACCGTCCTGCTTATTGCATTATATTTGGATGAAGTGTATGGGGTCTCGGTAGCTGAAGAGTACAAAAAGCAAACGGGTCACGGGATATCTGTTCCCGCGATTCACACGGTTCTCAGAAGATTGGAAGGCAAAGGATTGTTAAGATCCGGGATGGGAGAATCTAGCCCAGAGCGCGGCGGTAGACGCAAACGACTATATCAAGCCACCACATACGGACTCAATCTAATCCGTGAAGTCAGAAAAGATCGCATTCGCTTGTGGTCAAAAATTCCAGCATTGAAATTAGACAAGGGGTGATGACAAATGGTACAGATCATAGACCACCTAAATGGGCCGATAGGTTGCTGGAATGGTACTGTTCGCCACAATTCATTGATGAGACCCAAGGTGACTTGCATGAATCCTTTTTTCGACGATGTCGTGAAGTGGGGCCGAGATGGGCCAAGTGGTTATTTATTTTTGATGTAGCGCGTTCGTTGTCCTTCAAGACCTTTGACTATTCCCTTCTGCCTTCGCCAAATTCTATGTCCATGATAAGAAATTATGCAACGCTCGCCTTTCGAAATCTCCTCAGCAAAAAGGTCTTTTCGTTTATCAACATTCTTGGTTTGGCTATCGGGATGGCTGCGTTTTTTCTGATCATGCAATATGTAAGTTTTGAGCGGAGTTACGATCGTTTCCATGAAAACAACGATCGCATATATAGAGTCTGCCTGGAAACATATGCAACGAGACATGTAATCAATGCAGCCAACCATCCCGGCACAGCACCAGCCCTGAAGGCCGAGTATCCGGAGGTTGAAGATTATGCGAGAATGTTGCCGCAATCTCTCCGTATGGGCAAACTGGTCGCGTTGTCGTACGTGGATGAAAAAAGCCAGGAAAAAATATTCTATGAAGATCAAATTTACGTCGTAGATCCATCCTTCCTGACAATATTGACATTCCCGATGAAATATGGAAATCCCAGCACTGCGTTAACAGATCCAAGTTCGATTGTAATCACTGAGTCAATTGCGGAAAAATATTTTGGAAGCGAAAATCCCATTGGAAAGATCCTGACGGCAAACGGTTTTAAGCCGTTCAAGGTCACCGGTGTCTTAAAAGACATCCCAGGAAATTCGCATATCAAGTTTGATATATTGGTTTCGTTCTGGATTACTGAAAACATTAAAGGAAATTTTGATCAAGAAGGTCATTGGAAGTGGCCGGAATTTTATACATATGTGAGGCTAGCGCCTAATGTAAATCTCAAAAGCTTCCAATCAAAACTTGAGAGTTTTCACGACAGGCACAATGGCGAGTATTTAAAAAAAAGAAATGCTCAGGAACGTGTATATCTACAGCCATTAACTGACATTCACTTGAAGTCACCCGAAATGACAAATGAGCGCGAGGTGCATGGCAGCGAACAACTGACGCGTGTCCTCCTTATCATCGCGGGATTAATTATCTTCATCGCGTGGATCAACTACATAAATCTCTCCACCTCAAAATCGCTGGAACGCGCCAAAGAAATTGGTCTGCGGAAGGTTGTAGGGGCCTTAAAACGGCAGCTGATTACACAATTTCTCTTTGAATCGGCTGTTATAAATCTACTTGCCTTGTTGTTATCCGTTCTTCTCGCGGCTTTTTTCTATCCATATTTCAGTGAACTAGCAGGAAAGAATATGGGCAGCAATATTCTTGAAGCCAGCTTAGTAAAAGAATCTTTTTTCTGGTGGACACTTGCCGGAATATTTTGTGCTGGTTCGTTCCTGGCTGGTTTCTATCCTGCCTTTATGCTTTCATCTTTTCGGATAGTCACCGCGTTAAAGGGGAAATATTTCGGCTCGCAATCGCAAAGTGCAGTGAGAAAAGTACTTGTCACCTCACAATTCATTATTTCAGTGGGACTCATTGCCGGGACCATCATGATTTTCAGGCAAGTTGAATTCATGCGTACGCATGACTTAGGATTTGCTAAAGATCAATTACTGGTAATCAAACCACCCCGCGTATTTGATAGCACATTTCACATACGGCACGAAAGTTTTAAATCAGAATTAAAACTGAACCCTCATGTTCGTAACATTACGTCGACTAGTGAAATTCCCGGCGGGCTTGTCTCGGACCGTAATGCAATTAGAAGACTGAATGAAGGTATGGAAGCGAACAGGCCAGTCTATCAATATTTCGTCGACGATTTATTTATACCAACGTATGGACTAACAATTATTGCGGGGAGAAATTTCACGCAGGCTGAACGATTGATCTCGCCTACCGCGAAAGCCAATCCTATAATACTTAATCGACAAGTCATTGAAGCATTGGGTTTTAAAAATCCTGAGGAGGCGGTAAACCAGCGGGTAACCTTTGCGCTTGGCGCTGACGACTGGGTCGGCGAGATCGTTGGCATTGTCGAGAATTTCAGCCAGGTGTCACTAAAAACTGAATACGATCGGCTGATCTTTTTTCCAGCCATGTATGCTGCTTATTTCACTGTCAATTTAGATATGGAAAATCTGCAAGAAACTATTTCATTTTTGGAAGAGAAGTATAAAATGGCCTTTCCGGGCAACCCGTTCGACTATTTTTTCATGGATGACTATTTCAACCGCCAATATATTGCAGATCAACAATTCGGAAAGGTGTTCGGTGTTTTTACCATTCTGGCCCTCGTCATCGCAGGCCTTGGATTGTATGGCCTCACTATTTTCATGGTATCTCAGCGCACTAAAGAATTAGCTTTAAGAAGAATTCTTGGCGCCTCGGTGCCAAATATCGTAAGTCTCTTTTCGAAAGATTTTGTCAAGCTTATCATTATTTCCAATCTCATTGCATTACCCATGGTGTATTATTTCGCCAACCAATGGCTAGACAATTTTGCGTTTCGCATCAATATTGGCTGGATCATTTTTGTTGTACCGTTGCTGGTCCTGTTGACCATTTCACTCACAACAGTAAGTTTTCATACGATAAAAACTGGATTAACGAATCCTGTTAAATCGTTGCGCTCGGAGTGAGTAAGTAATTACCTCCCTCAACTTATCTGCGCGCCTTATTTTTGGACGATGCAGGTCAGTCGCGCGATTATTCTTAAACATTATTCCGGCAATAATTTAGGATTCCACAGAACCTCCCATAGGTGGCCATCCGGGTCCTGGAAATAACCTGCATAACCACCCCAGAATGTTTCTTGGGCAGTTTTTGTAATGTTTGCACCAGCCTTTTTTGCTAAAGCCATTACATCATCAACCTCATGTTTACCTCTTACATTATAACCGATCGAGAACTCAGTAGGTGAAGGATCTGCCTTGTTTACGTTGGCATCCCACGCGAGATCCTTTCTTGACCAAATAGCCAGTTTCATGCCGTGCTTCAAATCAAAAAAAGCGACAGCTCCATGTTCGAACTCTTTACCAATAATACCTTGGGAAGGTAACCCTAACCCGTCGGAGTAGAACTTGAATGACTTCTCCAAATCGTCTACACCAAGCGTTAATACTGTGAATCTAGCTTCCATATCATACCAGTTGTTCATTTAGGCGGAAATTTACCCTCTCAGAATGGAAAACGCTTTGGAAAAAAACGACAAATTAGACCATCGACGGCGAGGACCCGGTGTAACGCTTGAATTCGTTGGTCAAGTGAGAATGGTCGTAGTAGCCACATTCGAAAGCGATATCCTCCAAACTTCTATTCGAGACATTCTTTTGAATCATCGAATGCGCGTGCTGGTAGCGGACAAAGTTGCTGAATTCTTTTGGGGTAATACCGATTTGTTGTTTGAAAAGTCTTTCAAGCTGGCGTAAAGTCATACAGTGATCTTGTGCCAAAGTTTTTATATCTATGTGACCCATTTGATCTTGGACATCGGCAACGACCGGTAGCAGGTTATATCTGGGTTTTGATAGCCTATTGACTAGAAATCCATCTAGGTAGGTGAAAACATTTTGCACGCCCCTTGGAATTTCGGGACTGAATTTTTTTTCAAACTCGATTGTAGCATTTTTTATTTCGTGCAGTGAGCTAAACCTGAAGAAGTGGTAGAATGCAGCAGGTTTGAACCGGATGCCAAACAACTTCGTTTCCGCGCGCATGTTAACTTTTTTAACACTGGTCATGGTACCCACTAAATAAAACCGTCCGTGATGCATCGTGAAATTTCCATTGTCCGTTATGCACGCTTCACCCGCATTAAAAATCAGGTCAACACAGCCGTCAGGCAAAATTTTTTCTGTTTGCAGGCCAACTTCACCCGATACGATCCAATAGGCATCGATGTAATTTGCCAACATGGGATGAGCCTGGAATTGATTGTATTTCATACATTCTCAACTGTAATTGTGAAACGATGCCAGTGCAACAAGGTTTACAGATTTGTTGACAATCAACATGAAAAGCCTCACCCGTTCCATCGATTCAGAAAATAAATTTATTTGCAGAAAGGATGAACCGCTATCGTTTAAAAAGATTATTACCCAAAATTTGATTCATAACCTGTTCCCTTAGCGCCCGGCTCATTGGGATCCTTGCCTTTTCTACAATGATCTCATTGCCTTCGATCGCTTGGACGTGTGCTATGGAGATTAAAAAGGATTTATGAACTTTTAAGAATTGGCGCTTTGGCATTTGGTTTTCGAGGCTTGTTAATGTGATGTAAGTAATTAGTTTCCGATCGCGAAGGTGAATTATGGCATAATTTTGCAGCGCTTCCACATAAACAACATCTCGAAAGAAAACCTTTTCAAACTTGCTGTCGCAACGGACAAAAAAGTAATCAATCTCGTTGGTATTCTGGCCAATTGCACTGTTCTTCAATTGAAAAAATTCCAGCGCTTTCTGAGAGGCTTTCAGAAACCTATCGAAAGTAATCGGTTTAACAAGGTAATCGATCACATCGAGCGTGTAACCCTCCAGTGCATAATTGGTATAGGCGGTTGTAAGGATCGTTAACGGTGGGTTCTTTAAGGTTTTAAGAAAATCAATACCGGAAACCTTAGGCATGTGAATATCCAGGTAGAGCAGATCGACCCTATCGTTGTTGAGGAAAGTCACCGCCTTCAGCGCATTTTCACAGGCACCGAGACAATGAAGAAATTCAATTTCACGCACATGTTCCTCCAATCCCTTGCGGGCAATGGGCTCGTCATCAATTATGAGGCAGTTGAGTTTCATTTGCTCGTTATAAAAGGTCGTCGCGTCATCATTTACCAACTAAGTGATCTTAAGTGAGAGCTTGATTTCAAAACTTTCTCCGCGATCATCTATTTTCAATTCGTGCCGGTCTCTGTATAACAATTGCAATCGGCGCTGTACATTTTTCAGCCCAATACCTGCGAATCCATTATGAACGGCTTTGCTTTCTTTCGTATTGAATACTGTGAAATGAAAGTGATGCTGGTCCTTCTGAATTTCAATCCGTATTTCGTTTTTGTCCGGGTAATGAGAGACGTGCTTGAACGCGTTCTCAACGAAAGGAATTAGCAATAATGGAGAAATAGTGAATCCCTTTATTTCTCCTTCTTCAACGAAGGCGATGTTGTAATTTTCATCTTTGCGCATTCGCTGAAGCTCCACATAGTTCCTCAAATAGTGGAGCTCCTTTTCTATAACAATTTCCTGGCCGTTGCACTCGTACAACTGATATCTCAGCATATCGGAAAAAGCGGATAATGAGTCCCGTGCCAATGCGTTATGTTTATCGATTTGAAAATAGATCGTATTGATTGAGTTAAAGACAAAGTGAGGATTGATCTGCGCCTTAAGATACTCCAGTTCGGTGCTCAATTTTTCGATCTCCATCTTGCGAATCAGTTCCCTTTGAAAATACCAGGACTTACTCAAATAAAGTGCGATGTTAAACGCCAGATAGAAAATGGCAATTGAAAGGTTGTAATACGAGTTATCGAACAATGACTTTCGGGTATCGTCACTTAATACATACCCGTTGAGGTATACATCATGAGCATTCTTTAACAGGACGTACATACCTAATGCAACGGCCAATAAAATCATATAGGTCACAATTCTCTGGCGCTGCGCGAACCTCGGTATGAGTATGAGCAGATTGAAATAGATTAACGCTGCCAGCAGGCCATTCCTAATAACAACCTCGAGCATAAACTGATCAAAACCTGCGTCTTCGATCAAGTGAGCCCTTGTATACATATGAAACCCAACGGTGGCGACCCAGAAAATGATATGGTCAATCTTGTACCTCCAGAAGCGATCCATAAATTGAAATTAGGAAATTTGAGGGGACAAAACCTGCTGAAAAAATGCATTTCATCAAGAAATTGAAGCAAGTCATCAGAAAGCTCAGTTCTGCGGCTACGAGCTCCATGTGATAAAATTCTGCGGGGTCTTGCTAAAAGCTTCACTCTAAGAATACTGCCGAATTTTATTCGCATTCTACTTCGTGATTTCCTTTGTGTCTTCGTGGCAAATTGGAGTAATCAGCGGCCACCAAGACGCCAAGACACTAAGGATCACTAAGGTGCTCCAAATAAAGTTTTATGGGAGAAATTATAACTCGGCCTTTTTTTAATCAGCCCCACAAGAAATCAATACTAGTGCTTCTCACCGCTGATAAATAGCCATGTTTTTTGAACCTTACGTTCAATCGGTGACAAGTAAGAGAAAACGGACGGGATGTATTCACTGCAATTCATCAAGTATTCAATACAGAAGATCATAAAAAAAATTCTCCTTACCGCTAATCGTGTAACTTCAATCTACTGCTGTTAGAACTATTATGAAAAAACTTGTCGCCGTCACATTATTATGCATGGCTTGCATTTCTGCCTGCACCCAAAACCAAAAAAGAGAATCCGCAACGCTTACGTTAAAACCAGTAGCAGGTCGATGCGAAGACTGTGAAGCTGTCCTGGAATATAAAAACCTGAACAAACCCCTCACTTGGATTGATACACTTCCCGATTTTAACGAACCCGGACCCAAGCTTGAGGTCAGTGGAACAATTTACAAGCATGATGGTAAAACGCCTGCCAAGGATGTTATACTGTACGTTTATCATACCGATCAAAAAGGAGAATATTCTGTCAGGGGAGATGAGAAAGACTGGGGGAAGCGGCATGGGTATATACGGGGCTGGATCAAGACTAATGCGGATGGCAAATATAAGTTTTACACCCTGCGGCCTGGCGCCTATCCCACGGGTGGAAACCCTGCTCATATTCATCCCATTATTAGTGAGGCAGATGGACATGTGTATTGGATCGATGAATATCTGTTTGATGATGACCCTATACTCACCGATTCCGAGCGGAAAGACCAGCCAGGCCGCGGAGGTTCTGGTATCTTGAAAACTAAGCGAGCCAAAAATGGAATTCTTATGGCCGAACGGAATATTATTCTTGGACTTAATATTCCAGGCTATGACAAAGTGATCAACAATTAATCGTCGGGTTCCATGTGAAAACCACACCGGTAGACATTAAATTAATAGCAAACTATGCTCGTATGAGGACCCTATTTCTTGTTTTCGGCATCGTAACAGCTGTTGGCGTGATTCTCATTTCATTTTCGGGAATGCAGCATGAAAATGGAATGAAGGAATTTTACGCGCCTGCGCGTCCTCTATCACCGGAGTTCAAGTGGACTCAAGTTGCTCCGCCAGGGTCCGGAACCCATCAATTTGAATGGAAGCCAGGCACCTATCCCAGCGCTATCTGCCCTTTGGCAGGCACTAACAATGATCTATGGATGATTGGACAGAAAAACGCATGGAGTTCACTGAATGGCATTAAATGGGAGGCACATGACAAATATGACTGGGGAGAAAAAATTTCTATGGCTTATGTTTCTTTTAAAAATAAATTTTGGGTTCTGGGCGGAATGGAATATGCCTCCAATACTTTTTTGAATGATATCTGGTCGTCCTCCGACGGAAAGAACTGGAATATGACAATCGAACATGCTGAATGGTCACCGAGAAAGGGACACACAGTTGTTGAGTTTGAAAACAAATTATGGTTGTTCGGTGGTGCTATTGGTGTTGACAAGGATAAGTCACCTAATAAATACGTCAATGATATCTGGTCTTCAACCGATGGGATTCGGTGGACTAACGTGTTGGAAGTCTGCCCGTGGGTTGCACGAGACAATCCACGCATCCTAGCATTTAAAGGCAAGCTTTGGATGGTGGGCGGTCAGGGCCACTCGGATATATGGAGTTCTTCGGATGGAAAAAACTGGGCACAATCAGAATCTGACGTACCATGGAAAGGCAGATATGATTATGGCGCACTGGTGTACGACAATTTGATATGGGTGTTTGGTGGCCGTGATTCCGACCCGCGCAATGCCTACCGTGATGTGTGGTATTCTATCGACGGTTCCCACTGGCGGCTGCAGACAGACAATGCACCTTGGAGCCCACGGAGCGGCGGAAATAGTGTTGTGTATAAAGACAAGCTTTGGCTATACGGCGGGAAGCATACCGGACATGAAGATAGTTTTTCGGGAGATATTTGGACGATGGAACCAATTTATAAGGAATGAGTGAATTATTTTACACCTCACCGCTTATGAAATCGTCATCCTGAGTGGTGATAGGCGCGCCGGCTACGCGGGAAAGAAGGATCTCCCTCGAGCAACGTGATCACTACTTGTCGTTCCTATAAATCAACAGCTGAAACTTCCAGGGGCCCCTTCGCCCGACAGGCCTCATACGTGCGCTCAGGAGGACGGTATCCAAAACAATCTTTTTATCAATTGTAACCTTCCAATGACTTTCCAGTATACCGTTTAAACCCCGATCCCGTCTGCGTATGCTTCGAAATTATCTTAACACCGCGCTTCGAAATCTTTTCAAGAATAAGGCCTTTTCACTGATCAACATACTCGGGCTTGCCCTCGGAATGGCATGCAGTCTATTGATCTGGCTTTGGGTTCGGGATGAAAAAATGATGGATGCATTCCATGCAAACGAAGACAACCTTTACACCATCTTTGAGCGACAATACCACGATGGTATCATCGACGGCAGATATAACACCCCCGGTCCTCTGGCCGCTGAGCTGAAAACCGTATTTCCAGAAGTCGAATATGCTACCGGCATGTCGTGGGACGAGTCGCATGCTTTTGAGGCACACGGTAAAGTCCTGAAACAAGTTGGCGCTTACGCGAGCCCCGATTTCTTTAATGTCTTTAGCTATAGGCTTATTGCCGGACAGCCTGAAACGGCCTTAAGAAACACAGTAGACATAGCGATCTCCAGAAAAATGGCGGAGACATTCTTTGGAAGTCCCAGTGACGCCCTTGGACAATCGCTGCGCTTCTCAAACAAGAAAGATCTTAAAGTCACGGCCGTTTTTGAAAATGTACCAGCTCATAGTTCACGGAAGTTCGATTACATTCTGAACTGGGAAACGTTCTACGAGCAACACTCCTGGGGCAAGGAATGGGGAAATAACTCTCCGGCTACCCACATTGTATTGCGGGAAGGTACCGACCCGAAGGCGTTTGAGGCAAAAATAAAAGAGTTCATTGATACGTATAACAAGCAAGAGAATTTCGTCATTCGGCTGGCTTTGCAAAAGCACAGCGAAGTTTATCTCCACTCCAATTTTAAGGACGGAGAATTAGCAGGCGGCAGGATACAATATGTCAATATATTCACTGTCGTTGCCGTATTTGTGTTATTGATCGCCTGCATTAATTTCATGAACCTTACCTCTGCGCGCTCCATCAAGCGCGCCAAGGAGATCAGCATTCGTAAAGTTATCGGGGCCCTGCGCGGTTCCCTTATCCGTCAATTCATTGGTGAAGCCTTGATGATTGTGACCCTGGCATTTATCATTGCCCTACTGCTGGTTGCCCTGGCGCTGCCAGCCTTCAACACAATAACGCTCAAGCAAATATCCTTACCGTTAAACCAAATTAGTTTCTGGGTGTCTGTTCTGCTGCTCACCGTAATCACAGGATTTGTCTCAGGTAGTTACCCTGCCTTGTACCTCTCCTCCTTTAATCCAGTGAGCACATTTAAGGGAATTTTGAAATTTGGGCGCGGAGCGATCTGGTTCCGCAAAGGATTGGTTGTCTTCCAGTTTACATTGTCTATCATGCTCATCATCGGAACGATTGTGATCTCGAGACAGCTTAACTATATCCAATCCATGCATCTGGGGTACGATCGCGAAAACCTCATTTTTGTTCAGTTGGAAGGAGACCTGGGACTTAAGTATGATGTATATAAAAAAGAGGTTCTGACTCATCCCGGGATTAAATACGTGAGCAAGATGTCGCAGCCCCCCACTGATATCCAAAATGGAACTGGAGGTGTACAATGGGAGGGAAAAGATCCAAATACGATGCTGCAATTCACTCAGGCCTCCGTCGGGTATGAATTTATAAAAGCACTTAACATCCAGATGGCCCATGGCCGTGACTTTTCCGAAGACCATGCAACTGATGCTACAGGTTACATCATCAACGAAGCAGCTCTCAAAATAATCGGTTATGAGGATCCTATCGGCAAGCCGCTAACATTTTGGGGAAAGAAGGGCCACATTGTGGGCGTGACAAAAGATTTTCATTTCAGCTCGCTACATCACAAGATTAACCCGATGATCCTTCGACTGGAAGAAAAGGTGCCTTATGGCTGGGCACTCATCAGGACAGAGCCAGGCAAGACAAAAGAAGCCGTGACCAATCTTGTGGCTATCCATAAAAAATTCAATCCACAGTTTCCATTCACATATCAATTCTCGGATGAAGAATATCAAAAGCTTTATGGCAGCGAGCAAATTGTCGAAACGCTCTCAAACGCATTGGCGTCGCTTGCCATCTTTATCTCCTGCCTTGGATTATTGGGCCTTGCCATGTTTACTGCAGAACAGCGCACAAAAGAGATCGGCATCCGAAAAATACTCGGTGCAAGTATGGCTTCACTTTTCGGCTTGTTGTCAAAGGAGATGTTCGTTCTCATCGCGATATCATTATTGATAGCCTCCCCGTTGGCATCGTACATCATGCAGGATTGGCTGGAGGCATATGCCTACCACATTCCTATTGCATTATGGATGTTTTTGTTTGCAGGCACAATTACAATACTTATTGCTCTGCTCACCATTAGTTTTCAAACCCTGCGCTCGCTGTTCGTGAACCCAGTGAACAGCCTGCGATCGGAATAGCATACTGCATGGCAAATTGGTGATCCTGGGAACTACTATCTAAAATTTCTTCCCTTTGGAAAAATTTCTCCCTGGAGAATTTCACTCTTGTTTGGTTTGGCCCTGTCCTGAACGATAGGCGCGCTCCTTTCATCGGCACGAGATAAGGGTAACAATGGTCTATCCGACTCTTTAAATTCAATAGACTCCCTCAACAATTTGGTATAATTATAACATCGTCTTACGATGACGTGAATCACCTCACCCTCGATTTGTAATTGGCCTTCCACCATTAACAGGCTGGATTGTAATATCTCTTTGCGGTATTGATCAAACAACTTTTGAAAGACCACCAGATTAGCACACCCAGTTTCATCCTCGATGGTGATAAAACAAATACCACTTGCAGTCCCGGGTCGTTGGCGCACCAGGATAAGTCCCGCGACCTTTACCAGATCTCCGTTCTTTCCTGACGCCAATGCCGATGTCGAAAGAATCCGAAGACTGTCCAGCTGCCCCCGGATAAAGCTGACCGGATGAGCTTTAATCGATAGTGATGTGGTTGCATAGTCATGCGCAACGTGCTCCGGAAGTGTCATTTCAGGAAGTGATACTTTTGCTTCCTTAATTCCGTTGGATGGCAAGCCAGAAAAAATGGGGTGTGTACGGTCCTTTGTTGAAACTTCCCAGAGAGCCTGCCTTCGGTCAATTCCAATGGATCTGAAACAATCAGAGTTCGCCAATTTCTCAAGTGCCGCATCCGATAACCCAATTTTCCGAAGTTCATGAATGTCCTCAAACATTTTTTTTCTCTCCCTCACCAACACCTGAATATCCTCCTCGCGCAAGCCCTTGACATTGCGAAATCCCAATCTTAGAACATAATATTTTGTTGTTGACGATGAAACTGATTCTTCGAGTGTATTATCCCAGTTAGAATAGTTAATGTCGACCGGATGAACCTCGACGCCATGTTTGCGCGCATCACCGACAATTTGTGCTGGCTGATAAAACCCCATCGGCATGCTGTTGAGAAGCGCGCACGCAAATATGTCGGGGTAATAACATTTTATCCAGGACGAGACATAGACCAAGAGGGCAAAGCTGGCTGCATGACTTTCAGGAAATCCGTAGCTACCAAATCCTTCCAATTGTCTAAAGACGCGCTGCGCATATTCGGAGCTATACCCATTTTTTTTCATACCCTTCATCAGTTTCTCCTCGAAGTGTGAAACCATTCCCTTAGCTTTAAAAGTCGCCATGCTGCGGCGCAACTCATCCGCTTCCGCAGGTGTAAATCCAGCAGCAACAATAGCAATTTTCATGGCCTGCTCCTGGAATAACGGAACGCCTAGGGTTCGTCCCAGAATCTCTTCCAATTCTTTAGATGGATATTCTACAGGCTCCTCGCCATTGCGCCGTCGCAAGTAGGGATGAACCATGTCACCCTGTATTGGCCCCGGACGTACGATGGCTACCTCGATTACGAGGTCGTAAAAACATTTTGGCCTCAGCCTGGGCAACATGGATTGCTGAGCGCGACTTTCAATCTGGAATACACCGATAGTATCAGCATGACTTATCATTTCATAAACAACCGGATCATCTTGAGGAATATTAGCGAGTGTAAGGTCGAGACCATAATGACGCTTTGCAAGATCAAAGGCTTTTCGAATGCATGTCAGCATACCCAGGGCCAACACATCAATTTTCAGAAAACCTAATGCATCGATATCATCTTTATTCCATTCAATGCAGGTTCGGTCTTCCATACGTGCATTCAAAATGGGACAAAGATCGGATAGCTTCCCTTCGGTGATCACAAATCCGCCGGTATGTTGCCCCAGCTGACGGGGAAATCCCATGAACTGAGCAGTAAGTTGCATCACCTTCAAAAGGTTTGGATCGTTTGGATTTAATCCATGTTCAGCGAGACACCTTCCTTCAAGCCACTCCTGCGTCAGTTCCCACATCGAACTCGACAGGAGATTGATCGTGTCAACAGAGAGTCCCATGGCCTTTCCAACATCTCTGATCGCTCCTTTATGATGCTGCTGTGTAACGGTTGCGACGATGGCTGCACGATCGCGGCCGTATTTTTGATAAATATACTGAATCACTTCTTCCCTTCGTTCGTGTTCAAAGTCCACATCGATATCTGGAGGCTCGTTGCGGGCTGAAGATATGAATCGCTCAAACAAGAGGTCAAATTTTGAGGGATCGACAGAAGTGATTCCTAAACAATAGCACACCGTGGAGTTGGCGGCCGAACCACGTCCCTGGCAGAGAATACCCTGCTCCCGGGCATAGCGCACAAGATCATACACGGTGAGAAAATACTCTGCGTAATTCATCTTCTCCATAAAAGACAACTCGTACCTGATGTTTGCTTTAATTTTCTCCGGAATCTTTTCTCCATAGAGCCGCTTGGCCCCTTCCCATGCCAAAAGTGTCAGCTCTTCCTGTGGTGTGCGACCATCACTAGTAATTTCTTTGGGATACTGGTATTTCAATTCATTGAGGGAAAATACACATGCATCAACAATCTCCTGCGTATGGGCGATAGCGTCTGGGTATTGTCGAAATAGTCGTGCCATTTCATCAGCATGCTTTAGATATCTTTCCGCATTTGCGTGTAGCCTAAAGCCCGCGTTGTTTATCGTACATTTTTCCCTTATGCAGATAACAACATCCTGCAGTTCGCGACGAACGGGATGATGATAGTGCACATCATTGGTTGCTACCATCGGCACTCGCGTATGGGCCGACAGTAGATAAATTCTGTGCAATAGTTTTGTATCATCCCCGCTATAAGTGCGCGTAGCAGCTACATAGAGATGATCACCTAAGGCATCTCTAAATTCCTGCAAGTTTTTTTTATATGAGTTGTCAAAATCAAAATTTTCGTTTAGTGATGCAGGAGGTACCGAAATAAACTTTGATCCCTTCGCGTGACTATAGACATCGGCTTTATATAAATGGCATTTTCCTTTTTCGGTTCTAAGGTTACCAAGAGTAAGCAATGACGACAGCTGCGAATAGGCATTCTTATCTTGGGGATAGGCAAGCAAGCTTGGGCCGTCCAGCAGATCCAGGCGACAAGCGGGTATGATGCGGATCCCCCACTTTTTCGCTGCAACATGAGCTCGCACGATTCCAGCAAAGCTGTTCCTATCAGCTATTCCTATTGCCGAGTAGCCATATGTAGCTGCCTGCTCGACTAATTCCTCGGGATGTGAAGCCCCTCTCAGAAAACTGAAATTGGTTGTGACCTGTAATTCCGTATAACCCATACATGTTAGTAATCAACTTTGGTGAATACTTGGGTAATAAAGTTTATATTCTATCGCCCTAGGTCTAATAAATAAATCATTACTCATTCTAACATCATCTACGCAAAAAATCCATGAAGAAACCATTGTATTCTCTTATCATCAAAGTGACCGAGACGAAATATCCAATAGCGGAATCCTTCTTCATCTTCAACCCGATAGTAGTCCCTGTGTTGGCCCTGCTGAATCCACCACTCCTGTTCTATACGCTCCGGACCATCTGCCTTGGTAATTCTGTGCAGTTTTCCTTTATGTTGAAATAACAGCGGGGGATAATCTGGAATAGGCGCAGCGACTTCAATTCTTTCTGGTATGCCCAGCAGTTGAAGTGGCCTCAACTTATCCTGCCAGGATGTCTGCGGCTCTTCTTGAATGTAGGAAGCTGGTTTAAACGACCGTTCAGGCCAGTAATGCTCATCAGGCAAATAACGTATAGCCTGAACGCCAGTTTTAACGGTCAAACGATCGATCAATTCTGATAAACGCTCATCATCCAGTCCACCGGATTGCTCCCATATTTTTTCCTGCACCGAAAAATGATCTTCCACCTTTGTGGCTTCCAGTACAAAAAGCTCAATGCCCAGACCAGGATCTATTGAAGGAAGTTTAACCTCAAACAACTTGAAAAGATGCTGAACATGGTGCGAAGGTCGATGAGTACCAACGGTAACCTGTTCGACCTTGCCATCCATCCGATAACCCTTAAGTATTGCAACGCGAAGGCCCTTTTGTTCCTGTTGAAGCCGGTAGCACAATGTTTTGAGCAATCGATCCAACGCGATTTCGATGCCTGAAGCGGATAAAATCGGATCCAGGCAGGGCAAATATTCCTGATAAGGTTCGATCGGATGAACCGGATGGATTATCTCCTCTTCACGTCCCAAGGCTAGATCCAGCCGATGCAAGAAATGGGGACCAAATCGCCGCCTCATTGTGGCGCGTGGCATTGATATAAACTTGCTGATGCGATGAAGTCCCAGCTTGTGCAAGCGATCGACGGTTTCTCGTTCCAGTCGAAGAGATATAGGAGGCAAAGGAAGCAAAGCTTCAATATGCAGACCTTCAGGGACAACCAGGGGTTCTTCTCCGTACCGAGCCACTGCCCATGCAACGCTTGGGGTATCAGCCATAGAAACCCTGACGTCGTAACCACGTGCATTTAACTTTTCATTGATCGACGCCAGATAATACTCGTCACCACCCCAGAGATGTGAACACCCAGTGGCATCCAACATGAGTCCATCAGGAGCATCAACGGCGACACAAGGAGTAAATCGAATACACCATTCTGCAAGACGTCTAAGCAATCGATCGATAAGGTCCGGTTGATCATCCATAACCTGCAACGCCGGAACTATTGCCCGTGCATCCGCAAGCACCATTTCTTTGTTAATGCCATTGGCCTGGGCCGCTGCATTGGCTGCGGTGATAACCATCCTTCCATGCGAGGGAG
>JAICGJ010000016.1 GCA_025923195.1 Chryseolinea sp.
CCTTACAGTGAAGCTGAATTCTGGTTGAGGATCAGAAACGATAACTTTTGGCACCAGCCAGACCAGAAGGCCGATGACGACGATTGCTGCTGCAGGTATAAGAATCTTTTTCCATCGGAACGATGATTTTGGAAATAAGGCTTCCAAATCCTTCTCAATATTTGACCAAACTTGATCCATGTCCACGCGATCCCGCACAGGTTTATCGTCGTTTATCGGGAGGTTCATAAATTCCCGTTCGTAGGGAATGTTGTCGATTATAATTTCCGCGATGCGGATGCCCGACGAATTCTTCTGCTGCTGCTTAAGGAAATCTCGCAGATCTTTTAAGGCCGCGTCCAATTCGTTTGTCAGCATTACCACTATCAAATCGTCCTCCTCGACTTTTTCAGACAACGAACGTTTAGCTTCCTCAACCGACATAGGAATAAATGTGGAAATTCTATTTTCAGCTTTGAAGCGATTGGCTATCTCTTGCATTTTTCCGAAATGCTGTGAAGCGTCGGTTGCGTGGATACAATAAATCGTTTTTTGAGAGGTCATATGTTTTCGCTAATTACAAATGAACGAGAGACAAGTAATCAGGGAGAAGGTTTAGCTCTTTTTCTTATTTGCCGAACAAGCAATAGAAGTATCGTTGTAACGACAGTCAATAATGCTACATGGCTACCGCCATAGTGAATTTCAAGGGCCTCAAAAACAATTATCCAGAAAATGGAACTTAGAAGAACGAAGAACAATAGCACCCCAACAAATCTTAAAAATGACTTAATCTGAGATGATGGGCCATCCGACTGTACAGAGAACTTCGTTCCTTCCGATTTTCTTCTATAAAATAAAAACAATAAGGTAGTAGCGGCAGCCAAAATTGCAGGAGCAGCGGAATTTCTCATATCAATTCCAGCCCTGATGAGGGCAATGGCCCAAATGTAGAAACTTCCTAAAAGAACGATAAAAGCAACCAGCGTTCGAATGATTAATTGTTTCCAGTCTATTCCGTTTGTCTGTTTTCTTGTTTCCGACACAGAATTCTCAGGTTCCAGACTTTTTCGATTAATAGATAAAACAATAAGTGGAAGAAAGATTACAAATATGTTTAACGTTATATAAGGATTGTCGTTAATACGAGGGCTAATTACAAAAACAAGAATGTTGCATAGAGCCAATGTCGCTAGTGTAAGGCCAGCAAGTTTAAGATATTTTTTTAGTCTGTTATCTGTCGCTGGCGTGACTTCAATTTCAGGCTCTTTAGCTATGGGAAACATAGCATGAAGGTCTTGCTCAATTCCATTCCAGACCAAGTTCATATCCACACGGCTTCGGATCGGCATCAAGTCCTGTGGAAAGGAAATAAAGCTGTTATGATAAGGAAGATTGTCAACGATAATTTCAATGAGTTTGATGTTTTGTTTTTCCTGGGTTACGTTTCTTAAGAGATTTTCGATCTCGGTCCTTACACTCTCAATCTCGTTCGTAAGCAAGACAATGATACCTTGGTGATCTTCCGTTTTGAATGTAATGCTCTCCGGGTTGGAACTGACATCAAGCGCTGAGAAATCCAAAATTCTATTTTCGGATTTCATCCGTTGCAAAATTGACTTTAACTCTCCTGTATGCTGGGGTGCGTCCGAAGCATGTATCAATTGAACGATCGGAGGGCGGCTAGTCATAGCGGGAATTTAAGACAACACCAACTTTCTGCACAATACTCCAACAATTTTCAATGGCTGTTTCTCCATTGTTATTACCATTTAAATTTAAGTGATTCATGATTTAAATGCTATAATTTTATTGCGTTTCGCGCGAATATTTGCTTATTTAATAAATGACCTCGCACGTCTATCCCCGTTCTCGGCTATATGTTCTATTGGTGGCCATCAATAACTATCCTCCACCTGTCACTCCGTTAAAAGGTTGTGTAAACGACCTTCAAAAAGTGGCATCGTATCTTGAGGAGGAGTCGAAGGATTTTGAGATTCACATTCGGAAGCTCATCGACGGTGAAGCGACAAAGGATAATATTGTCAAGGCATTTTATTCACATTTTGAACCTGCCAATGAAAACGATGTAATCTTATTTTACTTCTCTGGACACGGTACGCAGGAGGATGCTGACCCAATATTCTGGGAAATTGAGCAGGATCACAAATTCGAATCTCTTGTTTGTTTTGATGGCTATACCATATCCGAGGGACAGGCGAAGTTCAGGTTGTTAGCCGATAAGGAACTGCGTTATATCATTAGGAAACTTTCGGACAAGGGTTCTCATATTGTCACCATCTTTGACTGTTGTCATTCGGGAGGAAATACGCGAAATGGTTTTTTCGCAAAGCCGGGAGAAGTGCTGGAACGAAGAATGATTTATCGCGAGCGATTGTCGCACGCGTTTCCTGCGAGACCATGGACCGAATTTATTTTTTCGGAGACGATTTCTCTTGATGATGTAAAGAAGAGTTCTATAGATCATTACCTGACGGAAGGGAAACATATTCAACTAGCGGCATGTCAAAATGATGAATCCGCCTTTGAAGTCGGAGGCGAAGGGATGTTCACTAAGAATCTGCTGGAAGTGTTGACCCGGACGGAGGGCTTGATCACCTATTACGACTTGCAAGCGAGAATCCAGAACTACATGCGCTATCAGTTTAAACAAACACCAAAAGCATACGTTTCAGGCGACAATGAAAGCAGTTTGTTCCTCGGTTTTTTGAACAAGAAGGGTGAAGCTAAGCCACAGTATGGTAATATTAACTTTAACGAAACTGACGGATGGGTGATTGACCTTGGTGCCATGCACGGACTCTCATCCTCTTCGGTTATAACTATTACTGACGACAATGGTAATCGAAGTTATAACGCGAAAATCCGCGACATTTATCCAACACATGCGCAGCTGCAATTCGAAAAAAACGAAGATCTGGATACACGCATTACCTACAAGGGCTATTCTTCGGATTACTTTTTTGTAACACTAAATATTTACATCAACGCACAAGATTCGGCAATCAAACAAGATATTCAGAAGACGCTGAGCGCGGACCCGGCAACTACCTTCATGTTAGTCGAGTCACCAGAACAGTCAGATTACTGCATCGAGGAACAAAAAAAGAACATCTTGATTTCCCGTCCGGAGATGTCCGGCGTGCCTATTGTACAACCGGTTGAGTATAGTCATGGAAATTCGGCGACGATAATCCGGAACTATTTAGGACATCTTTCGCAATTTGAATTTGTCAAACAATTACAAAACCCAAATGCTTTCTTGTTCAATAAATTTCCTATTGATATATTTTTCTATCAGAAAGATGCGATGCAGCGTGAGACATCCCTTTCATTGACAGATGGTGAGGTAGTTCCCAACTTTGTAAAGCATCCTAGTGGCAACACGGGGGGAAGTATTAGAATAAAACTGAAAAACACAAGCGATCGAAAGTTGTATTGTGCCCTACTGTACCTCACATTCAATTTCGCCGTTCATATCAAATTGCTGAAAGAAGTTGTGATGGGTCTTGAACCTAATCAGGAAGGCTGGGCACTGGATGGAAAGTGGATACCACTCGCGCTGGAAGATGAGGTAGTATCATTCAACTACCGCGAAAGCGCGAGCATCCTCAAGATAATGGCGAGCACCTCAGATTTTACACAGCAAGTGGTGCGTTTTGAGATGCCACCGCTCCCAGGCCCTTTGGATCCTGGACATAAAGGTCTGTCCGTGTCCTCAAGCCATTATATCCCGGATGTTCAAGATTGGATTACAAGGAATATTAGCGTTAAAATCAAAAATCCGGATTTCCACGCCTAACAAGTTCCTTTCGTGTATCGATCCATCAACAGTTTGTTCTTGATCTTTTTTACGATGTCATTATTAGGTGCCGATGGATAATCACGAAAATATTGGATACACTTGTTTATTTTCTCGTTGCAGTTAATGCCGGGAGTCGCGACCATCAATTTGATTTTATTTGCTTCTATTTTGTCAAGGCGTTCCATTGACTCATTTGCCTTTTGTGCATAATTACTGTTGGGAAAGCGTCTGACAAAATCCAGATAGGATAGAAATGTATTGTTTTTCTCTGCATCCTTCCAGGCTCCTTCATCATCGGGTCTATCCGCAATTACCGGATCGGGCGGAAGCAATACCCGTTCCTTTGCGATCTCAACTTCTTCCGATTCCGGATCAAGTGTTTCCAGAATTTTTTTCATGGCCCCCCTGGCATCCTCAACATGTTTGCCTTGAGGAAATTGGCGGATGTATTCTGCAAAGGCTAGCGTTGTTTTATCTGCTTGAGCTTTCTTCCATACCGCTTCGTCCAGATTTTCTTTAGCCTGATCAATAAACTTACCATGGGGTACATGGTCAGTAATATATTTTGTCAAGGCTGCTACGGTATTTTTTTCAAGCGCTGAAAGCCAGGCGCTGGCATCCAAGGCCTCTGTCTTATAAATGCTGTTTGGAAAATCCCATGCAAATTTTTGGTAGACATCCTTTTTATGTTGTTTGACAACACTGGCCCATATCTCTTCTTCACTAAGTTTAAGATGAAAGACAAATTCTCCGCCCTCATCGTCAGCGTTGACGATGCTTGCATCCATGGGCTTTTGCTGAGCTTCCCTTTCTACATATTCCTTTACCTCAGCGATAAGCCTGGAAGCGTAAATAAAAGGTTTGGTGTTTTGACTCAAAGTGAGCAGCAAACCCTTTGCGAACGGACTGTTCTCTCCTTCTTTTCCGTCGGCGACAACTTCAGCCCTACCTGAAGTGAAGATCCTTCGTGATTTGAATTTTTCAGATTTCGCAGCTGATCCTTTTAACTGAGTCACAAGCTTTCCGGAAAAACACGCGTCCACAATCAGAAACGTATGCAAGGAATTAATATTCTTAAGCCAGTCTGCAATAATAGCGGTGTTGATAAACTGTCCAGGCTGATCCTTTGGCGCATCAACTGGAATCCAATATCCGGTTTTTGCTTTCTCACAACCATGACCGGAGAAATAAACAATCAGATTGTCGTCGCTAGTTATTTTCTTTTCCGCTAACTCGATGAACATATTGATGATGTTGTTCTCAGTAGCATCCTCATCTTTAAGCATGATGATATCTGAGCTTTCAAATTGGTAGCGCGATGTCAGGAGACTAGCAAAGTCCTGAATGTCCTTTACAGCGCATTTCAACGGTGTCCAATACTTGTATTTGTCAATACCAATAAGGAATAGGTAATTCTTTCCTTTAAAGCCCCAGTTATTTTCGTCGCTATCAATTTCAAGTCCCATTGTCTTTTCTTTCCAGCTGTATTCTAAGTTAGCACAAATTCCGTCAAAGCATTTTCTCCTCCTTTGCAAATTCTTTTTGTATTGCCTTTTTTAGATCTTCTTCACCAATGGTCATTTCCGCGCGTGATAGCGCCTGCAAGCATACCTGTTGCACAACGTTCACGATATTTGCGCCTGTCAGTTCATACTGTTCTGCCGTTCGTTCTAAGCTAACTGATTGTTCAAACCGAATCTGGTGAGGGAATGTGTTTTGCCATATCTTTAACCGCTCTTCTTTTTTTGGTTTCGGGAAATATACGATGGACTGAAACCTGCGAACGAATGCTTCGTCGATGTTGTCCCTGAAGTTAGAGGCCAGGATAACCATGCCCTTATACGTTTCCACCCGTTGTAATAAATAGGAGACTTCCTGATTTGCATATTTATCGTGCGCATCTCTTACACTGGTTCGTTTGCCAAACAAGGCATCGGCCTCATCAAAAAACAAAATCCAATCCCGGTTTTCGGCGCTGGCAAATAGGTTTGAAAGATTTTTTTCCGTTTCACCGATAAACTTAGAAACGACCATGGAAAGGTCAATCTTGTAGACATCTTTACCGGTGTATTTTCCAAGCAGCGTGGCGGCAAGCGTTTTTCCTGTTCCAGGAGGCCCATAAAATAATACGCGATATCCCGGCTTGACCCTGTCTTTCATATTCCAATCATTCAGCAGTGTTTGCCCGTGTTGAATCCAGTTCTCAAGATCCTTCAATTGACGTGAAGTATGGTCATTCAAGATCAGATCTTCCCATTTCAGCTGGGTTTCTATTAACTGGGCAGGAAATTGAATTCCGAATTTTGGCCTGGACAGCTGGCCGTGAATCAAATAGTCCAATGCCTCCGACGAGATCACGAGCTTTCCACTCATTTTTGGTTCGCCTGCCGTTGGTTCTTCGAGCCACAAAATGTGGTTGCGGGCGAAAAAGTGATTTTCATTAAATAACCGGCTGACCTCAAATCGCTTTTCAAGGTTATCTCCAGCTAATACAAATAGTACCGTTTCACCCGTTGGAAGAAATCCCCTAAACTGCTTGCCACGGATACCGCCAAGTTGAGGAAAGTCTCCTCCTTGTGGAAACTTCTGCTGTATGATCTGATCAAAGAAACTCGGCTGAACGTGAGGCATTAACGCAATTAACAGAACGAGATATTCCTCCCGTGTGAATTGATGGGATGAATATTTCAGATCGGGAAGACGAAATTCGATTTTTACATCCTCGTCGGCAGGATGATCCGGCCGGAAAAATTCGTCCAGCCGCTTTTCTATGACCTTAGAGAGATCATTGATAGCGGCATGTAAATTCTTTTTGAGGGTGGAGTTAAACATTGAGGAACCCAAATTATGCAGTGATTAGTGGGATTTGTCCAAATGGGCAGGAGCTAGGCGTCCGACCCTCCAACGCGTCGGCTGTACCAGCGTCCACTTCATCAGTAGTAGTCAGATCACGGGATGCCTGAAATATATTCATTGCGGATTTTGTTTTTGGACCGAACATGCCGTCGGCCTTCGTGAAGCTTCCATGTATAGTTAGGAGCTGCTGTAGGCGTCTGACCTGAGGCCGTAAATTGAACGTGCCGAATGTCAGTCCATCTCCAAGTTTCAGACCCTCTACCTGGCTGATTACGGTTACCTCATTGGGGAATATCGATGGCATCATGAGGGCCTCAGCCGTGTGGCTGTCAACCACCTCGCTGGGGCTTAGTCCCAGTTTTGATTGAAACTTATTAAGAGATGCAAGTGTGTTGTTGCCAAACATACCATCTGGAGAGAGTGCTGCTCCATGATGGTTCAGCCTTTGCTGCATTCTCGAAACCCGCATTCTTTTTTCAATGTCATTTTTATCCAAACCGTCCATGAGCTTTAGTCCTTCCAGATCTCCGCCATTTGGTTTTGGGAAATCGCTGAGTGAACCTGTTTCACCGATGAAGGAGACCAATTGAAACGCCGCAGTGTCTTGTAGGACCGGTATATCTTGCGGAGAAACACATTTTTTTTCTGCAGGCTTTGGAACGCCTTTGCAGGAATTTACATCCGGCGTTAAGTCGAGAACCTTCTTATGGAAGTTTGCGCACGAAGGATGCACACCGGCTCCGGCCAGCGGATCATTTGGATTTTCATAAAATACATTTCCTCTGCTGGTAATGTTTACGGGAGAGTCATCGAATGTAATACACCACAATACATCATTTTTAAACCCCTTCACACAAACCCCAAATGCCTCGCTGACAACATCGGCTAGGCCGTTGCTGATCCCGCCTGAGTTGCAGGAATACAGGACTATCGATGCGCCTGGCGCGAAGCGGTCTTTGACGGCATCGATCTTTGCTTTATTGTCTTTCAAGGTATCTTCTGTGATCACGCCCCGTAATGGCACGCCTTGGGTGTGTACATCTCCACTCAGTCCCATAGCCTTGGAGTTACTATGGCCTATTATACCTAGTTGTTTAATGGCGCCTTTGCCTTGTTTACCTATCACCTTGATCAGTTCAGGCAGGTCTTTGGCACCATCACCACCGCCGGAGCGGCCGGCGTTCGTACTAAAATCAATGGTCGTAGGATTCCATTTTCCCCCCTTGGCCTTTGCAACTTCAGCCGGTACGCTGGGGTATCCAGCATAACCGCTTCCGAACACGATCTGTCGCTGTATACGTTTTCTTTTAATTTCAGAATTCTGCTGAACTACATGGGTGAGCTCGTGTGCCAACAACTCCTTGCCGGCTGTGGATGAAGTATTGTACCTTCCTTTATTAAAGTAGATGTCCGATCCGTGCGTAAAAGCATGCGCGTGCAATTGCTCATTCATCTGAATCGCGGCGCTATCAGTGTGAATATTCACCTTGCTGAAATCCGATCCAAAAGAGTGTTCCATCTGCTTTCTTGTCCCAGGCGGCAATCCACGACCACTGCCGGCGCTATTAGCAAGTTGTGTATCTAATGGCTGATTTATGTTGGAAGGCCTTGCATCGCTTTTCATTTGCACTTCCTCTTCTTCCTCAGGGCTTTCTTTCCTTTGAACCGATAGATCATCTTCTTCCTCTAAACCTTTCAGTTGTACATCTTTTTCCTCTTCATCCGTTTCTGACTTCCGCTGAATCATTGGATCTTCTTCCTCTTCGCTTTTCAGTTGGACTGTTTCTTCCTCCTCCGACTTGCGTTGAAGTTTTTCCTCTCTCTCACAAGCCTCGCACTTACGCTGTACCGACTGCGGTGTTCCATGGTTCAACGTTCTGACTACGTGCTTCGCCATCGAATCTGCCTCCTTCTCATATTTATCATTTTGTGCACCTATGGCGAGCTTGGGTGAGAAGAATTTATTTCGCTGGTCCAAAGATGCTAGCCTATTTTGTTTTAGAAAGAAAGGTTGCCTTGTTCCACCGCTTGTTTGCGCAGTCGTATTTTGAAGTAAGCCTGATCTAATTCCCATTGCGGATAGTTTAGATAAACCCAATCTTACGCCCAATCCACTTTTAAAATTTCTTTGCACCAGGGAAGCTTAACAATCGCAATGCTGTACGGCAAATGATCCAGCAGCATATCATAGCTTTTCTGCTCCACAATGAGCCTCCATGCTTCTTCCTCTTTTCGAAGTTTTCCATTGCGCTGAAAAAAGGAGGCGCGCAGTCCTTCAAGCGACGTATTCTTCAGGATCGGCCAATTTGCAATTAAGCCCCGAAGCATATTATCGCATTCCCTTTTTTCCTTTTTCCGCAGCTTCAAGTCTTTCACCAGCGGCATTTGAAGCGGCCAGCCCGCCAGAAATTTCTGGAAAATTAATTCATGTTCTTCGCATTTGCCGTGACCTGCAGCAGCATAACCTAAAATGTGTACTGCCCGTTCGCGTGCCTCCTCATTGCGAAAATCGCCGCCTACCAGATACCCAAGTCTGTCAAAGAATGACTTAAGGTATGGCCAACACAGCACAACGCCAGCATTCAGCACATAGTATTCAGTTAGTGCCTCACGTCGACCTGGAGATTTTTCCCTTTGCTGGCGGGCAATGTTGGTCGGAGAGACAACTTTGTTTTCGGATTTAACTGATGCCTGTCTTTTCCCAGCCTCTGTCGCAGTTCTTTCCACATCCGGACCCGCCGACAAAGTTGTTAGCACTCTACCCACCTCGTTAGGCGTTGTATGCTGCTCATTCGATGCAAAGTCAGAGTGACTGACTGACTGATCTTGAATTTGATGCTGATCGCTGACAGATTCTGTCGGATCTTTGCTCGGTAGTTTCTCACTTGTCAGCGATTCCTTATCACTTTTGGTTTTGCGAAGTTCTTCGTCTCGATCGCCTTTCTGAATGGCGCGCTTTGCACGTATGCTACTCAGCAAGATCCGGTCGTAACTTGGATGTGACTTAACAAATTTGATAACTTGATCGTATAGGGGGCCAGATACGGCTTGCTGCTCAAAAGCTAACAGGCTGTACAGGATGGACTCGTCGCCAACGTCTTTACCACCACCAACCCCGATCTTAGATCTGAGGCCTTGCTCAATTCTCGTGATCGTAGCATGAATAATGTCCGTCAGCAGACTGTCAGCTTCATCAGATTCCGAGGCAACGATCCAGTCCAATGTTTTTTCGGAGATAATTTTGCGAATGATACTCTTTGACGGAGCATCAATGGATGCCGTTTGAATTCTCTCGCTCATAAATTTTCTGAAAAGTTCAACAATGTCGAACTCTTTTGCCAGCGACTTGCGAAATGCTTGCTCTGCGAAAGGCCTCGAAAACTGGTAAAACAACCGCTTCCTTGTAAGTGGTTGTTTTACTCGACTCTGAAAATCCGGCAGCTGTGTTATGGTGTCAATTCCAATTTCTTTCAAGATCGCCTCCTCAAGGTTTTCTATCCCGTTAAAATTGCTGTTCCATGCCAGAATACCGTAATCAAGAAAAGTGTAGAAAACTTCGAGAAGTTGTTCTTGGCTCCCCTTCATAGCAACTCTATCACGTATCCCAACTTTGCCGTCCCCTTGATCAAAGCTTTTTAAGTTATTTTCCGATTTGTCATTCGTTAGAATATCGGTAAGTTTCGCCTCCAACCGTTTGTAAAGAATTTCCTTAATGTCACGAGGGTTTACTTTTCCCAAATCAATTTCCAGTGAACCAATTGAATAGAACCGATCTGAGGGAATATGTTTATTGAATAGCTGATTGAGCAGTGGAAGAACTTCTGAATAATAAAATGAGGAGGCATTTCTATTCCATGTGCTGGCTTTTTCTTCCGTTGGAAAATTGAAGATTAGCTTCTGCTTTTGTATGAAGTGTGTCTGATCTTCCATGATCTCATGCGTTGAGTTGAAGCAAGGCTTCTAGCCAATCCTCGTAACAGCTTTCAAATTCACTCATGTTTTTCTTGTTTAACCAATGAAAGTACGGCAGGATATGAGCGGGCATCTCGTCTCTGATCAGGTTTTCAATCCTGCTTTTTTGACTTCGCCATGTTGTATACCAACTGGGGAATACAATGGTAAGCTGATATGAGTAGGAGGGATGCTGCCTATACTCCTTTGACATATTTATAATATAGTCGTACAATAAGTCAGCCGAGCTGTTAAATTTTTTGTTGAGGATATTGCTGTCGTCCTTTTTTATCAGCAGTATATGTTCAACCAAATAGAATCCGGATGGCTCCCTGCCCTTTGCTTTCGAGAGTTGAATGTGTTGCCTGAATTCTTGTTTTAATCCTAACAAACCATATATCCTTTTTTGAAACCCTGATAATAGCTGACCGTTCCAAACGTCCTCCTGCGGTCTTATAAGAAGGCCCAATCCTCTTTCGCGTGTTATTGTCGGGATGTCCTTTAATAAGGATATTTTAGCATCCAACCCGCTTGTAAGTTCGTCAACGTCATTTTCCTCAGGATTTACGGACGTATAGGTCATAGCAAAACGGGCTAACAGGTGATCGAGTATTTTATGTTTACGCATTAATTGCATCCTTACATCTGTGGAAGAAGATACCATATCATGCCACACTTTCTCGTCGATCAATTTCAAGCGATTAATTTCAGGTAAATATTTTTTTAGTCTTGTAAGTTCATCTTCAGCAGATTCCGCTTTTTGCTGTAAGCTCAGTAGGTCATTGAAATGATAAAGTCTATCCAGGTAATCAACCATTATCCGTTCAAAAAAAAGCAGATAGGTTTTAAACTGAATTGTCCTGGCTGTTAATGGGTCAGGTTCTCTATCGAACAATAATTTTTCATTAAGCCTGTAATTCTCAGGAAAGTCTTTTTGAATTGAATGGTATTGCTGTAACGATTCAAAGAATGCCCTGTCCAACATTTGACCTTTTTTCTGAACCGAAGGGGCCTCTTCTGGCGTTTCCCTTGGCGAATGACGATAGGCTGAACTCTCTTTGGCTGCAACTTCTCCAGGCTTTTCCTGAACATTAGATCTTATAAACGTAATGTTGGATTTTTCACGGCTTATTTTGGGCGCATAGTAAGAAAATCGTTGCAGTGAAATGCATTCAAAAGACGTTTCGTCCTTTAGCGAGATCGTGGGAACACCATCAATAAATAGATTCAGACTAAGTATGCGCGCTGCCTCAACTCCTTCAATCCTCACCATTTCTTCAATTAGGTTGGATCCATAGAGGATACTCCTTTTGTCGGCCAGCGGTCGTTTTGACTGGTAAACCAGCCCAAGAAGAAACGTATCCAGATAATCATAGATTTTGTTGATCATGGCAGAGGCATGTGGAGCGTAATCGTTTAGTATGACCTCGGCGTCTATTTTAATGTCCTGTTCATTAACGACCCGCAGCAAAATGAAATCTTCGCAGAGATTTCGACATGGAAGGAGCGTTTGTTTGATATCACGGAGAATACTTGTTTTATAACTTTCCTTTCTTAACGTATAAGCTATAGCATTTAAGAATTCGGAACTTTCCAGCTTTGCTATTATTGCATCTTTATACAGCTCAATTGATTCATTTCTTCTTCTGACTTTCTGTTCCTTGCTTAGGGTGACGCGAGCCTTCGCTGTCAGGAACTCCGTTTGCGTCCGATTCTCATAAATTACTTCCAGGAGAAGGGAGATCTGGCAATTGTAGTTTTCGAAAACAAAAAAATTGTCGCTGGCCTGTTGATCCCACTTACAGTCAACAATTTTCTTGATGCCATTCCAGCCCAATCTTTTGTTTTCATGATCGAAAAAAATGACTTCTAAGGTCGTGTTGACGGATTCCAACTGAATATGAATTACGTCATTGTTAAGGTTGCCAAACTGGGCGTCCTGCTTGAGCAAAACTGCTATTTCATATCCACCTTCAACCACGCTGCCGGAACTGAAAATGGGATATTCCTCAAACCACGCCAGTAGTACTTGCGGATGGTTTTTTTCTGTAAAATCCTCGAAGTCCCATTTTGTTATGGGGAGATTGCCGATTACATCCTCAGGCTTAAAAAAGTATTTTTCTATGAAGTCAGTTTCAGTCAGATCTTCATTTTTCAAAGCCTCTTGAAGGAGTTCTGTGCGATAGCCCAAATCAGTCAGCCCATAGCACAGAACTTCCAGCGTTGTGACTCCGGGATCATGAATATTAAAATCCGTCCATTGGTCGCCGCTTAACGTCTGGATCAGTTCAATGCCCTCATCTCTCAATCGGTTAAAATCGAGGGCGGTACTGGAAGTTTTTTTTGAGATCCCTTTTGACGAAATCATGATATTATCCCTCAACTGTAAAACTGCAACTCACGCTTCCAAAAGTATGAAGCAACATGTTCTGGCTTTCAGTCCCAATATCCAATTGATCGGAAACGGCAATGTCAGATTTTATATCATATGCTAGCGCTATATCAATGCTAATGCCTAGCCACTGGGTGGTTTTCTTTTGTACAGCTATTTCAAAGGGCGTCTTGTCGATTTTGATTCCTGATGTCAAGGTATGTATCTCCTGTCCACCGTTATATATTCTAATACTGTCAATATTTATCGATTGTCTGATGGCTACTTCTTTTCTCCCATCTCTCACTTTGTAGTTGGCGTCCTTTGGCAGCGAGATGTCCATAGTAATGATTTCTAAAGTATAGTCTGGGCCTACGTTGCAGGGTAGGGCATAATGATACACCCGGCGATGGATCAAATTGATGCGATCAAAATAGGGAATAAGGTATGTCTTACCAGCCTCTCTTTTAATGCTTGTGATCGTTTTAGCATCCTCCCAATCTCCCATTACCTGATAGCCTGAAACTGCTGAACTGAAAACGTCGTTGTAACAATTGTCTATGAGTTCATGAAACTGTTTTTGGGTTGGCCTGCTTCCACTTCTGAAGTATTGCTTTAATATATTCTTGTCCGTTCTGTTTGACATAACAAATATTTAAACTTATTGCACTTCAAAATTTATGTCAACGATCATCTCTTCTATTCCCTGATTTGTTTGACATTTGGCCCCATCCGGACCAATTGCTTCTATATCATGTGTTTCGCTGGAGATCATTATTGTTTTCTCATTGAGTGTAATGAGTTGCCCTTCAGCTTCCTTGTCGTTCGTCAACACCTGTATGGTGGAAATAAAATTGACGTACGGCCGGGACTCAATAAATTCTATAATGGACGACTTATAAAGGCTGCTTCCCAGCTGTATATCGTCGGTTTTGCGAAATGCCCAAGGCGAGAGGAAGTATTGAAGATCAGTTTGCATTTTCTTAATGTAGTAACCTGCATCAACCTGACTTTTGAAATTGATCTTGGCTATAACTTTGATCTCCTCATAGTCAGGGTTCGAAATCTCAAATTTGACGTGCGGCGAAGTTAACTTTTGAATATGCTCGTGAATAGATCTGAGCAGGCTGCTCGTCACGAAGGGCTTCAGCACTTTTGTTTTATTGTAAGGATTAATATATGGTATCACGATTACATGCACGCTTCCCGGCCGCACGTTACCGTTTGCGTCGGTGTGTTGAATACATTTTACCTTATAGATTTCCGGAAATTGATCCAGAATAATTCTCTCCAGATCCCAAGCAGAAATCCCTCTCATTTTATGACGAAGCCTTTCGCTGACCCGCAAAAAATAGGCATCTTCTGTTTCGGTGGCCCTGCCTCCAAACGAAGAATAAGGTTGTTCAATTTTTTTGATTTCCTTGATTTTCTTGAGGGGCGCGCTGATTGACAACGGTGGGAGTACTGTAATTTTCTCAAGCTCATCCGGGTTTTTCAACAGTAAAGTACACGACACTCCGTTTGTTCGAATGTTCATGATCTGGTCAAAACTTTCAGCACTGTCCTTCACGCCAACCATTATCCAAAAGTTGCCTGCCGGCATGCTGGAACTTCGGAAGGATAAATCATCGGGTAGATTGAGAACAAGTATACCGGTCTGTTTTAATCCCCGGGTTGTATCGGTAAGAATCTGATTGCCAGTTAGCGGTTTCCAACCCGAGTGACTCAAGTAAAAGTACCCCGGATTAGGTTTTTCGGCTAAGGTTACTTCCTTCACCTCAAAAAATAGCGACAATTGTTGAGGGGGAGAGAAATTCTGAAAGCCTATGTACAAGCTGCCGCCCTGGTAAAATTCATCTGAAATTAGGGGCAGGCTTTTCGCAGTTTTGTTCTCATCGTCAACCATTTCCAGCCCGAAGGGTTTGATATGAAAATATTGAAATGACACATTGTCACCTTGGCCAACGTTCATGGTTTCCGTTGAGGTATACGATGCCTCTATATATTCTACGACTGGCGTGTACGGCTCATTTGGAATCGGGGCGTCCCTATTCTGCAACTGGGTGATAATAGCCTTCGCATACACCGCTGGATAAAGCGTATGCCCAAACGCATTCGAAGGCGACGACAATGTCAGACGGATCAGACCATTTTCATTGTTAGGATCCTCATGTCTTGTAAGGGGGGTTCCTGCCAAGTGTAGAGTGATGCTTTCATCAAAAAGCGAATATTCGCCTGATGGTTCACCAGGATTTGGAAGGTCGAGCCACTTTTTTTGAAAACGCACGTAGGCCCTTACTTTATAATCTTCTTTTTCTCTGACCAGACTATTTGTAGGACCAAGGTATCCCTCATAATATATTTTTAAATTTTCAGGTAATCCCTTCCAAGTCAGACGAAGGCCAATTTTTTGCAGTGGCTTCGTATACGTTTCTGGAATCCCCACAAAAAAGTTCGATCCGCGGACCGGAGTAAAACCTAGCGGATGAAAAGCTTTGTTCACGTCAAGTTCTCCATAATCATTTTTTATTACGAGGGAGGTCGCACCTTCAACTTCCGTTGTTAATGTTATGTTGCTAAATCTTACCGATTGCAGAAACGCATAGTGGCTAAATGTATAACCTGGCATGAACACCACCTTGAGCATTGGCCACTTGGAAGGATTCATGGAGTAACCGTGAATCGCTTTATCGTATGGGACGACTGGAGGGTCGATTTCTTCGAGTTCAACGACCAAGTTGATTTTTTTTCTATCGTGTGAAAAGTCCTTTACATTCTTGGTAAGCCATTGTTTTGCAGAAGTAATTTGCACTACCAAGTGATCCGAAGTAATAATGGCGTCAGGGACTTTTCTTTTATCGACGTCAAGCGTAAACGCAATTGTGATCCTTCTTTTGCCTTCTTTCAAAAGAAGCATTGGCGACATGAACCCAAATCCTATTTCAGCGGATATTTTTGCCGTTTTCCTGACATCACCAAAAGGGAACCAGCCTTGTTCCTGCTCCAGTGCTTTCCCATATCCGTCTGCGCTATTAACGACGGGGAAGGCATATATGGAGCTGTCTTCCTGAGAGGAATGATGCAAGGCTTTAAGTTGAGTTATCGTGGTGTGATTGAGTGATACTTGATGATCGGTCGTATAAATAATGTTTTCACCCTGTAGGTCTTTGCCCGCCAGGAGCTTTTCACCTTTGGGAAGCAGATATTGATCAATATTCCTGGCCAATTCCATGAAGACATACACTCTGTCGGGAATAGCTCTTTTCTTTTTTTCACCCAATACTTTATTAAAAAAGAAATCCAAGTGACATGACGTAAGTTCATTCAGTTTCTCTTGCGTATAGCCATATAACTTAATGAATGCGATCAACAACGCCAGGTGTGCGGGGCAATCTTGTCCGCCTGGTAACGATTCTGTCTGGTCCTTGGTTTGCGATAGAATTTTAAAATAGCGTTGTGCGTCTCTGAAAAAAGGACTCCAGTCCTGCTTACTTTCCTTTCCAGAACTTTCATAAAATTTTATAGCCTTGGCCATGTGCTGAACTTCCTCATACAAGGAAGTCATAGATCTTTCATCAACCTTAAAATGTTGTGTGCTTAAGGCAGTGAGTCGTCTTTCCGCTTGACTGGTTCCCTTGCTCATTGTCTATGTGAAGAAAAAATCAGTAGCCTCACTGAGATAAAATGGATAGACCAGATTAGATCGTGTATTTGTAGCCCTGATCAAGTAGATAATATCAATCAAAATTCTTTCACGTTCTCCTGGTGAATCACTCGCTTGAATATCCAATAACTTGATCCTTGGCTCGTGATATAGAATTGCTGACTCTATTGAATCGCGCAAGAAGGTTATCGTGGATTTTTCTACTTTTTCAAAGACCATGGATTGGAGATTGCAGCCGTATTGTGGTTGCATCACACGTTCTCCCAGCCTGGTAGATAAGAGTATGATCAACGATTGCCGGATATCTTCTTCCTCGCTTACCATCAGGGGAGTTTCGCTCTCTAGCGAAAAGCCAGGAGGGAAAGCCCAACCGCGGCCGAGAAAACTTTTGTCCTTCTTGCTCATGTTATCCTATTATTACGGTTGGACTACCTATCGCGGCCGTTGCTCCGCAAATACAAATGTCTCCGACCCTGACAGCAGGCCTCCCTCCGATTAAAACGGTCGCGCTTCCTGAGGGAAAAGGACTGACCGTAGGCTGATGCGAGACAGGAGGCAATACACAGGCATGCATGTCGGACATGACCGCGGCTGGCCTTCCGTCAATTAGCACATTGACAACACCCGGACCTATAATTGTGCCGCCGTGCGTCGTTATATCTCCAAATCGAGCTGCTGGTGGCATAGCGAGTTCTTTAATTAATTTGTACTAATGATCCTTTTAAAACTGCTATCGAACTTGTCTTTACCTCTGCTCCCGCATTCCCCTCTGCCGAAAATTTTCCGGAAGCTTTGGATTGAATATTTATTCCTTCGAGTTCAATATTTTGTTGCGCACTTAGCTTCAGGTTTTTCGAACTTTGGAGTGAGAGTCCCTGATCGCTCATTTCAATTTTGTTTTGATTGGAGTCTTCAATTGAAATTGCGTTAGTATCATCATCAAGTTTAATTTGATGTCCGCCAGGAGTTGAGATCGTAATAATTTTTTTGTCGTCGTCCCAGATTATTTTTAGTCCATTTCTTGAAATAATTCCCTTTTGAAAATTGTCGTCCTTGAGCGACAAGGGTGAAGCCTTTGCACTGCTGTGCAAGACACCTAATACTACAGCTTTTCTGGGATCTTCATTCAAGAAGCCTATTACGACTTCATCACCGATTTCAGGTGAGAAACAGATCCCATAATCGCTGCCTGCGTAAATTTTGGCTTGTTGTGCCCAAATCCCATCTTCTTCATTGCTCATGATGGGTATGCGAACTTTTATGCGATATTCACCTTCCGGATCGTCCTCCAACTGGGTGACTATTCCAATTTGCAGTCCGTTAATTGCGGGTAACATGCCCGCGGCAGGAGGCGCGTTAAAATTGGGTTGTTGAGAAAACCAAGTCGATGGAAGACCAAATTGAATCTGACTGGTCCAGTTGCCTTGGGTAACCTCATGTCGAACACCAGTCACGTATGCCTTGCCGGAAAAGCGATCTCCGAAACCTGACAATTCAATGATTTTCCCTGGATAAATGGCAGCGTTGCCACGAATTCCCACATATCCCAAAATTTTTGAAAGCTCGTTTTTTATTGATTTCGATTTAGCCCATTGTCCGAGTTCGTCCAACGACAGATTGCCAGTATGTTGCAGCATGTAAGGCTCATCGTTCAGCACAACAGCCAATTCACCTGAACCTATATTTCCTATTTGATTTTTAAAGTCCTGATTTCCCTGACTCAAGTAAAGATCCTGGTCCGCCGGGGACCATGATTTGCTTTCTATTTTTGAAAATTGACTTTCGCTATCCAATAAGGCGTCAAAATTAATTACGTTGGAGCCATATTCACATCTCATAACTTCAATTCCGTCCATGGATGGTGTTGCTACTGTAAGCTTCTCGTTGTCGAACAAAATGAGACTTCCGTTGGCGTCGATTCTTGAAAGCATAAAATCCCAACTCGAACTTTCATACTGAACAAGTTGCGTGTGCGTAAAATCAGTCAAGCCATTTAGGCTATGCTTGATATTGGCGCTATCCAGGATTTGGGTTATTGCTTCTTTATCATTTACATTATAAAAAAAAAGATTCTTCTTTTTTGTAGTGAGTTTTACAGCCGGGTGTTTACAAAATACCTCGAGGTAAGAGGCATTAGATCGCCTGATCTTGATGGATATCTTGACGATCACGCCCTTAAAAACATTTTCGACTTTTGATTCATAACCGAGGTCGATCTCCAGGTTTTTTCCAGGCTTGAAAAAGTCTTGATTGCTCATGGCAAAATCCTGCTTGCTAACATCCCCATCCAGCAACAAAATATTTGCGCGCGGGATTCGGTTAGCCTCATTGATGATCACGATGCTCTTTACTCTGGCGGCATCTGCTAGTTCTTTTCCATCCGAACGCAATATGTAGCTTACAACATTTTTCATTTGAGGGTATTATCGATAGGTGGGAAAACGATTCGGGTATGCGGCCTTATTGATCTAAAGTTGATGAGACCGTTATATTTTGCTACCTGGACATATAGCGATGCATCCCCGTATATTTTGTATGCCATGAGCGGCAATGTGTCGCCTTCTTTCACATATCGTACGTGGGTGAGGTCCGGAGAATTTTTGCCTTGCTCTGCCGATCGTCTTTTTTCATCGACGACCTGCATAAAGGTAGCATGCACCGTTGCCCGCAGAGGTGTTCCATCAGGTTTAAAAAGAGTGTAATCGATCTTGAGATCCTTCAGTACGCAGTTAAATGCCAGATCTCCCCATATCAGCTTTAAGAAATTAGGGCGATGAATATCTCCCTCAATTTTATAAACTGTCTTTTTGAATTCTTCAATTCCCGACTGAATATTTTTTGAACCTTGTATCACACCGGTTCCATCAAAAAGAAATTCAAATTGAAGTTCTTCTGGGGGGGTTCGGTTGAAGGGTGGATTGTTGCCCTGTGTTCCCTGCTCCTGTTCCTTGTTATACTCGATGACTATAGACCGGGTATACTTATCGGGATTTACCGGCACAGAGATGGACTGATCTTTTTGCTGAAATCGATCATCCTTATAGGAGATAATTTGAAGCTTGCTGAGATTTCCTTCCGCCATATTATCGCTCGTTTTTGGCAGCAAGAATTTCCATAACCTGTTCCACGCATCGGCTAATGATCATTTCATCTTTCGATGAATCAGTTTTTGACGATGCCGAGGGCGTCGCTGGCTTGTCATTAGTCTTTTCAGATTCGTCGCTGACCGTCGCACGAATGATAAGTTCTTTAATTTCGATTGGCATACAGCTGCATCACAGATTCTTGACAGTAAAATAATGATAGTTAAGTTCAATGCTCTCGATGAGCAGTTCGTTGCTCTCCGCATTAAATCCTGAAAATGACCATTTCACCGGGTAGGCATGCACAACACTCCAGGAGCATAGCTCATTATGTTCTTCATTCAAAAGGCTGACCAAAAGGTTTTGTGGTTCAAAGTTCAAATTCTCCACCGCTTCCTTGCACCATTTGGTAATCTTTGAATTTTTGATAATTCCTCGTTTGAGCACCAGACTTTCGTACGAGGTTTTCTTCGGCAGCTTATGCGTAAATCGATTTTCACCGCCTTCACTTACCTCATCGGTGTTAACCGTAACGGCCAGGCCTGTTACTTCTTGAAATCGCGTATCCGTCTCCTCCGAAAAGTTTTCAAATTTCACCAGGAAATGAAATCCTGGTGGCGGATAATAGTTAGCCATTTTCTATTGTTAATCCCTCATGCACAATCTCCATCGTCTCAATCGCAATACTGTTATCATCCGACTTTAGATCCGTAGGCTGGATTTTGGAGGGCCATGCGTTTTTCACCTTCCAGGTTATTACAGGTGTATGTTCCTCGTTAAGCAGACTTATTGTAATATCACGCCTTTCAACCGTCTCTAACTTGTTTGAAACCCACCACTTGTAAAAGTCATTATCCTTTTTAAAGGATCCCCTTTTCAAAGTGATATTGCTGAACTTGGTTAGTCCTGGCATCTTTAATTTTGAATATTCCTTGCTAGAACCATCGCGGTATTCTATAACTTCCCGCTCAACATCGAGTCCGCTTACTTCCGTGAAACCGATTTTAGATCCTCCCCACTCAACCTGGAAATGAAATTTTGGAATTGGATATTCGTTAGCCATAATATTTTAAATTTGATTATAAATTTTTTTAGCAGCTTATGATTCCTGCATCTTTTGTGAGAATCTCAGAACAATAAACTCAGCAGGCCTGACAACGGCCAGTCCTATTTCGACATTCATGATTCCATTCAACAGATCATCACGAGTGATGGTGACGTCCAGACCAACCTTTACAAAAAAAGCATCTTGTGGTATTGCGCCAGCCAAGGCCCCCTGCCGCCATAAATTGCTAAGAAAGTTTTCGATCATAGTGCTTACTCTCATCCAAGTGTTGGCGTCGTTGGGCTCGAATACAAATTGTTGCGCAGCTTTTTTTACTGATTCCTCAACAAAATTGTAAAACCTTCGAACATTAACATACCTCCATTCGTTGTCATTGCCGGCCAAGGTCCGAGCACCCCATACCATTACACCCTGGCCTGTGAAGCCGCGTAAGGCGTTAATCGATTTTCCTCCTTCGGTGTGGATATTGAGTTCTGCTTGCTCATCGTGTGAGATTTTTTCAACGCAACTACTTACAAAGTTCAGGCTCACGTTGGCGGGAGCTTTCCAAACGCCGCGGGTAGAGTCAACGGTACAGTATACGCCGGCGATCGCTGCACTGGGGGGTAGTACGAGCGTTTGTTCCTTTATATATTTGATCATATTCTGTCGCTCAATATGGCCTGATCCAATGCTGGAGGCCCTCAAGCTCCTTGGTGTTGGATCGTCGCTATCAGGTGCACCTCCAGTTGCTTGTTTGAATACAATGTCTTCGTCATTCACCAACGCATACTTGCTTATCGTTGTGTTCAGGTATGGATAATAAGCTGCGCCGTATCGGAGGTTGTTCATACCGATACCGTTTCGAAAATCCTCGATCGCATTTTCGGACTCCGGTACATCCAAAATAACAAAGCGGTCCATCAGGTTTGCAGCTTGTGCCAATGCAGCTTGATATACATCCATACAGTTCTGAAAACCAAGTTCAGTTGCTTCCGGCATAACGATAAGCGTAGGCTCATCCTCTTTTGCAAGCACCTCTAGAGCCTCCAAAAAATCCTCTTTGGAAGGATTCTCGGGTCTTTTACCCAACGAGATAACATAGCATTTGCCTCCACCGTTACCGAAGTACAACTGCATATGATAATAGAGCTGGTTCTTCGAAAAGTCTTCTTCTATTTTCTTTTCATTTACAACGAAAGTAAGCTCCCATTTTTCCAACGAGAACAACTCTTCGAACTCAAGTAATGATCTAATTTTAACAGCTTTCTTTGTGAGATCATCCTTATCGGTATAACCAATGAATGCGGGAACGGCCGTGTCGACGGCGGCAATGGCTGGAGGGAAGAATGTAATTTCTTCAATGTAAACTCCGGGGGTTTTTTTTGTCGCGAGCATAAATAGAAACTTATTAGGTGGAAAGAAAGGAGTGCCGTAAAGTTTATCTTTTCCTTTAAGACAGTTTTTAAATAATGACAGATAAAGACCGATTCCAATTGCTTTCGCAATTCTATCCTATCATTGATCACTTATATCGTAGTGCACATTAACAGTCTTGATGGCGGGTACATCTTGCACCTGTTTTGCATCAAAGAATTTTAACAACCTGACTTTATAAATGATTGATGGAAATTGTTTGCTACCCAAATTGCTCCACATATCAAACACGTCTTGAAAATTGGTATCGTGCAACTCAACGGTAATCCTAAAAGACGCCTTCTCACCTGTAGGAGAATCTGGGATGTCTCCCGTAAAAACCTTATTATATTGAAAGAACGTTATTGTGTCAGAAAGTAATTGAAGCGCTTCTCGATAATTTTTTTTTGTTACCGCTACAAGCAAATACAGGTTCAAATAGACTGCGGGATGATGCATTTCTATTTCGTTTGACGGCTTCTTGTTGTAGATCCCGGAATTCTTGAGACTTGTCTCTTCCTCAACCTTCAACAAGGTGAGTATAATTTTATTGTGAAGATCATTTTTTTCATCATTGATGTTCGCAATATTATTTAACTGCACAATCTCGTTGGTTCCGTTAATGGTTGCTCCCCACTTCTCGTACATGTTGGAATTCAGCTGATCTGCAATTGCATTTAGAGAGGGATAGATCATAGCAATAGATTTTTACCTGAGTAGTAACTATCAGCTAGCTTTTTGGAAGCATGACGAATGTAGGAAAAAATAAGCTATCATAATTTATTATTGTCATGAAATTTTTGATGATTTTTTCTGAAAAAGATTCGTGGAAAAAAATGAAAAAAAACTTCCCTGACATCGGGGATTTTTTGCCACTTTTTCAACCAAATCAAAAACTCCCGCAATCCTTATTCAATATTTATGAACGATTCTCCGGAAAGTAACCCAACGCTACCCGAAATTAATTTTGTCAAGACCTCTACCGACGTTAGACCGCCAGTTGTATCAATTCTCAGCTAAAATCATCCCATGGAATATGAATCCTTGCAGCATGAACTAGCCCTGGCGTTAATGTTCGGGGTTATACTTCTTGTCCTCAAATCGGTCAAAATTCTCCTTGCCCTGACAGTCGGCTGGGATTTGAAGCATCAGAACAAATAGTAAGTTTTGAAAGCGCAAGGATCGCGGATCTAGGCAATAGCCATTAATGCAAGAAGTGGCTTGCTGGGATTCTCATCGTATTTTAGTCCCAGCGCCGTTAGCTCAATTTGGAGCGTTCCTGCCTGAGAGAAAATGGTCACCAAACCGAGCATTTGCAATTGATAAATAATGTCGAGGGTCATGGCATAGTCTTCTATCCTGGCTTGGTATAATTCTGCAAGACTCTTAATCCCGCCTCCATTGGCAAGCACAGCTATTATGCTCTTTAGTTTGGCGTGTACAAAGGTGGGATTGACTTCCTCTATCCCCTCCACCGTTATTCTGCAGGTTACAAGATTATTTTGGTGAACCCAATGTTCTCGGATCCACTTCTTCTCCAGCAGGTATTCACTAACCGCAATTGGATCTGCTTTGTATTGGTTTGTTACTCCATTGATAGAGTACAATATAGCCGGGGCTTTTTGATACTGGTGAAACAGATAACGCAGCACAGCTTTTGCAACCCTTTCCATAGATTCATAAATTCAAGGTCGTATTCAAGTTAAGCATTTTGGGCTTGACCTCCTGAAACAACTTAAAAAAGCGTTTTACTTCTGAGTTTTCATATCTTTATATTGTTCAATGCAAGGTTCATGGAGCTTCATAGGATATCTATTCTCGTCGTACTGATGTTTTCATGCTCCGTTTCATCAGCCCAGTTTATCGATAATTTTGATGGTACGGGCACTCCTAAAGGCTGGGTGTTCTTCACCGGCGATGGTTCAGCGAAGATCGACTTCAAACAGGAAGGTGGTATTGCATCTTTATACGTGGACGCCACCAGCGACAAGCTGGGTATCTGGTGGGCGCTGACCCGCCACAGAATAACGGGGCTAGATATGAAAAAACTTATTAGACCAGAGTATGAATTAAGAGTGGAAACGCGCATTCGCGTAAGTCACGCGCCTCGAAGGGTGAATCTTCATTTTAACCATCAACGCACAACGGATTTTCACTCACACCTTATGGAATTTGATATTCCCGATACTGTGAACTGGCACACGATCAGCATGACGACCCGTGATTTTGAAACACAACTGGGAGATTCCATCAATTCCCACCTCGCGCTCATGGATTGGGGGTTGGGAAAATACAGGATTGATTTCGATTACTTTAAAGTCGATGTGGTTAACAGGAATACTGTTGGGAAAGATCAGGGTAACCCGTTGCCTTATCATCCTCCTCTTGCGGATCCCTCAACTTTCCAGCAGAAGATTGATGTGGCCCATGACGCGACAATCAATACGCAATTTCCTGACCGTAATTTCAATAACTGGCAGGTGCGCGGCGCCGGGGGTGAAAGCGTAAATGTACTTACCGTGAACAACACACAAATGGTTATTTTGCGGTGGGATGCCAGTGACTTGAAGAGTAAAAAAGTGACACGGGCTGGGTTGTTGGAGTTGAGTCCATATGCCGTCCAACGGTCTCCGGATTTTAATAAGGACTTCGGGATGGTGCGAATTGCCGAGATTGTGGGAGGCGACCCGATGTGGGATGAAAAAACAGTCACGTTCGACAAACTGAAAGGCACTCAACCTATCGAACAGGTAATCAACACCCAAATGATTATCGATGACAGCGTGACCTGGAACAAAGATGGAAAAGTACTCTTCACGATATCGCAACCCGTCTTGCAACGACTGGTCGATGGTAAAACACACGGCCTTGCCATCAAGCCCTTGGGTGCAGTGAATGCTTCATTCTATTCGAAGGAAAGTGGCGATCCACTGCGCAAGGCAAGGCTGTATTTGGATGTGGAGTAAAATGCAAGACAAGATTGTCTAGCTACATCGTCATAAGCTAATTGACAACATTTCGAATTTCTGTTCTTTGAATGGCCCGAATGCACGCCTGGATTCCCTTGACACGAATTTCCTCCAGTCCCTCTTCGCTGTAAAATGCCGAATGGGGGTTGATCAATACTTTGTGGAAGGCAGGATGCGATGGATTTCTCCAGGCGTCCACTAACACGTCTCCGAGGGGTGGTTCCAGGCCAAGGACGTCGAACGCCGCGCCCGACAGCCTGCCCGTTTCGATGGCAGTGGGAATAGCTGATGTGTCGACGACGTTCCCCCTGGAAGTGTTAATGAGATATGACCCCATGGGCAGATTTTTCAAGCTTTCTCTGTTAATTAAATGATGCGTTTCACGAGTCAGCGGACAATGCAACGTTAGAATTTCGACTTTCGTCAGTAGCTCGCTAAGATCATAACATCGTCCGATACCCAAAGCCTTATCAAAACCGTCGGGCTTGTAGGGATCATAAAAAATTACATTCATTCCGAATGATTTTGCCCTTAGAGCAGTAGCTGTACCGATGCGTCCCAGTCCAATAATTCCCAGAATTTTGTTCCTTAGACGGCTAAGTGGTTTAGCCTGCAAGTAGCTCCAGTCGCCAATGTTATTTTGCAAACGGGAATTCAGCAGAGAAATGCCCCGGGTGAGTGCGAGCATCATACCAATGGCAGTATCCGCTACATCTTCAGAACCATAATCAGGAATGTTGGCGACTGGTATACCACAACTTCGTGCAAATGTCAGATCCACATTGTCAATGCCAACGCCTGCCCTGAGTATAAGCTTGCATTGCTTCAGCCTTTGGATACTGTCTTTTCCCAGAGATATGCAATGATACAAGATGATTGCGTCCGCATCCTCGATTTTGCCCACGAGCTCGGTTTCGTTGACTGCATTTAAGGCAACAATTTCTGCGAAGTCACCCAGTATATTCTTTTCAATTTTCAGCTCATCTGCAATGAAGTCGGCAATAATGATTTTTGGCTTTCTGGGCATGATTGAAGAGTCAGGGCAAAATAGCAAAACAACCTGCACCTCACCAAATGTAGAGGCCTTGCACCTGCTGGTTTTAAGTGGCGATAAGTTTTTAGTATTAGCGCTGCTCCTTGCATGCAGCTTCAAGCAGGCGCTTGGCGCGTTCCGGGTTGTAAACGCCGCATGGGCATAAACGCATGAGCGTAGTAACGGCCTGCTCCGTTGTTCTTCTTCCCTCGCGTACCATATCGAGCATTTTTCTTGCCATGTTAAATGATACCATCCCATGTCCGCACATCGTGGATAACCCCAACACCTGGGAATTGGGCAGGTGATCGTGCGGATCGTTGAAGGCCAAAGCATATTCGACACTATGGCGCTTGATGCCACAAGTTTCGGCGGCGCGTTTTGCGTTTTCAACAGAGGTGCTCATATTGACCGATATGCCAAAGTCTGCAGCAATAACCTCCTTCAAACAAGCATGAGCCTGCTCTTCAGATGCAAATACAGCGGAAACCGTCCCTGGTTTATTCACCCCATCAATGACTTTTTCCCAATCAGGTGTCGCATCACGCTTCCAATGTGCTGTAGGATGCAGGCCTTTCTCTGGGGCGAGGCTGCCTCGATTACCGTTGCCCATGTTGGATGGGTTGTATTTCGCGCATATGCGAAGAAATTGTTTGAGTTTCGGGATACAATCTTCGTCGTTCTTCCCTTTTGACGGAATTGCAAAGATTATATAATCATCCTTGAAACTCTCAGCGTGACCATATCGGTGAAGGGTATTGGTCATGGGGCAACAGCTTCGGCGTGTTTCAATACTATTTGGTTGGTAATTCTTCCGAGTCCCATATTTGTCTTGGCCCTAGAATAATAGTATCCAAGCTTGTCCAGAAGGGGAGCAAGAACCTTATCCTCTCCGTCTTCGCAACGGGTCGAAATTCCAACGGCTGTTACTGTGTCAATTCGTTCCCCAACCTGTTCTACTATTTCTAGTACCCGCTCAACTTCTTTGATGGTAGTCTTGATCTCCACGATAGCCGACAAAATCTTTTCATTTATAATGTCGGTTCGAAGGTCACCGGTCCGCGTATCGATCATCAGGTGTGTTATGGGATTATTCTTTTCGAATGTTATACCTTCCTTCGCCAGAACCCGCGTCATCTCCTGGATATCTGAGAATCTAACACCTACTCCCGGTCTTCCAAACTCAATGGTATATCCCACCTCACCCGAATTGACCCGAAGTGAAACATCGTTGGTTTTGACTTCCTCCGTGCCTCGTCCCTTGATTCCGGTGGACTTGTGTTCTACGACTGGATCTGAAAAAATCTGTCGAATAAGTCGGGGCATTTCTAATTCATTCATCTCAAATGCTCCTGTTGGACAAACATCGGGCTCAGGCTCAAACCGAAACCTCAAGAATTTTGCAGCTTTTCGCACTGCTCTTACCATCACCGGGTTTAGATGTTCTGTGCTCATCCCGCGATAACACGTTCCGCATTCTACGCAGGCATCATCGTTGATCAACGCCCGGTTCCTGGTTTGATCAACATAGATCGCTCCCATCGGACAAATTGCAACGCAATTGCCACATGCAACACATTTTTGTTGATTAATTACCATAATCGATAGCCATGGACCCATAACAAATGTATGAAATTCGGCTCCCTTTTTCCAATCTAGCGGGAGCAAGGGTTGCGTGGGATAACTGTATGGTACCTTTCAATTAAAAACTTGCACTACTGACCGAGGAAGGATGGGAATGGCAACTATACATTCTGAATACTAGTGAAAAGATAATCGCTAGCATATTTAAGAAATTTCTGTTGTGCAGTCTAGAACAAATGCAAGTAGCATGACCTGACTTAATTTTTAGACAAAGGATCATTGCGATTGAGAGCTTCTGGAAAAATGCGAGGTATAATGATACAGCAACATGCATTAGTATTAATGTTTGCGGCTTCTGAACGATTTATCGCTGAGGACACGGAGAAAAATTACGCAGACAACGCTGAATGGCCAGATGAAAGGTTTCTGGGGAACTGGTGGATTATCCTAAAGGCCCTCAGCGCTTTTTGCATTTAAATTATCGGGAACCCTGGAGACCGAAAAATTTCTGCGACCTTTGGTGGCGATTGAAAATTCAAGTAGATTGAAATGCTACAGAAGGGGTAAGACTAAATGTTCATGAATGCTTGATCCGGTTGGAATCATTGGCCTGGGGCGAATCGGTCTTTGCGCCGCGACCGCTTTCATTGAAGCTGGTTACACTGTATTTGGATACGACATCAGCCAGACTGCGCTTGACCAGTTCGTATCGGCGGGCGGGATATCCGTACAAAACCCAGAAGAGATCACTCGTCATGTGGAAGTTGTTATAATCCTTGCTTTAAATGATGAGCAGGTAATCGAAATCATCGATGGAAAAAATGGGATTCTTAGGAGTTCCAACTCAGCGTTAACAGTTATTTGTATGAGCACCATCAACCGGTCGACCCTCGAGACGCTGGCCGGGAAATGCGAGCAAAGCAACATCGGATTTGTCGATTGCCCGTTCACCGGCGGACCTGCGAGAATTAAATCGCGGAGCTTGACCCTGATCGCTGCTGCGCCAACGCCAACGATTCAACGTGTAACTCAGGTGCTTGAAGTGCTGGGCAAAATCACTTATGCAGGAAGCGAACCGGGACTGGGCCAGGCAATTAAGCATTGTAACCAACTGCTGGTTGGCGCTACTCACGCTGCCACGATGGAGGTTATCTCACTTTCGCGAAGACTAGGTTTGGATCCTGTACTCGTCACATCGGTAATTTCCAGTGGCATTGCAGGCAGCGATTACTTCCGGCTGTTGTCGGAAAGCGTTCTGCTGAAATCCCCTTCACCTGGTGGTCTCGGCCAAATGGCTAAAGACATGTCCATCGTCGTAAAAACGTTGGACAAAGCCGGCATGCATGGATATGTTGCCACCGCAGCCTGGACTTATTTTTCCGAAGCCTCGAGACTGGGAATGGAAGATCGTGAGGGCGCAGATCTCATCGATGTTGTCGAAAAAATGTCGGTCAAGAAATAAAACTGCAACAGATTTCACTGGTGGAAAATAGAATTATACTAAAAGCTCGACATGTATGGGATGGCATTCACGATAGCGCGACACCGTTCGGAGCGATTCTGATTGAGAACGGGAAAATCCAGGCCGTTGGGCCCGCGGAAAATATCATGACGGCGGCTCACGATCATTTCTATGAATGGCCTGACGCAACGATCCTTCCCGGCTTGATCGACAGCCACACTCACCTCTCCATGGATGGAACTATGGCAAATTACCTGGACCACATGTCAGACGATGTTGCCGTGCTTACACTGAGGGCCTCAGCCATGATGCGAAGAGATGTGAAAGCCGGAATTACTACCTGCCGTTGTCTGGGGGATAAAGAATTTTTGGATATTGCGTGTCGCCATGCCGTTGAGAATGGCGAGGTAGATGGCCCGAGAGTGCTTGTTGCCACGCGGGGCATACGGTCGCCTAATGGTCACGGCTTCGTAGGTTATCCCTTTAAAGGAATCAACGAGATCCGCAATGCCATTAGAGAGAATATACACCGCGGTGCAGACCTGATTAAAATTTACATAACCGGTACGCTTAAGGGGAAAGGAGATCTGCCAAGCTATCTGACCCGGGAAGAGATTCGACTCGCCATAGAAGAATCACATGCCGCAAACATTCCGGTTGCATCTCACTGTGTTGGTGGGCAGGGGCTGGACTGGGCAATCGAATTCGGGCTGGATACGGTGGAGCATGCATATCATATCACAAGCGATCAGGTCGAAAGACTAGCAAGGTCGGGAACGGGATTGGTTTTAACTCCGGGGGCGGTGCTTTCGCGCGAACGGGTCGACAACCTTCCCCGAAACCTCATACAGGGACATATGGACGAACGTGAAATGATGTTCAGGTCTATGGCCTTGACCGTGAGCGCCGGAATTAAATTTGCAGTCGGAACTGATGGACTGCACGGAGAGCTGGTACAGGATATTTTGTATCTCACAGAACTGGGTGCTTCAAACGTTGATGCTCTTAAGGCGGCGACAATTCGCGGTGCCAAGATCTGTGGAATTGGAAATGAAACGGGAAGCTTGGAGGCAGGCAAGCGCGCCGACATTATTGTCGTGAAGGGAAATCCGTTAGAAACTTTAAAAGACCTTCGCAACATCAGGGCCGTATACAAGAGAGGGCGGCTCGTTCATAGTGAGGCTTCCGACGTGTTTTCAACGCCAAACTTCGCTCATAGTGTTCAACAATAATGACGATGCCGACATAAGTTACAACGGACTGACATATGTTCTACCGAATATTTTTCTGTGTTTAATAATTCTGTTTGCTAGTTCTGTTTTATTTGGGTGCACCACGTCGGCTGACAACAGTACAGTCAACGTCAGGATTTCGGTGGTGAATCCTCCGGCAGATATTGTAACAGTGGGAGCCCAATATATAGCGGAACAGATTGAGCTGAAAAGCAACAATACGATCCAGGCCAAAGTCTACCACTCAGGCGTTCTTTCCGGCGGAAGAGGAGAGACGGAAATAGAAATGTGTCAGCAGGGAACGCTTCAGATGCATGTTACGTCGACAGCGTATCTGGCCAACCTGGTCCCCAAGACTTCCGTTGTCAGCCTGCCGTTTCTTTTTCGCGACATCGATCAGGTTGTTGCATTGGCGAAAGGCAAAAGCAAAGCTCTGCAAGTCATAAATTCGGAATTGAATTCAAAAAACCTTCATGTTATTGCCTGGTGGCCCAGGGGTTTCCGGCAGTTAACAAATAGCAAGGTACTAGTACAACGCCTGGACGATATGAAAGGCATGAAGCTCAGGGTTATGAACAATCCCCTATATGCTGATAACATGAAGTCCCTACGTGCCAACCCTGTGCCTATGGCATGGGGTGAAGTTTATAATGCCTTGCAATTGAAGACCATCGATGGCCAGGAGAACGCAGAGGATGTAATTTACAGGTCCAAGTTGTTTGAGGCGCAAAAATTCATGACCATCTGGGATTATTCAGTTGACTTTGAAGTGGTGCTGGTGAACGTCGACTGGTGGGACAAGCTGGCGGCGGAACACCGTACGCTTGTGCAAGATGTTGCTGAGGCTTCGGTCGCGGTTGAGGAAGAGCTCCTCCGAAATAATACGATCTTATTGCGAAAGAAAATTGCAGACGAAGGAATGGAGATCCACTATCTGACCGCCACGGACAAAGCAGAATTCAGGCAGGCCGTCCAACCTGTTTGGGAAAAATATGAGCGGATATTTGGCGAGTCCTTTCTTGAAGCATTTATAAATGAATTGGAAAATTATTGACATATTTGATTGATGCGGTTAAGACTTTCTACAGCCTTAAAGCTCCGATGGTTTATAACTCATGCTGAGGGTATCCTGCTTTGGATCCTTACGCTGATGTTATTGATAGACGTCTTACTGGGAATCCTGGCCCGCTACGTACAATTTGAAGTTGTGTTTGCCGACGAGTTAGGCAAATACATTTTTATCTGGCTATGTTGTGTTGGTATCTCTGCTGCCACCCGGGACAATCAGCACGTACGCCTGACATTTATTGCATCACTTCTTCCTTTCAGCCGGAAATTTGTCAGGTTGCTAAGTCAACTGCTGTTTCTTTCGTTCTCTCTTTTTTTCTTGTACTGGAGCATTTCTCTGACCTGGATGCACATTACGATGCAAAAATCCGTGATGGGGTTTCACTTTCCCATGTATTTTTTTACCGCTGCTCTTCCTGTTGGGTTCGCTCTTAATTCATTGCGCCTCATTCAGGATATTGAGAAAATCCTGAAGAAGCCTACGGATCAACATCCACCGTCCGAAACAATACATGACAGAGGACAATAACACGTGGATCCATAGTTGCAGGCCTTCTTTCCTGCTTCACGCTCAGAATTTACAGCTATGAAAGCGACGTATTTAGCCGTAATTCTGTTCTTTATATTTGTTTCCGTTGATGTCCCTATTTCGATCAGCCTCATGCTCGGAATTGCTGTAGCTCTGGTTGTATTTGATGTCTACTCTTTGATCACAGTTGCAACACTGTTCTACAGTTCTTTGGATAACTATTTGTTGGTAGCCATTCCGTTGTTTATGCTCGCGGGCATTGCCATGTCACATGGCGGTATTGCGCGCCGAATTTTTGATTTTTCTGAAGCTATTCTTGGCTTTATGCCGGGATCTCTGGGTGCTGTGAATATCATGTCCAGCGCGCTGTTTTCGGGTATGAGTGGTTCTTCTGTCGCAGATGTTGCTGGCCTGGGTCCCATTGAAATTAAGGAGATGGTCGACCGGAACTATCCACTGCCGTACGCCACTGCAATGACGCTCGCGTCGTCTACATTGGCCGTTATTGTCCCTCCCAGTATTTTAATGATCATCTACGCTACTATCGCCAATGTGTCCGTGGGAAAGGCGCTGGCGGCAGGATTTCTACCGGGGCTGTTCATTGCGCTTCTTCTCATCGTGCTCAATACAAATTTTGCGATCAAAAGAAAGTGGCCGAGATCCAGGTTCTCATTTCGTCGGGTTGCCACTACAGGTCTTAACGGAATGCCGGCACTGCTTGCGCCTGTAATCGTTTTGGGTGGAATTTTCATCGGGATATTTACACCAACGGAGGCCTCTGCCATAGCATTAGTATACTGTTTGTTGATCGGTACTCTGCTCTATCGAGAACTCGATTCCCAGAAGCTTAACAAAATCATTTACGAAGGAGGAAGGACCAGCGGCATAGTGGCCTTGGAACTTGCGTCCGGTCTTTTATTCTCTAATCTGATGACGTTAGAAGGAATTCCGGAGGTCATGACAACTTGGATTACGGGTTTCAGCGGGAATCCTGTTCTGATCATGTTTCTAGTGAACGTCGTTTTGCTGGCGGCGGGGATGTTTCTCAATCCTGGATTTTCTATTATCGTCTTCACTCCTCTGCTACTCCCGATAGTACAGAGCATAGGATATCATCCGCTTCATTTTGGAGTCATAATGGTGGCCAATCTTGCTCTTGGCCTAGTTACACCTCCCGTCGGGGCGTGCCTTTATGTGGGGTCAGTTATTTCGGGATTGCCAATCGAAAAGATCATTCGTGAGATGCTACCATTTTACTTCGTGCTTCTTTTAGGACTGATCGGTATCATTCTGCTACCACAGATGAGTGAGGGATTTGTCAACCTTGTCTTCAATCAACGTTAAAGAATTCAGCTAATTAGACAGGAACCATTTTTTTCCGGCGAATAACTCGCGTATCATGGTTGCATCGCTTGACGAAAAATAGACACTATCCTGAAGGCTGGATGCTAATACCCACTTGTCATCTTCCATTTTCCAACCTTGAACCGTTATTGCCAGCGATGAATCATTGCTCAGTTTGAGAATGTGGGAAGCCTGAGCCGACGGCTTAAAATCGTCGGCAAACTCTGATAAATTTCGCGACCTTAGTCTGTTCAGGTAAGTTTGAACCTTTGATGAGTCCGCTTTAACATCTTCTAATTCCCATTTACCTCCTGATTGCACTACGACAAAGCTCGAATCACCAGGATATTGAAAGGCGATCTTTGAAACACTTTCTGGCTGGACGCTGATAAAGGACTTATCTCGCCATGCGCTAAAATTTTTGTTAAAGTTCCGTTCTAACGCTTCCTTTACTTCATATACGTCGTCCTCACCCTCAATACGAATACAGTTTCCACTTCCCGACAGTTTTCCGACCCAAAATTCTTTTTGCGTGTCCTGATTCAAAATTACCGTTACGTGTGTTCCAGTAGTGTCAACGTTATAATCGGTCCACTTTTCCTTCTTGCGCGTCAAGATCCGATCGGCATGAATCTCACTAATGGATCCGAGCGCGCTATTTAGCTGGTTCATCTCAACCCGTGCCGTCCGTCCACGATACTGTACCTTCCAGTCCACGCCAGAGCGTATCAGCTTTATCTCTGCTTTGTTATCCACTGCAGGTGTGATATGAATGGCGCTTACCTGCGCAGTATCAAGAGTTAATAAGTCTTCTTCGATATTCCGTTCGAGGGACGGAGCCCGGAATACCCTTGTCAGCACGAATCCGCCGAGCAGTACAACAAGTACGATAATTAAGATTTTGTTATTCGACCTCCTCATAGTTCTCGTTCATTCTTTTTTGTCTGACCATCCTGTTTTTCTGGGCACGTATAATACCGTAGCCGATTGCCAACGCAATAGGAAGAAGGAAGTTTGCATACTTGAGTATCAGTCGGGTAGTCTCGTCTAACTCCATGATGGGTCTCGAAACAACACCTTTGGTTCTTAGCTCGATCAGTCCTGTGTCGTCCTGAAGCCAATCAATGGCATTAGACAACAAGCTCACATTATCGGGCTGCAATCTTCTTTGCTGTTGGGGAGGACCATTTACTGGAAAGTCGCCATCGCCAATAACTACTATTCTGTATGGTGTGCCGGTTTTCCTTTCCAGCGCGGCCGCCACAGGAATATTCTCCAGGGGAAAATCGCCTTCCGTCCATTGTTTTTCGAGGGAAAGAAGTTGAGGCGCTGGTATCGTGTTAGATAACTCGGAAGAAAATGCCAGAGGCGTAAAGGCGACGGAGGAATCGCCATTAGATTTTACTTCACTGGCGAATTCGAGCATCACACTTTCTAAGCCCGATGTAATGGGATGATCTGAAAAGGTTCCGATGACCGGAACGTAAGGAAAGGAGACATTTGTTTGAAGTGTAAACGCCCCAAATTGCTGAGGCATACTAACAGAGCCACATTTAGCGTCAACAATGAAATTTTCCCTGACGTCAACGCCCTTCTCTGCCAGCCACTTTTCCAGCCCGGTGTTAAGGGCAATGCCATAAAGCGTGCGCATTTCGCTCTGTACGCGATTGATCGCTACCAAGAGCCTCCCGCCACGCAATAGGAAACTGTCCAGTTGCTCCAAATGATTTTGAGGTATACTATCCGTTGGGCGAATTAACGCTAGGGTTTTAAGATGATCTGGGATTGAGGTAGAATCTGAGAGGGTAACAACAACAGGCTCGTATAGAACACGCAGCTGTTCGCTCACCTGAATCATCTCACCAAGTGGCGGTTCGCCATGACCTTGAATAAAACCAATGGAAGGCTTGTTTTCAATGGCTATTTTTTTGATGGCCGTTGAAAGACCGTACTCCATGGCGGCACCCGGCTGAATGAATGGTATGACTTCGGATTTTTCACCTAGTTGAATCGTTGCTCCGAGAAAAGCCTTCTGTTGCTTAACCTGATCTTTTTCGCGCACATTGATCAGAACGGGCTGTATTCCCTTTTGCGTTACATCCTGCTCAATGGATTCTTTGTCACCTGGGTCGATGAATTCGTACATGATCTGGCCATCCGACAGGCTTGCATATTCAATCAATATATCCTGAAAATCCTGTCGTGTTTTACTGATGTGCGGCGGAAGATTTTTAGAGAAGTATGCCTTTACGGTGATCGGCTCCTCCAGGTCGTCAAGGATGTTCTTTGTTGCGGTACTTAACGTATACTGTTTATCTTCTGTGAGGTCAAAGCGCAAATGATACTCATTGCCAAGCAGGTTAATGACAATGATTATGGCAATGACTAGTGCTACCGTTGTAAATATACTCGACTTCATGAAATTCAGGCCATGTGACGTTTGGTTAATGAAAGCTCCGACAGAAGGAGACCTATGAGCGTAATAGAAATGAAATAAATCAGATCTCGCGTGTCTAGCACACCCCGCGAGATGCTTTCAAAATGCGTATTTAAGTTAAGGTAATCGAAGACTTGCCCAGCCCAGCCTGGAACTTGTTGCGCAAGGAGTCCAAATATGATATGGAAGAATAAACCCGTAAACATCGCTGCCAGGAATGCGACGATCTGATTGGTAGTGGTGCTGCTGGCATATAATCCTACGCTGGTATACATCGCGCTCATGAGGATCAGTCCAAGATAACCGCAAATAACTTGTCCGGTATCTATATTTCCTATGGACGAAACCGTGATAACGTAAGGAAGCGTAAAAGCGAGTGCGATCGCTACGAGCAAAAGTGTCGATAAGAATTTTCCCACCACAATTTGCCGGTCGCTTACAGCCTTGGTCAAAAGCAGTTCGATTGTCCCTGTTTTTTTTTCTTCTGCCAGCAAGCGCATGGTCAGTGCGGGGATGAAGAAAAAGAGCGTCCAGTAGGCGACGTTGAAAAAGGATTCCAGGCTAGCCTGGCCGGTGTAAAAGACATCCGAACCCAACAGCCATGTAAAGAATCCGCTGAATCCAAGGAACAATACGAGCATGATGTACGCTATAAGCGAGTCAAAAAAAGAGGCGAGTTCTCGTTTCGTTATCGTCCAGATTGCGTGCATAGATCAATTCATGGTTAAATTCCGGAAAATGTCTTCCAGGCGTGTTTCGACCGGTATCATTTCAGTCAGCACCCAGCCTTTTTCAACGCAGAGGTGGAAGATCTCACGTTTAGCCGACTGACCGATCTTGCTTTGTATCTCAAACCGGTTGCTGTTGAGGTCGATCGCTGAGACCTGTTCTACGGAGGGCAATTTGTTTAAAGCCTGAAGTATATCAGTACCGTTGCTATCTTCAATTCTTGCCTTGATGAGTTCGCGTCCGCTGGCTTGCTTCCGAAGGGTTTCGGCAGTGCCGTCGGCCACGATTTTTCCCTTATTAATGATCAGTATTCTGTCACACGTGGCTTCCACTTCGGGAAGGATATGCGTACTCAGAATAACGGTCTTTGCCTTTCCTAATTCGCGGATAAGCTGGCGGATCTCGACAATCTGATTTGGATCCAAGCCTGTTGTTGGTTCATCCAGTATCAAAATTTCGGGATCATGGATCATTGCCTGCGCGAGTCCTACCCGTTGCCTGTATCCTTTTGAAAGTTCACCGATCTTTTTATGCTTCTCCGCATTCAAACCGCATACACTGATCATGGTACGAATTCGGCCACTTATCTTTTCTTTTTCAACACCCTGGAGTACCGCACAGAATTCCAGATAGTCGATTACTGGCATGTCATGATAAAGAGGATTATTTTCAGGCAGATAGCCAATATGTTTTTTTAGATCTGGGCCTTGTTCCCGGATGGACTGATCATTTATAAAGACGTCGCCCTCGCCAATCCCCAGGTAGCCGGTAATCATTTTCATAGAAGTACTTTTACCAGCGCCATTAGGGCCTAGAAACCCAAGGATCTCTCCCGTTTTTACTTCGAAGGATATTTTATCAACGGCCGTTTGCGGACCGTACCGTTTTGACAGGTTTTCGATGCGGATGTTCATGGTTCAGTCAGAACTTATTCTTAGCCTTTAGGTGCGTGGCTTTGCGGATCCATTACACGGTCCCCGCAAGCGACAGCAAAATAAAATTTCCTACTTTAAAAAAGCAAATCCTGGGAATCACAACGTGACGGCCATGCTATTGACCCACCATACATTGTGCTCCCGGTCCTGCTTTTATTCAGATAATAGACAAGCCAGAATTACTAGTTCTGTCCACGCTGCGTGGCGGATTCAGCCAGCATGGCCTGGAGACCTTTCGACCTGATCCAGCTATTTAGATCGCCTACTTCGGAGCTATCCAGGGTGCGTTTTGCCTTTTGATATTCTTTCGCAAACAATGCAGGATTAAAACTTACTCTATCCAGTATCGTCTTGTAATAGTCTAGGAATGTTGGCATGGTCTAACAATCTTTTGTTATTATGAATAAATTGATGAGCATTCGGGCTGACTAAGAAGTCTATCTTTAGTTTCTCCCTTAAATTCTTATTTGGAGCACCTTTGTGGTCTCTTTGTGTCTTCGCGACTTGGTGGCACTGTGCGCCTTAGTTTGCCACTGAGCCACCAGGACACAAAGGAAGCACGAAGGAGACATAAGTTTGGTCGTAGTTTTTAGAATAAACTTTTTAGTCAGCCCATAATGCGTTCCAAAAAAAAGGCAGGTCGGGCAACAGCCCGACTGATATTAGGAAACTGTAATTTGACGAGCCGGCTTAATTTTGGCCTCTTCTCTTTTTGGTACGGTCACATACAGGATTCCGTCTGAGTATTTGGCGGAGATTTTTCCGCCTTCAACTTTGGCTTCTGGAAGCGAAAAGCTCCTTTGGAAAGCCTGATAGCTGAATTCTCTCCGGGTGTATTGGCCGTTCCGGTCCTTTTCTTCCTGGGTATCTTCCTTTCGAGAAGAAATGGTTAAAACATTGTTGTCCAGTTCCACTTTAAAGTCATCGCGCTTCATACCCGGGGCCGCAACTTCGATCATGAAATCGTCATTGCTCTCCTTTACATTTACTGCAGGGAGCGAAGCTCCGGCTGACCTCCAGTTTGCCAGCGAAGAATCAAACCAGTCATCGGTGAAGAAATCATTTAACAAAGACGGAATGGACGAAAATGAGTTTCCGTTGGTTCTAACTAAACTTTTCATAGTGATCCTCCTTTCTAATTTTTGTTAAACATATGTTGATTGATTTAAGCCTTTCCATTTCTCTATAAATCATTTTTCTATAAATCTTTTGACTCATCGCGTTTTCCTCTGGTGCTTTGGTCGCGATAGAATTTGTTTTTAATGGAATCCATTCTGCCCATCATATCCCTGAAGTACGAATCGTTCAGTTCATACCTTTTCAGAAAGAAGTCGTCATGAAAGAAGTCGGGATATCTTAGGGAACGGTTAAAGAACAGCGAATCAAACTCCCTTCCAAAAAATGAGGTTTCGCCAAGGTTAAAGTGCCTGTCAAAACTTCTCATGAGGCTATCCATCTGGCTGGTATCACCCCGTACATTAGAATAAAAAGATGTATACGTTGAATCGAAACCGATAACATTGCCTTTGTCGTCGTAGTGTTTATTCACCTGAATATTGACCTTGGGTTTATTCAGACTGTCTTTGGAAATCGAGGCAGTTTCTTTTTTTGATTCCGTAGAGTCCTGCCCATTGGTACTTTTGTGGCATGACGAAATAATCATTGTTAAGCCTACCAGTAGCCATATTGGTCTAAATGGGAGCAAGAATTTCCTGGAATCGGAAGCGGTCTTCTGCCTGGCAGAAAGACCACTTAGTTCTGTCACTGCTTTCATGGTCTTTAGGATTATTGCAAAAGCACACTAGATATTACAAGAACTGTGCAAATCGCTGTTGTTTGGCATAAGAATATTATATGCAAGTCTGAAACTGACATTTTTATCCACAGATAATGTCAGGTCGTCGCAACAACAGGAAAAAATTTCAGTTCGTTGTCAGTAAAGGGAATATTTAATTAAAGATTTTAGTATAGGAGTGTCAACCTTGTTCCCCAAAATATCAAATGGATAATTCGATAGAATGATTTTTGTGCGCTCACGGCATTGAACCTGAAAATCTGATCAGGATTCAAATTCCACCCTACTGCAAGTTTTGTCTTAACTGTTCTTCTTCGCGGGCGCCAATGACAATATTTCAAAATTCCCCGATAGGTTCTTGTAATCTCATGACGTATTATTCTGGACACTATCCTTCGTTTCATTAAAAAAGCCCTGGGACTATCCGGGGCTTTTTAACAATCGCACTAAATGCACCTAATTAGACTCACACATTTCTTTGAGTTTGGCCAGCGCATTAGGCCACCCTTCTTCAAACATGCTTGCCCAGGATGGAGGCGTTTTGATTTCAATGGTTAGCTCTGTCTTTCCGTTTTTCTCGGCGAATGTGTAGCGTTCGGTTGTACCAATCCAACCCTTTGCAACATCACTTTCGCGATCCTCACTTCCATCTGCATTAATGACCGCTACATGTTCTGCCAATATGTTATCATAAGGCTTCTGCTCAACAAGCTTAGCCGAAGTCCCCCCCTGTCCGGGCGAGACAAATCTAAGCTCTTCGCCTTTAGCCCAAGTCCCTTCATAATAAGAACCCGGCCAACTTACGTTTACCCATTGCTTGTATGTTTCCGGGTTCAGCATTGTGTCCCAAACTTTTTTCTTGTCTGCAGCGATTTGCGTTTTAAATTCCAACCGTTTCATATTCATTATTTTGGTGATTGATTTGTTTTTTTTGACACTACAAAGATGCAGGTCAAAATTTTCCCTGACGTTGTATAAATACGACTCTTTAAGAGGGCAAATGCGACAAATTTAAATAGCTCAACTGCTATTTAATGTCTTCTTCAACTGAACTTAGCACTAACTCATTATTCATCTTTGAGGGTATCTACAGGATTCGCGAGCGCCGTGCGCAATGTATGATGCCCAATGGTAAGGAATACGATAAATAGCATGGCTATCAACGGCAGAACAAAGATCCACCACGACATTTGTGTATGGTAGGCATAGTTATCAAGCCATTTGGAAATTGCATACCAGACGATAGGCGCAGAAATAGCTCCGGCAAGAAATATCATAATTCCAAAGTCTTTTGACAACATGATGAATAAGTTCCTGACAGATGCACCTAACACCTTTCGAATCCCTATTTCTTTGGTTCGTTGTGAAGTAACAATCGAAGAAAGGCCATAAAGGCCCATGCACGCTATGACAATGGAAAGAACGGTGAATAAAGTCAATGTAAGACTGAATTTTTGATCTGCCTGGTATTGTTGGTTAAAAAACTCATCAAGAAAAAAGTAATTGAAAGGCTGGTCCGGAAAATGGCTTGCCCACTGTTTCTTTACGAAAGCAATTTGATCGCTAAGAGATGTGACATCACTCAGCTTAATCGAAAGGTAACGCAGTGGCGCCCAATTGATCTGGTAAACCACAGGTAAATTTTTTTCCTTGAACGACGTCGCACGAAAATCCACCACACCAATGATGTTCGCTTTCCTAAGGTTAGGCTCGCGGCCAAAAGTAACTTCGAAGTTAATAGCGTCGTCCGCTTTTTCAAAACCCAGCAAGTCCAAGGCTTCCTTATTAATAACAATGGCTGATTCATCAGTAGTCATGTCGTTAGAAAAATTCCGGCCGGCTAAAACCTTGACATTGAATAACGGTATAAACTCATAATCGATGCGGCTGTAATATAGTGATAGCAGTTCTTCACTATTCTTTATGTTTCTGAAAGTAGGAAAGAGTGACAAATGCTCTTTTCCTGGTATATCGTAAGATGCTGTAACGCCTGCGATCTTTGGATTGGAAATAAGTTTGTTTTTCAGGACCTGCAATGATTTTGTAAACACTGAATCGGAGCCGGGTGGACCAAACTTGACGAATGTTTCCACCACCAACGTCTGACTGATATCAAGGCCTAGCTCGCGCGTTTTCATAAATCGGATCTGCTTTTGAATCATCAATGAACCTGTGATCATGAAGATAGCCAGTACAAATTGGAATGTAACCATTGACCTTCTAAGTGTCACTGGAAAACGGTTCTGACTCAATACTATTTTTCCCTTTAGTGCATTCGCGACATTGCAGGAGGAAATTATGAAAGCAGGATAAAAGCCCGATGCAAGGCTACCAAAAGTGACCGTCATTGCCAGTACAATCCAGGACCTATCGTCAACCAGCGTTGTTGACAAATTGAGACTCTCGATGTATGGAGTATTGGTTAACAGGAAAACCAAGAGCGCTGCGGATATTACGGCCGCGCTGGTGATCATTAAGGATTCGATCATAAACTGGGCAGCAAGTTGCCCGCGGGTTGAGCCAACGATCTTTCTGACTCCTATTTCCTTGACACGCTCGATGGCCTTTGCGGAGGAGAGATTTATATAGTTAATGTAGGCTATTAACAAAATGAACAAGGACAAGACCTTCAGGATTCCAACAACCACTGCATTTCCATTGGTATCTGCTTCGCCTTGTAAATGTGAATGCAAATGAATGTCAGTCAACGGTTGCAAAAAGAATTTCGATTCGCCGATTCGATTTGTTTTCTTTCCGAGATATTTAGCCGTAAACGTTGTCCAGTTACCCTCAACATGCTCTGCAGTTGTGCCGGGCGTTAGCAGGATATACGTGAAAAATCCGTCCCAATGCCAATTGTTCGCGTCACCTCCTGACGCTTGGTCTGATACGCTCTCCCAGGAGAATAGAAAATCCCCTTTAAGATGCGAATTCTCGGGAAAGTCCTCATATACTCCCACGATTTTAAAGTCGCCACTGTAGGAATGATGAATGATTTTGTCAAGGGGTGAATCGTTGCCAAAGTACTTTTTCGCCACAGACGAGGAGATCCAGACAGTTTTTGGTTGTAAGGGACCTAACGGCATTTTTCCCTCCATAACCGCGACGGTAAACACTTTAAAAAAATCACCTTTAACATGATACACCCGCTTTTCATTAAATTTTATTGTCTCTTTGGAGTCCTTATAGTATGTCACAACGATTTCCGACTGCTCGCTGATTTTGAATAGAGTTGCATATTCCTCTACGAATGCGTAATCTCTTTTCAACGCTTCTCCTACTGGAATGAAAGTCTGCGCCCTTTGATATTGAAGCACACCATCCTGATACCGACGATGGGCAACGCGGTAAATACGATCGGATTTTTCATGAAATCGATCATAACTCATCTCAAGTACGACATATTGGCAAATCAGAATGACGGCAGCCATTGCCACAGCCAATCCTGCAACGTTCACAAAGGAAAAAAGTGTTCTTTTCAGAAGATGCCTGTATGCAATTTTCAGATAGCTCAACAACATCGGTTCGGGATTAGGCTAAATGACTTATACGAATATAAGTGATCGCACGGAGATTACCGTTGGCACGCCGAGTCAGTCTTAATGAATCGGGTGGTCTCTGATACTAAGGAAAAGCCTTCCAACTCTACTTGCAGGCACCCAATGAAAACTCGAGATATTTAAGTTTTGCTCTGTTTAAAGAAATCAAAATCAATTCTCCAGTTAAGGCCATAGCGAGTCGCCTTTTTATAACAACACTTATTTTAGGACAGCTCTCGAATAACTATTACAGGCCTGAAAAGTGAGGAGATGTGCCGCCGAAATGCTGTAGAACATTTTCCTCGGCCATTCCTCGATGCGCTCTTCTGAGCTCAGGGAATGAATATCGTAGCGGGGCATGCTTTTTGGCATATTCTAATTAGCCAATTTTGGATAGGGTTGGGGTTAAAGAAAACGAACTGTATGAAGCGACATAAAGAAAACAAGCATCCAAAGAAAGAACACGAAGGAGTTGAAACACCGCCACCTCCACAAGTAATGGACCCCTCGGCTCCGCCCGACAATCAACAAAACATTGATAAAGCTGAGGCTGATGGCAAGCGTCCTTCTAAAAAGAGCAAAAACAGCAAGAACGAAAAGCTGGCACCGAAAGACGAATTGTAGACCACATCTTATTTGCGATGATTGACCATAACATTATACTTCAGATCCTCTATCACAACACGCTGGACAAACAGGTGTATTCATACAGGAACAAAAAAGAATGCAGTGAAAACTCTTCGCTTATTTTCTTCCCGATCGAGCAGTCTGGATACAACATCAGGCTAAATGCTCTTGATTCGGTGCGTTATATGCAACGCCTCACTGTTTTGTACTCTATGCTTTGGAACTGCAATTAAATACTGTTTAAGGCAGGGTCTCTGTTAGTCTATCATCAATATTTGAATTGATCTTAAGCAAAAATTGTCGAATGAAGAACGCCAAATGTCCAATTACGATTTCTAGGGTTATTTCCCTGTTTAGCGAAAAGGTATTGCCGTAACCTTGCTGTTCAATCCCGCAGTCGTGCCTGCTGTTACGTCAATTGTTACGCCGGTTATTTTCGCAGCCATGTCGGAAGCCAGGAATGTTGCAACGTTTGCGATATCCGCCATCATGGGCAGTTCCTTTAGCATTGTGTCTTCCTCCAGTTTAGATATAAATCCCTGAACCTCGTCTCCTCCATGAGCCAACGCTTCCTTAAATGGTCGCGAATCCGGTGATCCTGCCGAGCGCATGTTCACGACCCGTATCCCATACGGACCTAATTCAGAGGCAAGATTTATTGAAAATCCTTCGATGGCACAACAGGCCGGTCCAAATCCACCCACGTTGGGATATCCGATCCCTCCAGGAGTGGCGGTCAATGAAAGAATTACCCCCGATTTTTGCTTCATCATGATTCGCGCGCAAGCCGTAGACGTTATAAATTGTGTTTTCATTGCGATACTGATAGGCCGTAAGAAATCGTCAAGCAACATTCGTGTCAATGGAACGTCCTGTGTGTCTTGGAGCCCGATAGCATTAAAACATATGTTTATAGAATTACCTCCTTGAGCAATAGAATTGAGATAATCTTCAACAGCCTCTTTGTCCAGGGCATCAACTTGATGGGCGTCTGCCTTTCCACCGGCGTGATTGACTTCATCTGCGACCTGTTGTACCGATGCGATGGTTCTTCCTGAAATGAAAACGCGTGCACCTGCCGACGAAAACGCGCGAGCGACGGCGCCTCCGAGCGATCCACCTGCTCCAAATATTACAGCACTCTTATTCTTAAGAATCATAGTTCGCTAAGATAATCCATTGCAAATTAGTAATTGGTCGCCGCGCAAGAGGGTGCTTTTATGCCATTCTTAGGGAGAAATGCGACAAAAATAACGAAGCATAGTCTTAAGGTTTTCAAATGCGCGATCAAAGATCTTCACGCCAAACCGGTGCACAGTTACTAATTTTTGATTCCATGCACTCAGACGAATGTGCCGTCGTCGATAAGTATTCGTTTATTAGAAATCCTCCGCTAGTCTGAAGATCTTCACCGCCAGAACACATCGACACATGCACGACAGTCTGCACCACCGGGTTAGACTCCACCATTCCTTCTACGGCATACTTATTTTCTGTCGCAAGAAATTGTTCATGTGCATCTGCGCTCAATGTGTGCAAAATCATAGTAATCACTGCAGCGTAGACTGCAATTGCAAGAATCATTCTTTTATCGTTATTCATACTACATCGATTATACGATTGACAGCCTGCAAAATGTATGCATGTCTTTTTGCGGCCGTATAAAGACGTCACGCCTTGTTTGTTTAAGTCAAAACCGGAAAAAACGGTCTGTGTTTGTGAAGACATAAATTTATACGTGTGAATAAAACTCCACATCAAAAGCTATAACATAGATCTTCGGCCTGACTGCAGCGAGATGTTGTGCATTTGAACAAGGTGTATGTTTTTACGTTCAACAGGTATCAGGCCCTGCTGGAATGCAACACTGGCTGATGAGTCAATAAATAACCAAACTTTCAAATTGCCATGAAGTACAGAATGCTCGCAAACACAGGAGAACAACTCTCAGCCATCGGCCTTGGCTGTATGGGAATGAGCTTCGCTTACGGTCCCCGCAACGACGACGAATCGATTGCTACACTTCACAGGTCGTTGGATTTGGGAATTAACTTCTGGGACACCGCTGATATGTATGGATTTGGTCACAACGAAGAGCTCATATCAAAAGTGCTTGTACCTAACCGCGACAAGATATTTATTGCCACAAAATTTGGGTTCAGGCAACGCGAGGGATATACTTCCAATTTTTCAGGTACACCGGCCACCTACGTGGACTGTTCGCCTGCATATGTCAAGCTTGCCGTGGAAAAGAGCCTCCAACGTCTAAAGATTGATACGATCGACCTGTATTACGCCCACCGTGTTGACCCTAATGTGCCTATTGAGGATACTATTGGCGCGATGCACGACCTTGTTGTTCAGGGAAAGGTTCGCTTCCTGGGATTGTCAGAAGCTTCGGCTGTTTCTATCCGCAAGGCACACGCAGTGCATCCCATTACAGCTTTGCAGACAGAGTACTCTTTGCTGACGCGCGATCCGGAGTCTGGTATTCTAAATACTGTGAGAGATCTAGGGATCACATTTGTCCCATACAGTCCGCTAGCCAGAGGCTTAATTACGGCGACCGTCGGTGACGCATCTCAACTTCCGTCAGACGACTATCGGAAGACGGTGCCCCGTTTCGACGATCGGCATTGGCAAAATAACAAACGTCTCGTTGATGACTTCGCTGAGATCGCCAGGGATAAAAATTGTACGCCTTCACAACTTGCTCTGGCCTGGGTGCTGGCACAAGGGCCCGACGTTATTCCCATTCCCGGGACAAAAAGACGAAAGTATCTTGAAGAAAATGCCGCTGCCGTGGACATCGTTTTAAGCAAAGGCGACCTTCAACGCATCGATGAGGTGATCAACAAATATCCCGACGTAGGTCAACGATATAGTGAAGGTGCGCTGAAACTTGTGAACAATTAGGGACTAATATGGCGTGGCGGGTGTGACCGATTTCAGTCTGTGCACATCCTTATTTTAATGCAGCCAGGGATGCCTTAGCTACCTCACCATCTTGACCAGGCTGCATTCCGGATACACCGATACCTCCGACTATTTTTCCATTTAAATATATCGGTTCGCCACCTTCTACCGGAAAAATTCCCGGAACCGCAAGCATGCGCAGCGCAGCTCCGCCTCCTGCAATGGCATCCTCTATAACCTTCGTAGGACGTTTGAAGTTGTTTGCAGTCTTAGCCTTGCCAATCGCTATATCAACAGATGCAGTTTGTGTGTTATCCATTTTTTCTAATAATACGAGGTTGCCGCCTGTGTCGACGATAGCGATAGCCATTGGCCATTGCCGGGACTTTGCGAAAGCCCGCCCAGCATCAGATAGTTTCTTAGCCGTTTCAAGATTGATCGATTCACCATACAGCGGTACCTGTGTTGCAGGAGCCGCTTGATTTTGCGCCACAGACCAAATTGGAATTACGATTGCAAGAGCGAACAGTTTGAATTTCATATTTGTGGGGTTTATGTATTATTAAGTTACTAAGAGCTTATTCGTTCCCGGTGCCGATAGGGAGGTCTCTTCGAGACCACTCGCTCCATGATCCAACGTAAAGACTGGCACCCGTGAGGCCGGCGTGTTCCATCGCTAACAATGTGTGACAGGCAGTAACACCAGATCCGCAATGAACAATAATATCAGAAGCATTTCTTTTCCCCAGAACGTTTTTGAACTGAGAGGCGAGTTCTTCCGCAGGACGGAATGTTCCATCTTCAGACAGGTTGTCGAGATAAGGCACATTGATGGCCCCCGGAATATGTCCTGCAATGAGGTCAATTGGTTCACTTTCACCACGGAATCTATATCCTTCGCGCACATCGATTACTGTGCGGCTGCCGTCTTTTAGTGCATTAAGAACGTCGTGTATACTAGCCGTTGGACGTCTCCAAGCATCGGCTGGGTAGGGTGGAGCACTGGTGGGGCTTGAGATTGCCGACGTCATTGGCAATCTGTTCCGAATAATTGCATCCAGTCCACCGTTTACGACCTGAACATTATTATGCCCCAGCGCGCGAAGCATCCACCAGAAGCGCGCTGCCGCATTTGCGCCATGCTTGTCATCATAGACAATGACATGAGACGAGGGTGTGACACCAAGGCTTCCAAGGAATCGCGTAAATGCCTCCAGGTCGGGTAAGGGATGCCGGCCACCATATGCGGGATCATGAGGTTTTTGGGACAGATCGCGGTCCAGGTCAACATGCAAAGCGCCTTCAAGATGATTCGAGGCAAACCTTTGATATGCATCTGGTCCACCGCGTGCATCAATGATGATGCAATTTTCCAATTGTAAATCTTTTGGATCGATTAAGGGACGCTCAGAATTTTGCATGAGCAAAGATAATTGAACCCAGGACATTATTTTAAGGTGTTTGGAAATAGCTCGACAAGAATTCCAGCCTTCTTGAAGTCAAAACTTTTTTATATTTGTTTAGAATAAATGCCTGACTTCTGCAAGTTAAATTTTGATAGCCTATGAAATCTGCCTGCATCGTCGTTTTGTTTTGCGCAATTAGTATTCTAGGTAATGCTCAAAATTCACCGCGCCTCGAATTATTCCTTGAAAAAATCGAGAGCTATCGCAATCGACATGAAGTATCGTTGCACATGCCGACGCACAGACCACCCAAGCCAGAAAATATGCCATTGCTCAGCGGCGAGCTATTTATGGTCGATGAGACAACAGGATTAGAGTATTCTCCTGCAGCAGCTACTTTTTACCATCCAGAATTGAACATTGCACTTGACATTCGTTCTGGTGTAATCTTTGATTTCAAGACAGGCAGGAAGCACTCTTTAGAAGAGTTGCGGCAGTCGGAAAAAAACCGGAAAAATCAGTTGTAACTCCGCCGCGTTCATATACTCCCAAGTAATTTGGAATGTACGAAAGTTGCTTTCTGAAATGCATTGGCCACGGTTTGCTATTATTTTGGACGAGATCTAGATTGGTCAGCATTCATTAGGGCTACTTATATTTATTACCCCAAGAAATACAGGTGTACCGTTGACGTTAGTATTTAGATAAATCCAAATCAGCAAATAGAATTTATTTCATGCAACATTATAAAAAACCCGCTTCATGTTCATTATCAATCTTAATTATATCGTGCCGCTGGAAACACTTGATGCGCATATGGCCAATCATGTGAAATTTCTGCGAAAATACTATAAACAGAATGTATTTGTGGCGTCAGGGAGAAAGGTACCTCGTACGGGTGGTATTATTCTCGCCATGGCAAAATCTAAAGATGAAATAGAAAAAATTATTGCTGAGGATCCCTTTTACCGCTTTAAGCTTGCGGAGTTTACCATCACAGAATTTTTGACCTCCCAATACCATCCAGAACTAAAGAAATTGTTGACTGGTGCATTATAGCAAAGTCAGTCAGAAAATGTCGTACTGACTCAATCTGGGTAAACCAAAATTGTTTTTCATGGTTTTAATGATATGAACGATACAACAAGATTTGTTATTGCGGGCGTCACCACGCTGATGATAGTTTACGTTATAGCCATTAACGTGGGGGTCCCTTTTGCAATAGCGCTTCTGCTTTTCTTTTTATCGGCAGTTGGATTGATTTTGATGGTCTATATGATACTTACGGATGATTACCCTTCTTCGGGAAAAACGTTCGACAAGTATTATTATGAAGATAGCGATCTTCAACACTAGCACTCTCTGTCTTTCGCTCCGATGAAACCTGTGTTCCTATTTATTCACTTTATGTTAAAAAATAAAGCTAAGAAGATATTCGAGAAGGCCCGGACGAACTTTCTATACCAGCACGCGTTAATCAGCAATGCAGTCAGCATTCTTACCAAGGGAAACCTTGGCGTAGATCTTTCTGATTAGAATTTTTCTTACTCAAAAATCAAGATTATGGCAAAGATTCAAAAAATCATCCCCAATCTTTGGTTCGACAATGAAGCTGAGGAAGCAGCGAAGTATTACACTTCGATCTTCAAGAATTCTGGGATAGACCGGGTAACCTACTATCCAAAAGCCGGACAAGAAATTCACAAGCAACAACCTGGCTCTGTTATGACCGTTGAATTCAATCTCGACGGGCAAAAATTCGTTGCGTTAAATGGAGGTCCCCATTTCAAATTCAACGAGGCAATTTCATTGGTGGTCAATTGTGATACGCAGGAGGAAGTTGACTATTTTTGGAACCAGCTAACGGCTGGTGGAGATCCGAACGCGCAACAATGTGGCTGGCTGAAAGACAAATTTGGTCTGTCATGGCAGGTGGTTCCAACAGAACTGGAGGAATTATTGACAGATCCCGATCAGTCAAAAGTTGAACATGCATTCGAAGCAATGTTGAAAATGAAGAAGCTGGATATAAGTGAATTGGAGGCTGCAACACATTCTGTGTAGGACGGAAGTCCCAGTGCTGCCGATGTCATGTGTAACATTCAATAAAACATCTTAAATGAATTGCGCACACAACAAGTAATTGCAACACGTGAGCTCACAGACGCGGTCATCATGGTAAGAGTTCTTCCGCGGCTGTGGGTGACCACGTGCTGTCTGCACGATAATCCCCGTTGAATTTATCTAAAACAAGAATGATCCGAGCTTCATTGTAAATCGATGTACCGTTTTCGTACATTGGATACCCTGAAATGTTAATCATTCTTCTTATGAAAGCACTCGTACTTTGCATTTTTGCACTGTCATTAGCAACCCATACACATGATGCTAATGCACAGCCTCATCCTCAGACAAAATTTGTGATCGTACATGGCGCCTGGGGAGGAAGCTGGGCGTTCAAAGGCGTTGATTCTCTAATGACTGCCCATGGCTATCTCGTCTACCGCCCGTCGCTCACGGGACAAGGTGAACGATTCACCTGGCTTCCCCCAATATTGACCTCTCCACACATATCAACGATGTGGTGAATACAATCGTTTTTGAAAAACTAACGGATATTGTCTTGGTGGGTCACAGCTATGGGGGTATGGTAATAACAGGAGTTGCAGATCGCATTCCTGAAAGGATCAGGAAGCTGATTTATCTCGACGCGTTTTTGCCTAATGATGGAGAAAGTGTATTCACGGCCAATCCGGGCAGCAGTGAATGGTTAAAATCAATGGAGAAAGATGGCATGATTATTCCTCCATGGGTAAAACCGGAACAGCCACTTCCGAAGGACGTGCCTCAATCCGTTAAAACTTTTTCCGAAGTCATTTCCCTAAAAAACGCAAAAGCGAAACAACTGCCTGCAGTTTACATTCTTACGGTTGATGAAGGCAAAAAACCTCACGAGGATACCTTCTATCTTTTTGCGGAACGTGCTAAGAAACGGAATTGGAAGTCTGTAGAAATGACCGCTGATCACAACCCGCAGTGGTCAAAACCTGAAGAACTGGTCACACTCCTGGAATCGAATAAATAGGCGCGCATTTTTTCTGCTACTTATTTCCTTTGTTACGCACAATTCTCTTCGCATTCTTTTTTAGCCGGCGCCTTTGAGTGTGCCTTCGTACGTAACGAACCAGAAGTTCGACGGCTTCCTTTTCGTCCCTTTTTTCCAGTCTTGAATATTCCCTTGCAACCTCTGTAAGCTGCGTTTCGGTAAGACCAAGACGTCTAAAATTTTTTAGTCGTCTTGAATAACTGAACTTCCCAAATTTCATCCGGTTGTTGTCAATCAGCGAAAACTTGAAGTGCCCGTTTTCTTTCTTGCACAATATGTTGCCGTTTGAATAGTCCATGTGATAGATTCCGTGATGGTGAAGATCGAATGTAAATTTCGCCAGATCCTTCATCAGTTCAGGATCATAATCCGTTAAATGCGATGATAGAAGCGTGAAGTCGGTGTAAAGGCAAATGAAGAAACTTCGGCTCAGAAGACCATACTCATACGATTCTATGTAGGCGACAGGGTCGGGGGTAAGAAACCCGTTTTGAATAAGTTGAATACCGTGATCAAAAGCACGCTTTGCCTTTGAGGGGTGAAAAAAGGTGTATCGGATACGATTGGTCAGATAAATTCGATGATATGATTTGATCACTAATTTTATCCCGCCAAC
>JAICGJ010000017.1 GCA_025923195.1 Chryseolinea sp.
ATGGCTCTTTGACGCGGCATTCGATTTGATCGACAAAATCAAATCAAATCAATGAAACGATACTATCTAGGCGAGCTGGAAGAGTTGATACTGCTGACGATCGCAATGATCAGCGAATCCGCCTACGCCGTAAACATATTGCAAGAGCTGGAACTGCAAACCGGCCGCACCATCGACTTCAGCACCGTTCACACCACCCTCAAGCGGTTAGAGGATAAAGGATTTCTCAGATCTGAGATGGGTGGAGCGACAGCCGCTCGAGGCGGAAGACGAAAACGCTTCTTCACGATTACTGTTTCGGGCGTACAGGCGCTGCGTGAAAACCAGGAGATGCGGGCGCGATTGTGGTCACTCGTTCCCTTGAATATCCAGATGAAAGGTATATGAGAAACAATAAAATCTTACACAACCCTCCCCGCTGGGCGCAGCGCCTGTTGAAGTGGCGCTGTCCTTCCGATTCACTTGAAGAAGTGGAAGGTGATCTCAAGGAACTTTATGCCTACTGGGAAGTGACATACGGAAAACGTGAAGCCGACAGACGTTATGTATTTAACGTTATACGCCTCCAGCGACCATTCTCTACTTCCAAAAAAGAGCACACTCCGCCGTTAAATCCCATAACCATGATGATTCATTATGCCCATGTTGCGTTTAGAAATATACTGCGCAGCAAATCTTTCTCATTCATCAATATCTCAGGGCTCGCGCTGGGCCTTGCCTGCAGTTTAATGATTTATCTGTGGGTGCAAGACGAACTGAGTGTGGATAACTTCCATGCGAATAAAAAACTTCTATATAGAGTCTACGTGACACAGGGCTTTGGTAATGAAACAACGTCAGGCTACAATTCTCCCGCCGGTTTACCGGCTGAACTAAAGAAGGTCATACCAGAAATTGAATACGCGACAGGCTTCGTGAAATACTTCAGGCTTAGCTTACAGGACGAAATTTATGAGACATTTCAGCTGGATGACAAAATCCACAAGATGAAAGGTGGTCGCGCAGAGGAGGACTTCTTTAAAATGTTTAGTTACCCCTTATTGCGTGGAACACCGGAAACGGCCCTGAGTAGTCCGGTTAGCATAAGTATTTCGCGGAAGATGGCGGAGATCTATTTCGGCAGTCCCGAAGCAGCGATGGGCAAAAGTCTTCGCTTTGATGGCCGAAAGGAAGTTATGGTTACCGCAGTCTTTGAAAATGTACCTGTAAATTCCACCGACCAGTTCGATTACTTAATGAATTGGGATGCATGGGTGGATGAAAATCCGTTCAAGCAATCTTGGGGACATTTCGGAACCAGCACGTATGTTCAGCTGCGTGCTGATGCCGATCCTGCGATGGTTGAAGACAAGATACGGCACTTTATGAAAAATTACCTGCAGGGCTATTCGCAGGGTTCACAATGGAAGCTGCGGATGGCGGACTATAAGGTAGAGTTGGGTTTACAACCTTTTGGTGACCAATACCTCAATTCAACATTCGAGAACGGAAGGCCAGTCGGAGGCCGGATCGAATACGTGAGGCTGTTTAGCGCTATCGGAATATTCATTCTACTCATCGCCTGCATTAACTTCATGAATCTGGCTACAGCACGTTCCGTAAAGCGCGCCAAAGAGGTAGGAATTCGTAAGGTGGTGGGTTCGCCACGCAGCTATCTGATCTTTCAATTCATGGGGGAAGCTATCCTGCTCACGTTCGTGGCTGCCGTGTTTGCATTGGCAATTATTGCACTCGCGCTGCCAGCATTCAACTTGCTGACGGAAAAAATGGTAACGCTACCCCTAGATGACATCCGGTTTTGCATTTCTTTGCTTGGCCTTGTCCTGATCACTGGCCTCGTCGCTGGAAGTTATCCCGCTTTGTTCCTCTCGTCTTTCCAGCCGGTCAAAATATTGAAAGGTTCGTTAACCTTCACCTCAGGTGCAGTGTACGTTCGGAAAAGCCTTGTTGTCTTTCAGTTCGTACTCTCCCTTGTGTTACTGATCGCAACGCTAGTGATCTCACAGCAGACAGATTATATCCAAAACAAGAATCTTGGATATGATCGTGGAAATCTCATATACATACCCATAGAAGGAGATCTGATAACAAAATACGAGGTCTTCAGGCAGGAGGCCTCCAATAAGCCCGGTATCAAAATGGTAGATCGCTGCAGCCAGTTTCCACATACGATGGGTTTCAGGGCCGCAGCGGTGGAATGGTCTGGGGCAGATCCTGGCGCCCCGGAAATTCTGTTCAATCTGGCCTCAGTAGGGTATGATTTTGCAAGAATAATGGATCTGGAAATTGTTGAAGGCCGCGGGTTTTCACGGGATATAAAGTCCGACTCCATGAACTTCATGGTGAATGAGGAAGCCGTGCGGCGAATGGGATTAAAAGATCCCATCGGAAAAGAAATTACCATATGGGGATCCAAGAAAGGAAAGATCATTGGCATCCTGAAAGACTATCACACATCTTCGCTGCATGAGCGCATCGATCCGCTTGTGCTTGACATAAGTGAGAACCTTAATTTCGGAACGATCTTGGTACGAACGGAAGCCGGGAAAACAACGCAGGCACTGGAGAGCCTGGAAGAGGTTTGCTCCAGTGTCAACCCCAGCTTTCCGTTCCTCTATACTTTTATGGATCAGCAGTACGCAAAACTGTATAAGAGCGAACAGGTAGTCAGTAAGTTGTCTAACGTATTTGCACTGCTTGCTATCGTTATCTCGTGTATGGGATTATTGGGGCTTGCTATGTTCTCAGCTGAGCAGCGAAGGAAGGAATTGAGTATCCGAAAGATTCTGGGTGCGTCAGTAGCCAATATCGTAATGAAATTCTCCAGAGATTTTTTAAAACTGGTTTTTATTGCGATGATCATTTCCATACCCATCGCATGGGTTGTTATGAATAGCTGGTTGCAGAGCTTCGCCTATCGGATTGCCCTTACATGGTGGATGTTTGCAGCTGCTGGAATAACAGCTATACTAATTTCAATGTTGACAATCAGTGCGCAGGCTGTTCAATCGGCCCTTGAAAGTCCGCTGAAGAATCTGCGCTCAGAATAATCTCCTTAGAACAAACACAACCTTCTTATGAAACCAAAACTATTGCTGATACTGATACTTGGTGCTACGTATTCGGTCCTAGCGCAGACTGCTAAGCCGGACGTGCAAAATCTAAACGAATGGCAGGTTGTAAACCGAAAAGTCGAGCTCATCGAAGATGCTGGCAAGAAAGGGATACGACTAAATGAAATGATTGGTGATGGACTGCTGATACTGAAAGGCTCTAAATTTTCAAATGGCAGCATTGAGTTTGACGTGAAAGGCAAAAATGTATTGCAGCAAAGTTTTGTAGGATTCGCATTTCACATCAAGGACGACCAAACATATGACGCAATCTATTTCAGGCCTTTTAACTTTATGAACGCGGATACCGCGCGCAGGTGGCGCGCTGTTCAATACATTTTCCATCCCAGCTATACGTGGGAAAAATTACGTACTACATATCCTGGAAAATACGAGAACAAGGTTAACCCGGTGCCAGATCCAGAGGGCTGGTTTCACGTCAAGATTGTAGTGGACAAAAACAAGGTAAAAGCGTACATCAACAATTCAACAAAACCTAGCCTAGAAGTCGAGAAGATCAGCAAATCCGACAATGGCCAGTTCGGGTTCTGGGTTGGCAACAACTCAGCAGGGAGTTTTGCCAATCTTGTGATAGTTCCTTCGAAAGAATAGCCTTTTAGGATAGAAAAGGAATAGATAGAAAAGGAATAGATAGAGCTGCAGTATCGTAAATTCGCCCTGGTCCTGATATAAATACTGAAATTGTCTTGAGGTATCACACACGACATTTATTTTGTAAAGGCGGTCACAGTATGATTTCACCTCTTATCCAATGAAACAAATCTCATGAAAGTCTTAAGCCCGACTTCGCGCAAACTGTTGTGCGAGAATGCTACCCGCGAAAAGCTGAAGTCCATGGTAAATCATGAGCGGCAGAAGTAATATTCCAAGAGCTGCAGCGCCAGGGAAAAGGACCTGTCCCATTACGGCGCCTTGGACCAGCGATTTTTTTGAACCGCAGAAAATCACCGTAATGCGGTCCTCTCTGCTAAATCCCATTCGGACTGCAAGCAGCTGCATAACGGCGAGCATCACGAAAAAGAACAAAAGCATCAGTGCTGATAGTACTACAAGTTCCGTGATCGAATATCCATCAAACATATTGTTCAGGAAAGAATCACAAAATGCGCGAAATACAATGAGCAGAATTATTGCCTGGTCAATATAGCGCAATTGATTTTTGAAACGTGTAGCAATAAATCCCAGTCGGCTATGAAGAGCCAGGCCAGCGGCGACGGGAAGCAGAACCTGGAAACAAAGGTTAATTATCACACCTGACAAATCGCTTGCGGAAAGATCGTTAGCGCTGACAAAAATATTCATCCATACTGGTGTCAGGAATATTCCGATGAGGCTTGATATACTGGCATTGAATATTGCCGCGGGGATATTGCCGCCCGCGATTGAAACCATAACCACAGAGGAAGAAACCGTCGAAGGGAGCGCTGCAAGATAAAATGTGCCGACCCACAAAAGGTCAGATTCGGGGGTGTAAAAGATACTGCGGAAAAACAGAATTATAAGTGGAAATATAATGAACGTTGTCGACTGAATGAGCAGATGCATTTTCCAGTGGCCCAACTGAGCAAGCAACTTAGCTGGGTCAAGCTTCAAGCCATAAAAGAAGAAGATAAAGGCTACGCCAACATTGCCTACTTGTTTGAGATGCAGTGGACTATCTGTGCTGCCTGCTTCGGGAAAGAGCCATGCAAATACAACTGTAACCAGAATAAGCAAAGAGAAACCATCCAGTCCGGCACGGGATAAAAAACGTAGAAGTCTGTGCATAATTCTATTTTGCAAACTATCATTGCTGAATTCACTTTCCTAATTTTTTTTGCGACTCTTAAATGCTGGGGGAAAGCAGAATGACCACCGTACAGCATGGCACCCGCGGGACTAGAAAAACTGGGTACTACTTCGCCAGTCCCACACCTCCCGGTGTTGCCTCTGAAATCGGCATGCGTGTCGCCGTCGTGCGGTGCCTGCCTCGGATTGTGCTCTGCCGCGTGTCGGAAACAGTTACAACCTGAGCGGTGGTATCGGGCCTGAAGTAGTTCTCGTCACTGATAGAATCCTGCTTCCATGCATATTTTGACATTTCATTCAACCTCACATAAGCAATGATGATTGCCGGAAGCAGCAAAAGAACTTATGGCAAACTTGACTTTCGCGGGCCGAAGCCAATCAACCTTAGGCAGGGATACATAGAAATGCTTGATCTGGACAAGATAGGACGATATGAATCTGTGGACTATGTACTGCCCGATTGTCGTAGATTGATAAATGCACCAAGCTCTTGCGTGTATAAATCGAGATGCCTGAGACAATTATCAAAACTCCCAAACACCTTACCCCACTGATCGGAGTCGATCGCATTTAATCGCAATAATTCTACAAGTCCGAGCATAGAGGCGATAGGTGCCCTTACTTTGTGTGCCGTTATGAAAGCAATTCGCTCAAGGTCTTCAACGTACTTACTTAGTTCAATCTCGGCATTTTTCAGTTCAGTTACATCTCGCCCAATCGTTAGTATCTCAATTAGATTACCGAAACTGTCGAAAATGCCGCGCACAAAAACGGACACCCAAACTTGTTCCCCCTTAGAGTTTACCAAACGAAAAATACCTGATACCTCGCTATTCTGAATCGTCATTTCGAGCACCTTGGACACCAATTCCGGGGACAAGCCTCCAAAGGGTAGTTCTAGAATATTAGTCCCAACAAGATCCTTTTCAGCCATACCCATAAACTCACAATATTTTTCATTTACGAAGAGACGGACGCCCGCGGAATTGCACAGTGACATAAGATCACGTTGGTTTTCCACAAGGGCACGATACCGGGCCTCACTGCGGGCTAAGTTCGCCATGATCAGATTTTTCTGATGCATTGCCGTTTTTATGGCCGTAATGTCGGATGTTAAAATCAGGTAGGAACACACCTTACCATCCTTACCGATTATGGGTAGTATATTAGTCTTCAGCCAAATGACGGTACCGTCTTTCTTGCAGCTCTCAATTTCACCGGACCAGGAGCGCCCAGTAGAAATGATAGAGTGTATCTCCTTAAAATCCTCGGAATTAAAACAAATCAAATTTAATTCGCTCACTGGCTTTCCGAGGAGTTCGGATTCGTCGTACATGAGAAGCTCGCAAAATTTTGCATTTACCCACGTAATTTTGCATTTACAGTCAAGGACAGCCATGCGAATGTTAGATACGATAGCATCCGTATAGTTTTTGAAAAAACCCCTGCCTGGATGTCTTTTTGAGTTTGTGTTCTCGGAGATCTCCATACTTCCGCAATTTGATCTGCAAAATTTGCTAACTTATTGCAGAAGAAACTATTAAGACACGCGACAAAACTGTAGCCATTAAGGTAGACGATAAGGTAGACATCACACGAAGCAATTGTAAATGAAGCACTTCCCCTTGCTCGGTGCTCATTCGCGAAATGACAAACAGCTATCCTTTGGAAAACATCAGCATCCGCATTGTTCGCGCTGCCGTTGCAACAATAATAATCCTGTTGATTTGTCATTTCATTCTCACCCAAGCAAACAACAGGATCATAGAAGAAAACAGGCGCCTTCGGCACGAAGCCGAAAACATTAAGACCACATCGTCTCAATTCGCCATTATTATTATCCACAATTTGGATCTTGGGTTAAGAAGCTATGCTTTATTCAATGACACCAAATACCTATATCCACTGCATGTTGCTATCAAGCAAAAGGATTCTTTGATGGCTATTATTGAAGACGCACTAAAAAAGCAGGCATACCCCCTTGATGAGTTTAATATGTTGCGTGACTCGATAAACTCATATGCTAATCTTAACCTGAAATTGTTGAATTTATACCAAACCAACCAAATGGATGAATTCAAAAGACTTGGTGATCAGGATAAGGGTTACTTTCTGTGGTTGCAATATGAAAGATTCACCAGGAATGTTCACAAATTTGAAGATGAGATTGTTCGTACTGCTCAGGCGAGACAAATAAGAGCTTCGCAAAATAATTACATAATTCAGACTATTCTTCTTTTTATCTCAATCCCAACATTGCTCATTACGACGTACTATTCCCATAAGAAATTTAAGTTCGAAGTGCAGCTTAGAATGGCCGAAATGGAAAAAGCACAATATCTGGCCTCACAGAAGGAAGAACTTGAACAAGCGGTGCTCGAGCGAACAAAAGAAATCCAGAATATCAACAGAACTCTTCAACTGCAGCACGAAGAAATCACTGCACAAAATGAGGAGATCACTGCACAAAACGACGAATTAAACAGCCACCGGGAAGAGCTTGCCTCGCAAAATCAAGCGCTGCTTGAAGCTAAAAAGCTGCAACTCAATGTGTACACGCAAATGTTGCATGAAAAATCGGAGTTGATAAGTCAACTGAGTCATGAAATCGAATCCTTAAAGAAAGGACACCCTACCAGCGACGAACGCGTGATAAATTTCAATAAGATGCTCAACGCGACAATCCTTACTGAGGAGGACTGGGAAAAATTCAAGAAGACGTTTGAAGAAGTCTATCCGAATTTCTTTGCGAGCCTGCGATACAAATTTCCTGACATTACAGCTTCTGAATTGAGGCTTTCTGCACTGATCAAATTGAATTTTTCGCTCAGAGAAGCTGCAAATACATTGGGCATATCATCGGAAAGCGTTAAAAAGTCCAGGTACCGTCTGAAAAAGAAAATAGCTTTACAGGAAGAAGACTCCCTTGAGGATTTTGTCCGTAATCTGTGAGTTTAAGGTGCAATAGCTGATTTAAAAAAAGGCTAACCGGTCAGCATATAGCTAGGATACAACATCATTGGCGCCTACTCAGGATATTATCTGACATGGCCGTACGTGCGATTCAACACCGTATTGGCGACTTTTTTGAATCAACTGAAGCGAAAAGCCATTTTCGACTGAGTGTTTTTTAGACAGCCTTAAGGGAATTCTGTAAATTGTTTAACAGGTATCCGAACACAATATCGGTGCTAAGTTAACTCCTCACGAAAACGGTTTCGTAAATAAGCCATGAAAAATCTTTGATGGAAAATTTTTATTTTCCCAAGTTCGAAACATTGCAGCGGGAAGAATTCTTCTGCGGCGTTAAAAATCCCAGTATACTAAAGACTCCTGTCCTAGCGTGAGATCTGATTCTGAACATATCGAACTGGCCCGGAATATTAAACAGGGACACAGACCCAGTTTTGAGTTACTGTTCAGGCGTCAGTATCCTAAGCTGTGTGCATACGCACAAAAATTTCTTAATGACATGGACGATTCCGAAGAAATTGTTCAAGAACTTTTCATCAACCTTTGGAGGCATCATGACAGGATAGACGAAAGTCAGTCCCTGAATTCTTACTTGTTCATCTCGGTAAAAAACAGGTGCATGAATTTGCTCGAATCCCGAACCACTAAGGCGAAACATGCTAAAGTGTTGTGGTACCTTTACGTTGTAAAATCAACCGAGACCGATAACGCGTTTCAGCAATTGGTAGCAAATGATCTTGAGAAAGATCTGACCAACGCTTTGGAACATTTGCCAAATGGCTGCAGAAGAATCTTTGAGCTTAGCAGGTTAGAGGGGCTCAAGTATCAGGAAATAGCCCAACGCCTGGATATATCCATAAAAACCGTTGAGACTCAAATGTCACGCGCCTTAACGCGATTGAGATTAGAGTTAAAGGAGTATATTACCGTATTGTTAATTTTGTCAATTCTAAAATAAACCTATCAGTTGCGTAGGGGTCATCAGCAGGCTTATCTGTACTTGCATTATGACTCCAAAGAATCCGGATCAAAAGCACATCAAGGAAATAATACTTCACTTTTTAGAAGGCATTGCAACTGATAAAGAAGTATCAATTCTTCAAGACTGGTTAGAGGAAAGCGAGGCTAACCGTCAATTCTTCGATGAAATGAACAATACATTTCATGCGACGGTAACACTCCATCGCTTTAACCATCCTATGGTTGAGAACGCATGGGAGAAGGTGTCAAAAATAATTGATCAACCGTCTGACGTCACTACCTCCCGCCAGAGAAGCCTTTATTTTACAGCTTTGAAGGTGGCAGCCACCGTTTGTCTTCTTGCCGTCACAGGAGCTGTGCTCTTCAATCTTTTTCCTCACAGCGGGGGTCAGCAAGGAGGCACCATTGTAAGGAGTTCCGAAGTGAATAATACCAAAATCCTATTGCCCGATAGCTCAACGGTATGGTTAAATGCCAGTAGTTCTATTGAGTACGGTGCCGAGTTTAACAAGACTGCGCGCGAAGTCACATTAAACGGGGAAGCCTTCTTCGATGTCAAAAAAGGCGGTAAATCATTTATTGTTAGGACCGAAAATATGCAGGTGCATGTGAAAGGAACAAGATTCAATGTCGAGGCTTACAACAAAAATTCGAACACCAAAACCACGCTCGAGGAAGGTAAGGTCGAGCTCTATGTTGAAGGCAGTAATAAATCTTTTACGATGACCCCCGGTGACCAGATCATCGTAGGCACAGAGCACAACGATATCGTTGTGCGGAAGGTGGACCCATCAAATTTCAGCGCATGGAAAGAAGAGCAACTTGTCTTTGATAATGTTCCGCTAAGCACCATCCTTGCTAAGCTTGAGAATCGATATAAAGTCAAAATAACGTTACAAAGCCCCAGAGCAAAGCATGAAATGATAACAATGACCATTGAACACGAGGATCTTGATGAGGTGTTGGAGATGATAAAATTATCCTCTCAGCTCAAGGCAAAGGTTGAAAAAGATGAAATCGTTTTATATGAATAGAAACATTAATTCCATCACTTTATGAAAATTGTTTACGGAATAAGAAGTCAAACCACAGCTTACTTGAAAATTATACTGAAATACATCGCTCTGGCGACGTTCATGCTATCTGCACTGCCGGGTACTAGTCAGGCGCACGAAACAGATCGGACGCTGGAATTCATCGAGCTAGACCTGAAAGAAGTCTCCTTGAGAATCGCCTTAAAGGAAATCGAAAGACAGACACCCTACCATTTTGTTGTGAATCACAGCCGACTGAAGAGTGCACAAAGGATGGTGACTGTCACAATCAAAAGCGACAACATCAATGAGGTGCTTGATGAGCTGCTGAACGGCACAAACATTAGATATACTATCAAAAAGAAACAGATAACACTGATTCCCCCGGAAGAGCCCGGTCAATCGAGTAACGTTACCTTCTTATCCGGCCAGTCCCCGTCTATCGTCTCCTTAAGTCCTTCGCCTTTTTACAATAAGAGTTCGATATATGAGGTAGCTGTAACGGGCACGGTATATGAGGAAAATGGTTCTCCACTTCCAGGAGTAAACGTTGTTGTGAAAGGTACAACCAATGGTACGGTTACAGATAGTCAGGGAAAATTTTCGCTGAACGTGCCTTCCAACGAATCTGTCCTCGTTTTTTCGTTTATTGGTTTTGTTGTACAAGAGGTTTCATTGAATGGCCAGACCGTGGTTAACGTTACACTTGTCGCCGATACGCAAACACTTTCGGAGGTCGTTGTCGTCGGGTATGGCACACAAGAAAAAAAAGATGTCACGGGCTCTATTTCTTCTGTTCGGGGATCGGATTTTGCAAACCTTCCGATATCGACTCCCCAGCAGGCGTTACAAGGGCGTGCTGCAGGGGTAAACGTAGTCCGCAATGGAGGTGCGCCTGGAGATGCCGGAACGATTCGGATTCGCGGCACAGGTACCGTCAATGATGCCAACCCGCTGATTGTAATCGATGGTGTTCCTGCCGGTGGTCTAAATGACGTCAATCCGAATGATATTGAATCTATGGAAGTACTAAAAGATGCTTCCGCCTCCGCTATCTATGGCACACGGGCTGCAAACGGCGTTGTTCTCGTCACTACTAAGCGCGGAAAATTTGGCGACAAATTGAAAATGAGCGTCAATGGATATGCCGGCGTATCCAACAGGATTAAGTCCGTCGACGTATTGGATGCGTCGACACTGGCAATGTTAAAACGCGAGCGCTATATCAATGATGGAATTCCAATTGCTGAAATTTGGGAAGACCCCGAATATCAAACACAAAGGACGGATTGGCAAAATGAGCTCCTTGGTCAGGGCTCTGTCAGCAATGTTGACTTGTCGATTAGCGGTGGCAGTGAAAAATCATCGTTCGCCATCTCAGGTGCCTACTACAACGAAAAGGGAATGATCAGCAATTCATTCTTTAAGAGGTACAGTCTTCGAATAAACTCTGATCATAGGATTGGCAACAAGTTTAAAGTCGGACAAAATCTCCAGATCACGAATCAAAATGGATCTTTACCGAATACGCTGTCCGCCCAGGATGGATTGGTATGGAGCGCGATCCGGTTCAACCCTGGTCTTCCTGTGAAAAATGAAGATGGCAGCTACAGTACATCCCAAATTAATTCTGAGTTTGGTGATATTAACAACCCCATTTTCACTGTCGACACCCAGGATAAACTTGACACACGAACGCGTATCTTAGGTAGTGTTAATGGCGACCTTGAGATCCTCAAAGGTTTCCGCGCAAGGGCTAACATTGCCATTGACGTTACATTTAGCGACTATCGAGAATTTAATATTAGGGTTCTTGATCAGATCCGAACGACACCTAATAATTCACTTACCGTTACCAACGACAAGAATTATTCACTTCTGCAGGAATATTTTCTTTCTTACGACAAGGAAATCGGAAAACATACAGTCGGCATTTTAGGAGGTTACTCGCAACAAACATTTGACGATATGTTCTCCAGAACACGGGCGTTCAACTTGCCAAGTAAAGATCCGAGCCAGCGTTATCTTACCCCAGACAAAAATGCAACGGCTGCAGGTTTCGTAGGCGTCGTCAGAACATACGATGCGCTCCAGTCCGTTTTTGCAAGAGCAACATATGACTTCAACAATAAATATCTGGCCACCATTACATTCAGAAGAGATGGGTCTTCCAAGTTTGGTCCGAATAACAGATGGGCAAACTTCCCCGCGTTCTCAGTGGGTTGGAGGATGTCTGAAGAGCCTTTCTTTAAGAACCTAACGAATGTCGTCAGCAGTCTCAAATTTACAGGTGGCTGGGGACAACTTGGAAATCAAAGTATTCCAAGCCTCCAATATCTGGCGTTGATTACAACAGGAAGCTATCGGTACTCGTTTGGTGGGAATCAGACAGACGGCGCTGCACAAAGCTCAATAGCAAATCCAAATGTGGCATGGGAGCGCGCTGAAATGACAAATTTCGGTTTTGAATCAGGATTTCTCCAGGATCAAGTAACGGCTACTGTCAGCTACTTCATTAAGAAGACAAAGGATATGTTGTTGTCCCCGCCGTCGCTCGGTTCCAATGGAACAGCCGCTATACCAAGTCAGAATGTGGGTGAGCTTGAAAATAAGGGTCTTGAGATAGAACTCTCGTATCGCAAAGTCTTAAACGATTTCTCTTATTCATTGAGTGGCAATGCGACCTTTATTACTAATAAGGTGACCCGACTTTATAACGGTAACTTTTTAGCATCACAGCTTTACGGCCGAAGCAGCTCTGAAATTTCCAGAACATACGAGGGTAATCCCATTGGTACGTTTTACGGTTGGCGCACTGATGGCCTATATCAAAATGCTGAAGAAATCAGCAATGACCCCAATATTTCTGACGATCCACGACGTCAAGATGGGCTGATACAGCCGGGCGATGTTCGTTTCTTGGATCTGAATGGTGATCACTTGATTGACGATAAAGACCGCACGATAATAGGAAGTCCGCAACCAAAAGTAACCTATGGACTTAATGCCAGCGTAGCGTACAAAGGATTCGACCTGACGCTCTTCTTTCTAGGTGTCGCTAACGTCGATATTTACAATGCAGACCGGATGCAGGGAATTGACCCGACATATCCATTTAACATGTACGCTGAAACCATCAACCGATGGAATGGAGAAGGAACGAGCAACTCAGTCCCACGCATGACTACCGCACGCGATAATTTGAATCATCGAACGTCAGATATGTTTGTCGAATCCGGGGCGTTCTTCCGGCTGAAGAACTTAACGTTGGGATATACGTTGCCCACGAGAATTGTTGAATCGGTTCATCTATCAAAGGCACGCTTTTATATCACAGGGCAGAATGTGTTTATTACTACCAAATACAACGGCATGGACCCCGAACTTGGCTTCGTGGACGGGAACCGGCAAGTCAATGTTGATTATGCACAATACCCCCAAGCACGGACATGGACTATAGGAGCTCAAGTTTCCTTTTAAAATTTAAATGATAACCACTATGAAACGAACAATAAAAGCAGCAGGATCATTTTTGTTTATCATGCTTATGTATGTTCAATGCGATGACAATATCCTTGAATCAACGTCTTATGGTCAGGTAACCAATCAGACATTCTGGAGAAATGGCGACGATGTTGTCTCCGCTGTTAATGCGATCTATGAGCCATTACTTCAGGAAAATTACTTCGGCCATTTTGAGCGAACCTGGGATATTCAGTCTGACGATATGTGGCGTGCGGGCGATCACGCAGAAGATCAGGCAATAGAATATTTTACATACGACCCCAGTAATCCCAAGCTTATCGATACCTGGAAATGGCGTTACGAAATGATTTCACGAGCCAATGCCGTTCTGATCAATGCACCGGTAGTAGAAATGGATCAGCAACTAAAAAATCGCAGTTTGGGTGAGGCTTATTTTTTGAGAGGCTTCAGCTACTGGAGACATTATCTCGTGCACGGCGAGGTACCCATCTTTGTCGAGGAAGATGTGCTCGGCGGCGACCTTAACAAACCGAAAGCAACACTAGCAGAAGTTGCAGCCCAGATCGAAGCAGACTTTACCAAAGCAGCTGAACTGCTTCCGATATCATATCAATCCGATCCGGATAATTTGGGGCGCGTGTCACAGGGTGCTGCTTATGGATTCCTGGCCAAGTTTTACATTTATACAGAGCAATTTCAAAAAGCTATTGAAGCTGGCGAAAAAGTTACTCAAAATCCCGCCTACGCACTTGCACCCAGTTTTGAGGACAACTTCAAGATAGACACTGAGAATAATCCTGAAATTCTTTTCTCAATGCAATACACTAGCAACTGGACTACGGACAACACTCCACAAATTTACACAACGCCAAGACCATGGGGCGGTTGGGATTTCCGAGAACCCATTCAGGACCTGATCGACGAGTTTGAAACCGGCGATCCAAGGCTCCAATATACTGTATTCCAGGTTGGGGATATGGTTGACCTGGGTGGTGATCTCGGATTGCAGGAATACACGCCTGATCTTTCAACTTCAGGCTTCCACTTCCGGAAGTTCGCATCGTGGAAAGACGGTGGTCTGAATGCCGACCAAAATGCGCCTATCCTTCGGTCAGCAGATGTATATCTACTTGTTTCCGAAGCAAAAATAAGGCTAGGTCAGAATGGTGACGCGGAACTGAATGCAGTTCGGAAAAGGAATGGACTTGATCCTGTTACTAATGCCAGTATATCTGATATTATTCACGAGAGGCGAGTTGAACTTGCTGGTGAAAATGAAAGGCATCAGGATTTGATGCGGTGGGATAAAGCTGGAATCATTGACATCGTTGAACATTATAGTAATGATCGCGGCCCACTAAAGCCAGCAAGAACTTTTCAGAAGCCAAAGCATTATTATTTTCCCATACCACAGCGGGAAATTGATATCAGCAATGGAGTCTTGGTGCAGAATGAAAATTATTGACTGTTTCATACACAGTTTGGGTTGGGTATAGTTAGCGTGGTCTTGCCGCGCTAACTTACTCGTTTTCACAGTTGAAATCGAAATGCTTTTATCCGACCAGGGCAGTGGAATTCCTTAAATGAAAGTGAAATTACTTGTATCCATAGTATCCACAACATTTCTGTTAACGGGATGTGATTCCAGGAACATAAATGACTTACACGGTTCCTGGCAGGTCGACTCTGTTTACAGTTTTTACAACGGTTTTGATATCATGAATCCTGGCCATGAGCCATTGTACCACTTTCAGACTGACGGTAGGCTAAGGATGACGGCAGACAATGAGTTCAGGTATTTCATGTACAATGTGAATGATGACTCTCTAACATATACAACACTGGATGATAAACGGATCGACGCGTTGCAAATCTTAATGTTGAATGACACTCAAATGGTCTTAAAAAAAGAGAAGTTACTACTTTTCAAAGGGACCAACCAGCAGCGCTATGAAATCAAGTATCTTTCGAAAGTCAATTATTAAAATGTTAGATCAAAAGTCTGTTACTTTGATTTGTTAATATCGATTGGCTGTAAGCTAATTTTTTCGTGCATGGAGCATTTCCTTCTTTGAGGCCTAATCAAATCGCAGGTCCTCTGCTCGGAAGAATGAAACAACCGAATTTCTCCGTCATGGTAATATGGATCATTGCTTTGAAATTGCAGGCCGCAACACCTCTCTAGACGTACCGTCGAAATCAAATATTACAACAGACTGTGCATCGTCCGGTAATCGCAATGATCTTGATGACTGCGAAAGATAGCCGCTACCATAGTAAAGTTCATGCTTCGACTTGCAACCTTTGGAATTTGTAACGACAGCATAAAAATCTGTAGGGTTAAATTTCGAAAGCCGATTTTGTTTGAATTGGCTTACCACCACTCCAAGGCTATCGTTATTTTGAGTTGCCAGCAAAAGCATCCTTTTATCGGCCGATCTTAGAAGCGCCAAGCCTTTTGCATCACCGCATATCGAAATACCGCTTTCGTTCATTGAAAGGGGTCTGAAGTTTCCAACACCGTCTCCCTGCAATAGGAGTCCCTTAAACGCGTCATATCTACCCGTAAGTACATCCGGAGAATAGGAATTACCTACCAGAACAGCGTCTTCAAAATCATCTCCTGTAAATTCTCCTGCTACCATACCAAATACCGGCGCAAATTGGGCTTCTGTTGGAAGAGGTCTTGGTTCAAATTCACCATTACCTTTGTTTTCAACATAGACAGACGCGAGGATGTCACAACGTAAAACGGTTGGCCTGGCATCGCCCATAAGTTGGTCGAGTGTAGCATTAGCGTAACTTGAATAACTCGGGTATTTCTTCTTGAAAGAAGGTAACTGCGTTAAAATATCATCACGAGGGTGAGCTGGACGTTTGACGCCGTGGATATAGTGCGACAGGATTGGATCGGAAACCCCATCTTTGTTCAGATCCGAAGTAAACAAAGTCACAGGCTCCATGACAGTTGCTTTGTATCTTGAATTCAGACCAAGGTTGCCAATCATGTAGTCAGTGTCTCCATCCGAATCGAAGTCAGAAGCAACAATACTGTTCCACCAACCGGCAGAATGCGAGAATACGTCCTGCTTGTGAAGCTGTTGGCCATCGTTCAAAAACAACGTAAGGGGCATCCACTCACCTACCACCATTAAATCTACGCGACCGTCGTTGTTTGCATCTGTCCACAACGCTGCCGTTACCATACCAATGTATTTCAGCTCCGGGGCTAGTTGGTCTGTGATATCCGTGAAAATTCCATTGTTATTTTGTAGTATACAGCTTGTACCGGCCTTTGGGTAGCCATGGGGAGTCAATCTCCCGCCAGTGAAAAGATCCAGGTCTCCGTCACTGTCAATATCTGCGGCAATTACGCACGAACCGCTGGTATTTATAATGGGTAAAGCGTTCTGCTTCTGTAGAAAATTTCCGCTTCCATCATTGATATACAAACGATGTTGATAATATGGTGATCCATTTTCAAACTCGTTTCCCCCGCTTACAATGTATAGGTCAGTATCCTGATCGTCGTCTGAATCAAAAAATAAAACACCCATATCCTCTTCAAGCTTTTGCTCCATTGTAATCGCCTTATTCGAAAAACGGCCGTCTTGTTGTTGAATAAAAAATTGGCCTGGCTGATTAAACGCTCCACCTACGAAAAAGTCTTCCAACTCGTCGCCGTTAATATCACCGACTGCAATGCCAGGTCCACCTTGCGAATATTTTTGTGGAAGCAAAGGCTCAATCTTAAAATCAACATACTCTGTTTCCTCGTGACGGTATTGTATTCCCGTGCCCTTAGCCCCTGGTAAAAAAAATTTCATTGCGTTGTCGAGCTTCCGCGTGGCAATTTGATAATGTGTGTCCTTTTGTGATTCACTCCATTTCAAAGTGATTGTACGATCCGCTGCAATATCCGTCAGTTTCTGAGATCGTTGATCCGGCCATAGTATCAGCAATGAATCTATCTTGTCCGTCTTCCCAAGACCGACATGGAGTTGCTGTTCGACCGATGATTGAAAACCCCGGAAAGGAGACTGCTCTATATGTTGCATAGTGCCGTTTGCAGTGTAGATGCGTAGACGGGCACCGTACCCCATTTCGTTTAATGGCGGTCCTTTCAGTGAAACGCGCAAGAAGTGATTGCTGAATAATTCACTTGCTTGATTCTTGAATATCGAGGCAGGTGCATTGGTATTGTTTGTTACATAATCGAGATCACCATCGTTATCAAGATCAGCGTATGCCGCACCCGTGGAATAGGAAGGTTGCGTAAAACCCCAATGAGAAGATTGGTCGGAAAAAGTGAGATCGCCATTATTTCTGAAAACAAAATTCGGAATATAGGCGCCCTCGAGGGTTCCAATAGCTTTTAAGAGCCTTCTCTTGACAGATTCATCGTACCCGCCGTGTATGAATTCCTGGGCCTTGTAACTGGCAAAATCGCGGTTGGTAATATCTCTTGGATACCCGTTTGTAATGAGCAAATCTTTCCACCCATCGTTATCCATATCGGCAAACAAAGCGCTCCAGCTCCAGTCGGTTGCATGAACACCAGCAAGCTGACCGATTTCGCTAAAGCAAGGATGTCCATGAACGTCTGTACCGCAATTTAAATGGAGCGTGTTGCGCATAAACTGCGGTGTGTATCCAACCCGCATTTCCGAACGATACCGGTCATAACTCGTCGAGCCAAACATTAGTTTTTGCCTTTCGTTGTCCGGTGGTAACATGTCTACCTCGATGATGTCTACCAAGCCATCATTGTTGAAGTCGGAAATATCATTTCCCATAGCCGAATAGCTCGTATGTTTAAAGTATTCGTCCGCTCTGTTCGTAAACGTTCCATCCTGATTGTTGACGTACAATAGATCGTTCGACAGATAGTCGTTTGATACAAAAATGTCAGGCCATCCGTCAGTATTGATATCACTGACAGATACCCCCAAGCCATAGCCTTCTATCGAGATGCCAGCCTCGTGTGAGACGTTTGAAAAAGTATTGTTACCGTTGTTTCGGTACAATCGATCTGTATTGACCATCTCACCTTTCAGACGTTTCGGTCGAATAACATTAGGACCCGTTTCATCTGTAGTGTTCGTGAGAATGTAGACATCAAGATCTCCATCAATGTCGTAATCAAAAAATGCAGCCTGCACTGAATGCCCTGTATCCGCCAAACCGTATTCAGATGCTTTTTCACTGAAGGTGTTATTACCATTATTGATATACAATTCGTTAGCACGCTGATGCGGGGCCGCGAATGGTCCTGCGTAACAGACGTAGAGATCAAGCCACCCATCTTGGTTTATATCTACCATGGCGACACCTGTGGCCCACTTACCCAAAGTCGTAAGTCCGGAGGATTTTGTAACGTCCTCAAACCGCAAATTTCCCTTATTCAGATATAGTCGGTTGCTTACCATATTTCCCGAAAAGAAAATATCCGGCAATCCATCATTGTTTACATCACCGACACCAACACCAGCGCCGTTGTAGAAATATTCAAAGGTTAGGATGTTCAGATTTTCGTCTTCATAAAGCTGATTTGTAAAATGTATTCCAGTCTGTTCAGGTGAGAGTAATTGAAGGAGTGAGGTTTCTTTTTTGCTCTGACAACTAACGACCCCAATCCATAAAAAAGCAATGATAAGACTTGTTTTTGAACAGTCTGCAATTTTTTTCATGTCTTCAAAGAAAATACTCATAGCAATCAGCCTCAATTTAAAATCATAAACGAATCATACCCCAACGTTTCAGTTTTATTTTTGATCAGTTCCGGAAATAATAAATCCAAATTCCTGTCAGGGTATCACCGGTCTGGTCTGTAGCGTAATTCAATTAATGCATCTGCACATCATTCGTCTTTGCATTTTACCTGCTGTCGAAATCAACGTATCTCTACAATTATAGCCTGTGACAAGCAAGAAGCGATTTGTTGACGTTTCAACCTAATCCCTACCGATAAAACCAAGAACAGCACTATCTTTATCAAATTGAAATATGACGCTAATTCTTAGCCAGTTAATAGATGATACATAACATATAAACGATCTCGGATATGAACATACTGGTTGTTGAGGATGAACAAAAAGTTGCCGCATTTCTTAAGGCTGGTCTTGAGGAGCAGGGATATACTATCGACCTTGCTTACGACGGATACACCGGTGAAAAGTTGGTGTTAAACAATGAATACAATTTGATTCTATTGGACGTGATCATTCCAATAACGAATGGAATAGAACTTTGCAAGAGAATCAAAAGTTTGAAGCCCGAGATGCCCATATTGATGCTAACGGCATTAGGCACGACCGAAGACAAGGTTACTGGATTTGATTCGGGTGCAGATGATTACCTGGTTAAGCCTTTTGAATTTAAAGAATTAATTGCCAGGATCAAGGCTTTGACAAAACGTTCACAACTTAAGCAGCAACCTCACCAAATGGCAACTGTTTTAATTGTCGCCGACCTTGAATTGGACATCGAGAAAAAAATAGCTGTCAGAGGCGAGAAGATAATTTCTTTAACGGCAAAAGAATTTTCGTTGCTTGAATTTTTGATGCGAAACAAAGGCCGGGTCCTATCCCGCCCAGAAATTGCAGAACATGTCTGGGATGTGACTTTTGATACCGGAACAAATGTGGTGGAGGTTTATGTCAATATTCTAAGAAAAAAAATAGATAAAGACTTTTCAAAAAAATTGATACAAACCCGGATTGGTCTTGGATATGTAATTCAAGAATCATGAACATTCGCACGAAGTTAACATTACGATTTATATTAATAGCTGCTATTATTTTCCTATTGTCGTCTATTCTTATTTACATTTTGTCTGCTGATTACCGAAGAGAAGACTTCTACAGCCGCCTACTTAACAAAGCGAACAATACCTCCAAACTTCTAATCGAAGTTGACGAAGTAGACGCTGCATTGTTGCGAAAGATAGAACAGGACAATCCTGTTGGCCTACCTAATGAAAAAATAATAATCTACAATTACAGGGATACCGTATTGTTTAGCACGGACGAAGCGAATGTTATTAGGGTTGACACCAATTTGCTTGACAAAATAAGACTGGAGGATGAAATACGGTACGTTCAAGACGAGTATGAAGTGTTGGGTTTCCTTTTCAAGGGTCAGTATGACCGATTTGTGGTCATCGCAGCAGCTACTGATACATTTGGTTTTAAAAGACTAAAGAATCTTATTTTTATACTTTTTACAGTGTTTGCCATAAGTATTGTAATCGTGTCAATATCGGGTTGGTTTTACGCCGGCCGGGCTCTAAAACCTATTGCTTCGGTAGTGGATAGAGTCTCCGAAATTTCCATCACCAGCTTAAATTTAAGAGTGGACGAAGGTAACGGCAAAGACGAAATTGCCAGACTTGCGCAGACATTCAATAGCATGCTGTCGAGGTTGGAATCTTCTTTTATTGCGCAAAAAAACTTTATAGCCAATGCTTCCCACGAACTCAGAACCCCGCTCACAGCCATAACTGGACAGTTGGAAGTGACTTTGTTGAAGACGCGCTCGCCGGAAGAATACCAGCTTGTAATCCATTCTGTCTTAGAAGATATCAAGAATCTAAATGACCTCTCCAACCGCCTTTTGTTATTAGCACAAACAGCCTCTGGAGAAAAAAATAAGACCATGTCTCTTGTCAGGATAGATGAATTGCTTTGGCAAGTGAAAGAAGACTTTTCAAAGCGCCATCCTGCATTTATTATAAATATTGACCTGGATGAAAATCTTGATGATGAGAAAAAGCTAACAATCAAAGGAGATGAGCAGTTAATAAGAATTGCGCTCTCCAATCTTATCGAAAATGGGTGCAAATATTCCTCAAATCAAACAACCAGCATTTACATTCGAGCATCAAAATTTGGGCAATTGATTGAATTTAAGGATACGGGAATTGGCATTCCGCCCGAAGAGATTCGAAATATATTTGATCCTTTCTTCCGCGGAAGCAATACAAAGAACATCAAAGGCCACGGTATCGGACTTTCAATGGTAAAAGGCATAGTAAAAATTCACGGCGGAAAAATTGATGTTGCATCCTCACAGAAATATGGGACATCTATCACCATCAGTCTGCCTATCATACCGGATTCAGAATTTTAATTCTGTTTTAATAACATTTTAATCCCCTCTTTAGAAGTCTTTGGTTACTTCATTGAATTTTCTATGTCTAGCACTAAACTCGAACCAAAACCGAATATTAGGGCAATACTTGCGATAGTTCTGTTTGCAGGAATGCTTTTTTATCTCCTTGTGACAGGGGTTATGCATGAGCGACTCGAAAATGACCTATCCGAAGAAAGGCTAAGGTCCGAGTTGTTATTGTCCGAAAAATTATCGGAACAAAAGGAAAATATTCAATTGAAGGATCACATAAAACAGATTGCGGATAAATATGTACTTACAAATAATAGCCTGGAATCCACCCTGGAACAATTGGCACTCAGAGAAGTGGAGCTTAAAAGAACAAAATCACTATCGTCCGAAGCATTAGAACGAAAACAAAAGGATCTAATAAAAACACTGCAAGAAAAGTTAGAAAGAGATTCGTTAAGTAATGAAACCAGACTGAATCAGGCACTGGCATACGCATCTTCATTGGAAAAAACAATTTCGGATGACTCAAGTGAGCGGTCGCAATACCTTCACGAAATAGAACGGCTAAGGCGGCCAAGCATGACTGAGGTAAAGACTGAGGCATTAACAAAAAGTAATAAGCTAACATTTAAGGCTTCTAGGACTAAGACCATCAAAGTGAGTCTTGAGATTTCTAACCAAGTGGACGAATTATCGTATCAAATTATTAACCCCGGGGGAAACCAGTTATTGATCAATGAATGGAATTCTTCATTGGCCGTTGTCGACCATAATGGACAAATGCCCGCCCGCTATTCCGTCGTCAATAACAAAATTCAACTCAACCCGAAAGAAATATTCAAGACGGTTGAATTGACCTACACTGCAACAAATAAACTCGCGCCTGGAATTTATAAGATCACATTGTTCAATCGACAGGAAATGATAGGGAATTGCCTTTTAAGATTGGAATAACTTAAATCTCAATGACAGCGGTGTCTTATTACGTGCTTTAAATGTTCATGCAAAAATAGAAACCAAGTGAAGCTAAGAACAACCAAACAAAGAAGAAGGGAAGCAATAGGCAACACCATCATATTTGTGATCGCATTCTTTCTACTTTTATGGATGTTATACAATAGTTTTATATGATCTTATTTTTAATGCCATTTTAATCTCTCCTTAAGGTAATATTTATTTTGATACTTTAACTTCGGAAATAAATAAGCTGTTCCCATTTACAGGTTGAGGAATTCAAACTTGTTTACAGCCCATCATCTTAGAGTTGATGGGCTTTTTTTATATGGCGAGTTATTTCATTTTAACTGAAAATTAATCTCCCATTAATGCCTTTCTTATTCCATCATCGTTCTTTTGAACATAGGTTTCTACGGAAACTTTTGAGCAGTAAAGCAATTGCAATTGTGCAAGCATCCATTTTTGTCGGTCTTTTGGGATGGACCAGCGGAACCAGTTATATCGCTCCTTCTGAAAGATAAGAACAAAGGCAATAAACTTCAAAAGGTGGAAATGACATTTACTCTTAATGATAAATTGAAAACGGGTGTCTATACGGCATAAATCTTAAAAGTGAACCTACTGAGTAGGGAAGTTTGAACATCAAACTTAAAATAGGGTAACCTACATTTTTAAGTAAGCCAATCTTGGAATATAGATTGGCTTCTATTTTCTATCAAAAATGTAATGTGATGATTTCGAAAATAAAATATTGCCTTTTAGTTGAAGATGACCCGGAGGATCGAGAATTCTTTATTGATGCTTTGCATAGTATTTCTTCTACCACCGGTTGTTATGCTGTAGCAAACGGAGAAGAAGCTTTGTTTACTCTAGCTCAGGAGGATTTCACTCCCGATTATATTTTCACAGACATAAATATGCCACGAATGGGCGGCCTCGAATTCATCAAAATTCTTAAAGGGATAAAAAAATTTCAAGACATCCCCGTCATAATTTACTCGTCAGAATATTCCGAAGGTCAAATTCAAAAAGTAAAAGGTCTAGGTGCTTTAGCGTTTTATTCTAAAACCAGAATGGGAGCCTTAAAGGAAATCTTAAAAAAATATTTTCAAGAATCCTAACAGAGACTTAACCTCAACTTTAATATGCTAATAGTAATTGTTGGCTGAAGATTTCTTTGCTACTTCAGTCACCTGCAGCTCCAGTAATTAGTGGCTACATGAATACACTTTCAGCATTTCCAGGAGATTCATTAGAACTTTATCTTAATTCAGTAAGTCTAATTCATTCGACGCAGCCGACATGACTTGTCGGGCACATGATGTATTCAAGTTCAAATACCTTTGTTCCCACAATCACACTAACACATTAGGCCGGGTTAGAAAGGGTTTTGGAGATAGATTGATTAAGAAAATAAGGGTTCCTCGATTATTGAGTGGTGTGTACCTATTGGAGAACAAATAACATGATTGCAAAATCACTACAATGATAATGCGTTCTCCAACTATATAAGCATGGCAACTGATACCTCATTTTAGATTCAAAATCTGTCCGTTACGAACCAATTTCGATTTCGAGGGATTGAGAAGGCTAAAGTACCTGGATTTAGAATTGTTCGCCTCGCAGGCCGCTGGCAAGTACCAGTGGGGTGTAGGGTTGTTGGTGAAGCAAGCACTTTTGCCCAACGTTAAATATCAAAACAACGCCGTGATTCGCTCCGAAGTTTAAATAACATCTATATTGCTCATAAGAACATTCAACTTCTTCCAGGATTAATGTCGATTAAAAGTACCGACCTCATTCGAACATTGGGCCTCAAACTAGCAATTGTCGTAGTCATAGGAAATATTTTGGGATCTGGTGTTTACAAAAAAGTAGCGCCCATGGCGGCTGAAGTCGATTCGGCAGCATTGGTTCTCTTTTGCTGGATCCTTGGTGGAATAGTTACTTTAATTGGTGCGTTGTGCAGCGCCGAGTTGGCGGGAATGCTGGCCGATACCGGTGGCGAATTTGTGTATTTCAAAAAAATCTACAATCGTTTCTTTGCCTTTCTGTATGGCTGGTCATGCTTTACGGCCATTAAAACAACAACAACGTCAGCGCTGGCTTATGTGTTCGCTCAATCGATTCATGCGATTACGCCTCTGCCAGAATTAGTTTCATCACTAGCTGATGTAAGCATCTTCGGAATATTTTATCCCTTTGCTGGCTTCAATGTTAAGGCTACTGCAATATTAACGATTGTCTTGCTTACATTTTTTAACACCAGAGGCATACGAATAGGAGTCGGCTTTAGCTCTGCATTACTAGGGATGGTAGTCGGCGGTATATTACTTATAGTAATCTTTGGCTTGTCGAGCCATGAGGCAAACGCATCAGCAGTGATCAATGATTTCGGGACATCGCCTTTTCAACTAAGTGCTGTTTTCACAGCTATGTTGTCTGCCTTTTGGGCTTATGAGGGTTGGAATTCCGTAGGGTTTGTCGCAGGTGAAATCAAGGATCCCAATCGAAATGTTCCCTTAAGCCTTACCATCGGTGTCCTTGTGGTTATAGCTCTATATCTACTAGCCAATACCACCTATCTCTCTCTGCTTTCAATACCGGAACTAAAATCTATTTTTCAGGCTGAAAATCAAATTGCTGCTGTGGAGGCTGTTCGTGTTTTCGGGGGGTCGGTCGGAGCGTTGGTTATTTCGATTCTGATCCTGATCACCACACTGGGCTGCCTTCATGCGAGCATCATTAGCAATCCAAGGATTTATTATGCTATGGCAAAAGAAGGACTATTTTTTTTGGAATCAGCACGAGTGAACAAATTCAACGTTCCGGCTAGAGCGCTTTGGTTTCATGGCATCTGGGCTTCGCTGCTAATCCTTTCCGGTACTTTCGATCAACTTACTGAAATGATGATTTTTGCAGCTTTCATTTTTTATGGAGCTAGCGCGTTGGGTGTAATCGTTTTACGTAGGCGAATGCCGGAATCGCATCGTCCCTATAAAGTGTGGGGATATCCGATTCTTCCTGGATTGTTTGTACTTTTTTGTGCTGTTCTAATTGTCAATACAATAATATCCAGGCCTCGTGAAGCCGGGATTGGTATCGTGCTTATTCTCATCGGCGTACCTTTTTATTTTTATTTTGTCCGCAGGTCAGGTCTGTCTGCGTCAGCGCGTAAGTAATCCGGCATCGATAACGAATTGTGTGCCGGTGATAAAGCGTGCCGCATCGGATGCAAGATACACAACGGCCCGGGCAACATCTTCGGCTTCAATCCAGGGGACAGCGAGCAGATTGCCAGCCGATTGCTCGGCAATCTCTTTTGTGGTCCTTCCCTCCAATAGGGCCAGACCGTCGTTCATGGGAGTATTGACCCCCGTAGGGTGGATTGAATTTACACGAATGGAATAGGGAGCCAGTTCAATCGCCCATGATTTTGTTAACCCGACTAAGCCCCACTTGGAAGCAGCATAGTGACTCAGCCTGTTCATGCCACGCAAACCGGCAATAGAAGAATTATTAATGATCACACCCGAACGCTGTTGGATCATACCTGGTATGATGTGACGCGCCGTGAGCCATGCACCTTTCAGGTTGATGTCAAGCATAGCATCCCATTCGTCTTCTTTAAGCTCATGAGCAAGACCATAAGCGCAAATGCCCGCGTTGTTAAAAAGAATATCGATCGTATTTAATTCTCTATGGGTTTCTTCAACAGCTGACTTTACTTCATGATCGTTACGCACGTCCCCGCGGTAAATCAAACAGGAGACACCAATCGCTTCTACGGATTTTTTCAACGACTCCAGGTCATCTTCCGAACCCAGCGCGTAGCCCGGATAGTTCAATGGTCTGGCAATATCAAATGCGGCAATATGCACGCCTTCTTTCGCCCGCGCTAGAGATGTTTCCCTTCCCTGACCGTGGGCAGCTCCGGTAATAAAAGCAACTTTATTGTTCAGCGACATGATTTCGAATATTGAAAGTTATAAAGGTCAAGGTTCACACATATAAACGCAAAGGAAACAATGCAAAGATCGCCGGTGTCCTGACGTTTGATGGCTTTCGGACCGGGCTGCGTGGCACTGAGCGAACTATTCAACTCCCCATGTACGCTCACTGCTGATAATCATTTCTCCATGAAAGGATGAAGGTACTCATCAATTTCTGTCTGAATCACATTGTTAAAAATATTCGTCGCAATCATGATACCGGCGAAAGCAGTGAGGACAACGATTTCCTTGTCGGAAAATCGCTCGTGCATAGGTCGGTAAATTTCATCTGAAATTTTCCCTTGCTTAAGGGTTATCGCAGCGCCAAAATCAAGAACTTGCTGCTCTTCACCGGTCAGTTCCAAAGCTTCGGGTGACTCACCTGATTCAATAATAATTTTCCGAAAGTACGTGCTGCACAACGGGCAATCGGATGCTTCGGATATCGACCATGCAAAGAGCGGAGACAACCGGCTTCCTAAAATACTCTTAACCTCTTCATAAAGAGGATACCATTCCATATACGCATTAAAAGCCGTGAGTGAATGACCCAGCGTGGCTTTCATGTTCGTAATCCGGGCGTTGAACTGGTCCTTATGATGTTGGTACGAAATCTTTACGCTAGACGCTGTTTGTTCGGGGGGTAAAGGATTTATGCGTGGCATGGCAAGATATTAGGTAGATCAAATTTCAATTGAAAAAATCCAAAGTGCAAACATTGACAACACCCCACGTGCGCTTGTGATTTAGATCAAACAATAACATTTCCGATTTGCCTTACATTTTTTCCAAATCAGTAGCTGTAATAAGAATCGGAAAACCGACCTTGGCACCGCCCATAAGTAATCGAAAAAAGCCATCTCAGTCTCCTGGGATGGCTTGCTTCCGACCTAACCATTAGTTGTGACGTCTAGAATTTTTCGACACCGCTCACATTCATTTTTAATGAATTTACTTTGTCCACTGGCCCAGTAATAAATAAAGTTCTTCCATCTTGACCAGCAAAGACGTTATTGGTTGCTCCACCACCGGTAAATATGGTGACAAGCTTATTGCCATTTGGATCAAAGACATTTACTCCCAGACTATTGCTAATATAAATGTTACCTCGGTTGTCCATCGACATGCCATCGCCACCCATATCTATAAATTTCTCCATATTGGAAAGAGTGCCATCAGGATTAATATCAAATACCCATGTACCTCCCATGTTATCACCTTCCCATTTATTGACGTACAGTTTTTTGCCGTCCGGCGTTCCGACAACTCCATTGGGCCACGAATCAGCATCCCATTCGGATTGGGTTGTTACCCTGACCAACGTGTTACTGCCGGGAGCTAAATAATAGACGTGCCCCCCTTTGCCTACATCAGCTTGTTCCGAGTGTGTTGGGGGCCAGCCTTGTTTGCGTGGATCATCATCCTCCCAATAACCTCTTGGAAACATTGGGTCAGTGATGTACATGCCTCCCGTAACAGGATTAATCCATACATCGTTTGGTCCATTTAACAAGTTGCCATCGTAATTATCTACCAGCACTTCGTGGGTGCCGTTGGGAGCTATCTTCCATACTTCGCCATACATATCAGCGCACGCGATGAGATTCCCATCTTTGTCGAAGGCCATTCCATTGGACCGACCGGTTTCCTCTAAAAATGGAGTTATGTCGCCAGTGGTTGCGTCCCACTTATAAATGATATCATTAGGCTGATCAGTAAAGAATACATTTCCATTTTTATCAACTGCAGGACCTTCTGTAAAAGAATATCCATCTCCCAAGTTTTCGATTTGGGCATCTGTGGCAATCAGGCCGGCGTTGCCTTCCGAGTCATCGTCGTCGCAGGAATAAAACCCGAGGGAACATACAATTCCGACGGAAATTAGTAGTCGTTTCATAGATGTTAATTTTTTTACGTTGGATTTAGAAAGATTGAGGTAATTTCTGTTACTATTTTGAGTCCATGAGGTTAGTGTGTATACTTTTGCCGAGTAGGCATTACCTGGTGAATACAAAATGAAAAAATGTTGGTTAAGACAATTACAAAATCAATGAATGTCGATTCCGATCATTATCTGCTTGGGTTCAGCCTTCGCGTAAGGAATGACGAGCCTCGCCGGTATTGTAATCCGGCAAGACCCGGTCCATTTTTAACCTTATTGCAAAGACGTCATGATTTCAAGGGTTTGATTTACTGGGCGTCCCAAAATACCCTTGACAACAGGTTATCACCACCTATGCCTGCAGCTGCACCTGCATAGTTTTGCGCATTGGAAGAAGCTTCTCTGTCTGGATAAGACATCCTCCTGGCGAATCCACCATTCAGGTTGTTATTGGAAAGATTAGGGCTTAAAGCGGGGTATCCACTCCTTCTGAAGTTAGCAAAAGCTTCTGTCCCATTTCTAAGATTCACGATCCAATATTGAGTATTAATTAACTCAAGTGCATCACTAGCGTCGAAGGCTACCGCAGGTTCAGCAAGATAGGCAGTGATTTCAGCATCAGAAATGGGAGATGTGCCCGGATAGAGCGCATACACCTCCATGTCTGCCCTGATTGCATCATTATAATATGTCTGTGCGGAACCACTAACCCAACCTCTATGCGCTGCCTCTGCTAGTAACAAAGAGGTCTGCGCAAACGTCACCCAGAAATCAGGCGCTGCCGGTGACGCCACTATCCAAATATTCATCTGTGAATAGTTGAGTCCTCCCCCGCGGGCCCCCCGATAGGGGCCACTCGGATTCGCAAGATCTGTATTGTTAATTCCAATCGGGACCCCAAACTGATTGGCTAGATCAGTATCTGGGTCTGGGTCATTCGCAACAGCCCCAGGGTCTTCGAAATTCGCCAAAATATATTTGGCACGTGGGTCATTCGTTGATTTTAGTTGATCCACAAAAGGCTCTGCGGCATAGTTAAAATGAGAGAAGTTTCGCAAGTTGTTGTTTTCATCTTGCACATACAGTGTTCCGTCGTATTTGACATACGCATTGTCAGCGTTGGAAGTCATGACTCCACCGGCAAACGCTTCTTCCACGATGGACTGAGCCTTTGTAGCATTCACCTTTGAGTAGCGCATTCCCAACCTCAGCAATAGCGAATTGCCCAACTTTTTCCACTTTGCTACTTGATCAGCTGCATTGCCGGTCGGATTTGAGCTATTCTCTCCATAGAAAAGGTCTGCAGATACATAGTCTGCGTTAGGGTCTAATGCACCCAACGCACCTGTGATTTCGTTGTACAGGTCATCGTAGATAGCCGCATCATCATCGTACACCGGAGAAAAGATACTTTCACTAACAGCTTTTCCGGCTTCGAAGTATGGAACATCCCCGTATCCATCCACAAGTCCCATGAATACCTGGGCCTTCCAGATACGAAGCATACTTAGCAGGTTAACGCGCTCAGTATCATCACCCAACAGCGTTATGGCCTGCGTCATGTTTCTTATCGTCGTCGGATAAGATTGGTCCCACTTGGGATTACTAACACCATCTATATCCTCATTAAAATTAAAGCCAAGCGTAGCCCCCTGGTTGTATGGGTTAACAAACTGCTGAACAATCGTATGTTCTGCTGCCCAGGTACCAAGATGCGTACGTTGCGCCCCGGCGAAAAGAAGTCCCGGATCAATTTCCGTTACAGCATAGGGGTTTGTGTTTACTTCCACAAAATCCTCATCGCACCCCCACGAGAACAGAAGGGCAGCGCCTACAAGTATATAATGTTTTATCGTTTTCATAATTTTAGAATCTAACATTCAAAGTGAAGTTGAAATTACGAGTGGTGGGAAGCGATGCATTTTCATAACCCGCTCTGAAGTCGCCGGAAGACTGTATAGCTTCCGGATCCAAGCCTGGAAAGTCTTTGTAAAGGATGGCCACATTTCGACAAGCTGCTGTCAATGTTAGTCCTTTGACAAACTTAAACGCCGCAATATTTTGCACCGCGTCGGTGAAATTATACGATACCGATATGTTCCTTAGCTTGACAAAATCTGACTTAAACGTGAACGGATCTCCAATCTGAAGGTTTCTGTAATCTGCATAGAAGGATTGCAGATTGGTAACCACTGTGGTGTTTGGCTCTCCGGAGCTCTCATAGACACCAGGAAATATTAAACCATTCTCGCCTTCACGACGACCCTCCAGAGATAGCTCAGAGTGTCCTTGCCTCAACATATTTAAATGTGTAGAAGATAATACCGTGCCTCCAAACTTGTAGTCAATGTGTACCCCGACACTAAGATTCTTATAGGTAAAAGTGTTATTCCAACCACCAACATGTTTAGGGATTGAACTTCCGACAGGAAGAAACCCATTTGTTTTTTCAGCCCCTGGTGTAGCACCTGTCGTTGCGAGCAAACGACCTTGATCGCTTACGACAACCTGACCACTACTGTTTCTCCTGTATGTTCTTGTGTACAATTGGTTCATGGGCAGCCCTTCGGTGTACCTTAACTCTCCAAGAAACTCATTGCCCGTACCGTTAAAGTAAAGCACCAGTATAGTTCCACTATCATTGCCAACATCGAGGACTTCTGTAGAAAGATAGGCGTTGTTCCAGGAAGTTGTCCAATTGAAATTACCTGTCTCTAAAGGGGTGACTTCGATCAGCGTTTCCAAACCGCGGTTCTGTAAGGAAGCTTTATTTTGTTTGGAATTATCATATCCGGATGCATTGGAAATTGTAACGTCCAATATCTGATCCGTTGTGACTTTATCAAATGCCGCAACGTCAAGGAGCACCTTGTTGTTAAACAATCTCATTTCCAGACCAATTTCTTTTTCCGTCACAGTGAAAGGCTGCAATGATTGGTTAGGAGCGAATGTACCGTTAACTCCGGCCAACGTCTGGCCATTGAATTGGTTTGCATTGATGGTATAGGTAAGGACGCCTTCATATGGGTTCACACCATTTGCGCTACCTACCTCAGCCCAGGAAGCTCTCAGTTTACCATAAGAAAGCCAACCCACGTTTTCCAACAACTCTGAGAAGATAAAACTTCCGGAGAGTGACGAATAGAACTTACTGTTATTGTCAGGATTCAGAACAGAGAACCAATCATTTCTACCCGTATAGTTCAGGTAGAACAGTCCATTATATCCAAACTCAGCCAAACCATAGAGTGAATTAACACGGGTTCGGTTAAAAATATAACCCGCGATATTTTGATTCCGTAATGTACCGTTTGCAAGAGAGTAAAGGTCCGGAACGGTAAAATTACTGGAGTTCTGTTCATTTCTTTGGAACTGTGTTCTCCATGTGTTTCCACCTACACTTGCATCCACAGAAAACTTTCCAAGCTCTTTACTTCCACCGACCAGGAAGTCCGCATTAATATCTGTTGTTACGTCTTGACGAAGATTGTAACTGCCCCTATACGTACCATCTCCGTTAAAGAGCGTAGGAGCTCCTGAACCATTCAGCGCATTCCATTCCATGAAACTATTGCTATTATCATAGTTGAACCTGCCTTGTACATAGAGCCAGCGCGTGATCTCGTAACGTAAGGTGGCAGTTCCAAGAAGTCGATTTCTATCATCTTTGAAGTATTGACCCTTTTGCAACGAATAGTAAGGGTTGTTAATCGTTCCCAAAAAGCCGTTGGTCCGCAGTTCTGCGCCGGTAACAGGATCAATCGCACTTTCTCTAAAGGCTTCCAATGGGGTTGAAATAGCCATCCTTCCAAAGAAGTTTATAGCACCGTCCCCTTGTGTGCCAATTTGCGGCGGGTTATAGTTGTCCTCGTCTGCATAGTTGACGTTCAATTGCAGCTTGAGTTTTTTAGTGATGCCATGGTTGATCCCTACATTGAAAATCCTCTTCTTATACTTGTTGGTAGGTACAATTCCTTTGGCGTCCGTATTGGAAAGTGATACACGGAAGCTTCCGTTGGCGCCACCACCTGACAGTCCGATGGTATTGGTCCAGTTTGTCCCAGTTTGTAAAAAATCAAATAACCGATTAGGGTAAGCAGAGTACGGTCTCATAACACCATCAAAATTCATGGTAGGGACACCGTCGAGTCTCTCGCCGAAGGCAAACTGGCCAGATGACTGAGCGTCACCCTGCGTTTGTGGTCTCACTCCACCTGTTCCCATACCATATTCAGTCTGGGTAATTTCATCTATGAAATTCAATGCATGTGAAGTAGTGTAGCTGGATGTAAAATCAACTCCGATGCCCTGGTTCTTACTCCCGGATTTCGTAGTAATGACAATCGCACCATTAGCAGCCCTCGCGCCGTAGATTGCCGCAGCAGTTGCACCCTTTAGAATAGTCATGCTTTCTATATCATCCGGGTTAATGTTTTGCAAATTATCTCCGCGGTCTCGCTGTTCTACCTGACCCGCCCCGTTTGCGTTCCTGACTCCCTGATCCATTGGCAAGCCATTAATTACAAAGAGTGGTGAATTATTTGCTCCGGCAAACGCAGCTTGACCACGCAGCCGTATCTGCATACTGGAGCCTGCCCCGGCTGCCGGTGGAGTGATATTTAACCCGGCGACTTTACCTTCAAGTGACTCCATCACGTTCGTCGTCCGTTGTTTTACGAGTTCGTCCGTTTGAACAGACGTTGCTGCATAACCTAGCTTTTTGGATTCTTTTTCAATACCCAGGGCCGTTACTACAACTTCCTGCAATGATTTAATGTCAGGCTGAAGTGAAACATTTACCGTCGTTTGATTGCCCACTAGAATCTCTTGCGTGGTATATCCTATGAAGCTAAATACAAGGATGGAATTTTCATCATTTACATTTATATTAAAAGCACCATCTCCATCAGTAGTCGTACCGTTAGTTGTGCCCTTTTCCAACACATTTGAACCGGGTAAAGGCTGACCCGATTCGTCTGTTACCTTCCCTGATATTGAAATTGCGAACGTTTCAACTCTCACGGCAGAATCGATCGCCATCACTTCATCGTTGGGCTTTAGCACGATCTCCTCTTCCATATCAACAACAACCAGCGAAATGGTCGAATCAAAAATTAGATCAAGCACCTCACCAAGCGTTGATTCTGTGACGTTAAGGGAAATTTTCTTCGATGTGTCTATTACCCTTGGGCTGTAGGTAAAAACAACAGACACTTGTTTTTCTATCGCTTTCAGGACTTTTTTTATCTCCTGATCATTTATATCCAGCGATACTTTCCTTTCCAATAACCGTTGCGCATTCGTGTCTAAATGCGCTGCGGATGCCAGGGAAGTCAGCGCAACGATTATTAATACTTGTGTAAAGGTGACTTTCATAAGGACATAGAATGCCTCTTGAATAGGTCTAGGTTTATTCATAGTTTTGATAAGTTTTTGTTAAAGAATCAGCAAAAACAGACTTTCTCCGACCCGTCGGAGAAACACGTCGAGGGGCCGGTGATGGGCAAACATCATCGGCCTTCTTATGGGGTTGCGTTAGGTAAATTTTTTCATAGGCATTTTTGGGTTAGTGAGCAATTTATTTGGTGTTATCTTTTTAATCGATAGTTGCATCCAGCACCTTTGATTACTATTCTGTCGTCTTTCAGTTCATACCGGGCCCCGATGGCACTAGTGATGATGTCCATTCGGTTGTAAAGTCCACCGCCGGAAAGGGCCGTCGTAAGCGTACAAGAGGAGAACTTATTCTCATCATATTCAATGCGCACTCCGTAAACCTTCTCGATAGCCACGAGTATTTCTTTCAGCGGCGCTTCTTCAAAGCGCATGAGTTCCATTTCCGCGGCAGGAACAATTGGCTCCGGCTTTTCAACAATTCTTCTTGCCACCACTTTCTCGGCTCTGTCATAAATGACCTCTTGATTAGATGTCAGGATGATTTCATCCGTTACGTTGGGTGCAGCCGCTGACTTTGTTAGAACGGAGACTTTCCCGGTCTTAACGACCACCATAACCTGCTTATCCTCACGAAATGACCGAACTGTAAAACTAGTGCCTAGTACCCTAGTCGTTATATCGTGAGCATAAACTAAGAATGGTTTGTCTTTGCTGTGAACCACTTCAAAGAACGCCTCACCTTCCAGATTGACTTCGCGCATCGAGACATTGAAAAGCGTAGAGAACTTTATAAGGCTCCTTGGCTGCAGGATTACATTACTTCCATCAGGCAAATCATAGCGTCGTGCTACGCGGCTATTATTAGTAATGTGTTTCCAAACCGGTGCTGGCGACACATCACCAGCAACCGGAGCCTTGTTGTCAGGTGTTCTGTTGATGACGACCAACGATACGATCAACAAAAGGACAGATGCAGCGATAGCGACAAAATATCTTCCAAGTCCAGTGCCGGGCGTACGTATCTGCTTTTTCTGCTCACGGCTTTTTGCCACGTGCCTCATTATGTTTGTCAAATACTGCTCTTCCAACTTCGCCTCGTCAGTGTCTCCAGTCTCGCCACGCCGTCGTCCCATCTCGTCATACCATTCCTCCACGACTTGTTTCTCTTGATCAGAAGCACAACCTGACAGGTATCTTTTTAAAATCTGGCGAAAATCCTTTTGCTCCATAAATGTTTTTATTGTTCGAAGTCCTAGGGGTCCCAATTCCAAATAGGTATGCCTGGCACTTCGCGTTTTTCTACAAGACAGGTCAAAATGCATTTTGTCTAAACGGTTTAAATTTTTTATTCAAACGTTTTCGACCATCTATCTTGATTTTTGAGATGATTTAAATTAAAATTGTATAATTAACACTTAATCCGCCACAATTGCCTATTTCGACCTATTCAGACCATGAATTGCTCTCGGCTATCCGTCAGGATGATGAAAAAGCCTTTGCGGAATTGGTCAGGCGCTACTGGAAGCATGTGCATGATATGACGTACGCAAGAGTACGTTGTTTTGACGCCACTCAAGAACTTGTTCAAAACCTTTTCGTAGCGATTTGGGACAAACGCGCCTCGCTCTCTATTCGACATTTACCATCGTACTTGAATGCAGCAGTAAGAAACCGGGTGTTGAATTACATCGAGATGCAACTCACCCATAGGCGGCATTGGGACTACTACAAGCAGTTCATATCGCAACCAGACTATGTTACCGATCATGATGTAAAGGTTAACGAGTTGATGGAAGCACTTGAAAATGGAATGGAGGAGTTACCTGAAAAATCAAAACAAATATTCAGGCTTCACCAGCTTGAAGGCCTCTCTATATCCGAGATCGCGCGGAATTTAAACCTGTCTGAAAAAGCCATTAGATATCATATTACCCAATCCACAAAAAGGCTCAGGTTGCATTTGAAGGATTACATGTTCACAATCTATGCATTTTTAACGCTTGTCGCTTAGATAACAAGGACTAGTTCGATCTCCAGATCTAACACAGTAGAATTTCTTACAGTCAATTAAGGCCGTTACCGTGTCACGACGATATCCCCCACTCAAAATTGAGATAGTCAAAACTTAATCGAGTATTTCTGGCTACCGAAGAAACTGTAATCGAAAGGCGCTTCAGTTAGCTGTTAATATTATATCTGTTTAATTTACTTGAACAACACTTGTGCGAAATTATGAAGGTTGTTTCTCCACACAGGCCAAGTATGTCCGCCGGGATATTCGCTGTAACTATATTTTATTCCCATCTCATCAAATTTAGCTAGCATGATCTTGCAGTTGTTGTGCGCAATATCTTCTTTTCCTCCCATCGCGATCCAAAAACTATTAAGGTTTGCATTGATCGTACCGGCATTCTTTTTCATGAACTCATATTGAGGATTTGAAAGGTTCGGTTGATTGGACCACCAGCCAGAGCTGAAAACTCCGAGGTAGGAAAACATTGTAGTGTTTTTCGCACCGGCATACAGCGTTTGCAATCCTCCCATTGATAACCCGGCAAGCGCTCTGCTATTAGCGTCCGCCTTTGTGCGATAGTTCGTTTCTACAAATGGAAGAACGGCTTGCTTTAATTCATTCTCAAACATTCTTAATGATTGCTCACCAAATCCTGCAATACCACCACTTCCGAAATTACCATCCATCATCACCACTAACATCGGCTTTGCTTTTTTTTCTGCAATAAGGTTATCCAGAATCAGGTCAGTTTTCCCTTGTGTGGCCCAGCCTCGCTCATCTTCTCCCCCTCCATGAAGAATGTACAACACCGGATATTTTTCATCGATGCTTGCATCATATCCTGGTGGTGTATAGATATACATTGTACGCCATGAATTTGTGACAGTGGAATAATAACGTTTCATCCTGACATCGCCATGAGGGACACTTTTTACGGCGTAATATCCGTCACCGGCAAATGGTATTTCAATGCCACTGGCCATCCGGCCCATGCCATAAAACGTTTCGCTGGAGGGATCAGCCACAGCGACACCATCAATCAACAGTGAATAATAATGAAAGCCTTCGCTAAGTGAATCGGTGGTAACCTCCCAGAAACCATCACCACCTTTTATCATATCATACTTCTTACCCAAATCGATTTGCATTTTCTGAGCATCAGGTGCTTTAATTCTGAAAAGGGCACGGCCGCCGGACAGAATCCGCGGATACTTTGCTGACCGGACATTCGTAGTCGCCGCGGATCCCAGTATATCGTATTCGGGAAAACTGTCAACATTTACAGGCTTGAAAAGGAACTGGGAGAACATGTAAAGATCGTTCTTCCATACGTTGAAATCGTGAGCTCCTGGTTCCACATAAAAAATGTGCGGAACATCATGCGCTTTTAAGTAGTCGTGCGTGCGTTTGCTGAAAGACATCAAACCATCATCCACGCCGCAGGATATCCACAGCAATTTCAACTGAGCTTTTGCTTTGCCGGGGTCGGGCACAAGAATGTGAGGTGTTTTAGTATTAGGCGCTGAAGAAAATCCACCAACCCATGCAAATTTATCCAGGTTACCAAGCCCGAAGTTAAGGGACTGGCCACCGCCCATAGATAAGCCAGCAATTGCGCGATGTTCACGATCCTTGTAAACGGAAAATTTTTTTTCAACAAAAGGAATCAGGTCATTCAACAAGTCTTTTTCGAACGTTGAAAATGCCTGAACCCTTGCGCTATCGAACATATTACCTGTGGCACGATCGTCCTTCATGGCTCGTCCATTTGGCAGTACGACGATCATAGGTGCTAATTTCTTTTGCGCATACAGGTTGTCCAATATGATTTGGGGTTGAGCGTTTTTCAGCCATTCTTTCTCGTCACCACCAATGCCATGCAGCAAATACAACACCGGGTACTTTGTTTTCTTCGAATACCCTGGCGGAGTATAAATCAATGTTTTTCTTTTAACACCTACAGTACTTGAAGGATAAAATAACGTATCAATTTTTCCGTGTGGAATGTTTGGCTGTAAGACATCGAAACCAGCAGGTGCGTGTTTGATAATTTCCTGCGCACAGAGGCCGAATGCAATCAGCACAGCGATAATTAGGGAAAATATTTTTTTCATTTGATGTTAGTTGTTCTTGTTTTACTTGTACATGGGATCATTACCCTCATAGCGCAGGTAACTAAATGATGCATTGTTCGAAGTTGGTTTTCCTGAGGATGTCGCATACATGCCAAACACGCAACCAATAAATCCTCCGGCTACTTGCGTACTGAGAAATTTTCCATCGACGCCCTCTTTCATTAGAACCCAGTCGTAAGGTTTCGTGGCATAATAGAAATCATAGTTTTCGCCTTTCGCATCTATCCGCATATAAAGTTGCTCTACCGCGCTCACCAGGGGAACTTGAGTAATAAGGGTCATGGTGTTTTCGGCATTGCCAGCAAAGAGCTGCACCACCGGTTTATCCTGATCCACTGATTGACATAAGTAATAAAAATGTTTTTCGTCCTGGAAGATTATTAAACCTGCCTTTTCATCACCCGATGTCGCGGAGAAGCTTAGCGCTGTTTCGGCACTGCAATAAATATGTTGCTGACGTTTACCGATGAAGGAAGGATTGCCTAACTCCATACAAGTCTCTGGTTTTAATTTCAAAGTGAGCCCCTTCTTTTTACTAAGACTAAAGGAACTGCTGTCACAAGTTCGTAGGAAAAGCAGTGCTGGGTCAAGCTCCTTTTCAAATGTGATGGTGTAACCAAAGTTTCCACTCTGAGGGCGGGCATTGTTCTGCTTTACCTCCTTGAAATTGGCCGAGTATGTATACTTTAATTCTTTGCTGTCGGGACTCGCGACAGGCCATCCTTCTTTCCACTCCACGGGTGTTATAAATGTTTCTCGTCCAGTATTGTAATAGTTGTCTTTGTAGGGACGCACTGCAAGAAATATAGCATATGTTCTTCCGTCGGGTCCTTCCACAAGTTGCGCATGCCCGGCTGAGGTAATCGGATCCTTCCGGTCAGGCGGCAAATCGCGTTGCGTGAGTATTGGATTATTTCCGTACGGATCGTAAGGTCCCCAGACGGATTTACTGCGCAGTACGACTTCTGAGTGATTAACCGATGTGCCGCCTTCCGCAGCATATAAATAATACCAACCATCCTTTTTCAAAATATGCGGTGCTTCGATCCACACCGGCTTCTTGCTTATGTCAACGCCTCCATTCACAAGAATTTCTTCGTTTCCTACAACTTTTTTTGCTGCAGGATCAAACTCATACATGCGGATTGTACGGTGACCTGAGTATTGTGGCTTGTTGTCAGGCGCATCGCTATTGTACAGTATGTACGCCTTATCTCCATCAAAAAATAGAGAGGGATCTATTCCTCTTACCTCCGGAATAAAAATAGGATCGCTCCACGGACCTGCTGGATCTTTCGAAGTTACTACAAAGTTCCCGCCTTTGTCGATCAGTGTGCAGGTAACGTAGTACGTGCCGTTGTGATAATCTATCGCGGGCGCAAACAATCCCCTGGTCATCCGATGCCCCATAAAATTCATTTGGGAAGGCCGGCTGATCACGTTGCCGATCTGCTTCCAGTTCTTTAGATCCTTGCTATGAAAAACAGGGATTCCCGGAAAGTAAGCAAATGTTGAATTGATGAGATAATAGTCAGTTCCAACTTTCAATACACTGGGATCCGGATAAAATCCGGAAAGAATTGGATTTACCAGCGTAATAGGTTGTGCCAGCACGATACAGACAGAACTAAACCACATGCAGAGAAATGAACAAAAAGTAGTTCGACAATTCATATAATAACTTATTTTGATAAAATCAGCTCATACTGTTTACCGCTCTGCGTTGGCAGATCGTAAACGAGGGTATTCTTCAGCTGGGGCAAAACCACTATTGCCTGGGGTGCAATCACAACCCTTTGAATTTCGTCCAGCTGATAAAATGGGTTTGGATTAACACCCGACGCTTCTTTCAATCCACTACCCGTTGCCAGCTTCAACCCATTAGGTACACGCAATCGAAGGTTCCCACCGAGCATTGATTTGAGTACCACGCGTGCAACCTTTGATTCTTTCCATTGCAATTCAACGATTTCAAAGCCACCTTTAGCACGTAATCCACTCACGCTTCCCGACGGCCACACTTCGGGTAACGCAGGCAGTAGATGAAGACCGTCATCTGCGCTTTGCATCAACATTTCGGTGATCCCTGACGTGCAACCAAAATTTCCATCAATCTGAAACGGAGGATGAGCGTCAAAAAGGTTGTTGTAGGTACCTCCACCTCCCTCGTTGGTTCCCACCGGCGTAAGTTGATCCTGAATTAACTTGTAAGCATGGTTACCATCCAGCATTCTCGCCCACCAATTTACTTTCCAGCCCATACTCCATCCGGTAGACACGTCTCCGCGTTGCATTAATGTGTTCTTTGCGGCGCTATACAATTCCGGTGTCCGGTATGGAGAAATCTGATTGGAAGGAAACAATCCATACAGATGAGAAATGTGCCGATGATTATCCTTCGGATCATCCACATCGTCCAGCCATTCCTGTAATTGCCCATGCTGTCCGATGTGCATGGGCGGTAATTTATTACGCATTTCTCGTAACGTGTCGACAAACGAAGCATCTCTATTAAGAATCCCTGCAGCGCGGATCACCGAACTAAACACATCAAATACAATCTGGTTGGTCATTGTTGTACCCGCATCCATCGAAGAACCCTGATGCGCTTTTGGTGCGTTTTCCGGTGACATATCCGGGTTGACAACGAGCCAGAGACGAGTTGGGTGCTCCACGAGAAAATCAACAAAAAACATCGCCGCACCTTTCAAAGCAGGATACACCGATGCGAGGTAAGTCTTGTCGCCATTGTACAAATAGTGTTCCCATAGATGCTGGCTAGTCCAGCCGCCACCTGCATTCCACGCTCCCCAAAATGCACCGTCAACTGCGCCATTAATGCGCCATATGTCCGTATTATGATGCGCCATCCAACCTCGTGCGCCGTACATTACCCTAGCCGTTTCTTTTCCTGTTTCCGCTAATTCCATTACCATTTTCAAAAAAGGTTCATGCAGCTCAGCTAGATTTGTTTTTTCCGCTGGCCAGTAGTTCATTTCTGCATTGATGTTGATCGTATATTTACTATCCCACGGTGGCTTCATTTTATGATTCCATATTCCCTGCAGGTTAGCGGGCTGACCGCCCGGTTGCGAAGAAGATATCAACAAATACCGGCCAAACTGGAAGTACAGTGCCGCGAATTGCGGATCATTAACGTTGGCAAAATTTTTAAGGCGAACATCGGTAGGGAGATTCACTGCCTCGGTTGTACCAAGATCAAGTTTCACGCGGTTGAAATATTTTTGATACTCTTTTATATGCGCATTTAAAATATTGTCATAAGTTTTTTTGTAAGCTTTGTCCAAATAAACCGATGCAGCCTTACTTTCATCACCGCTGATGTCGTTGTAGTTATTGAAGTTAGTGGCAATAGAGACATAGATGGTGACCGCGTTGGCGCCCTTGACCATGAGTGTCGAATCAGTGGATGATAGTGTACCTCCTTCCGGTTTGACGCGGGCTAGTCCTTTGAACCGGATCTTTCCCTCAATACCTTCGTGATCGGCAGTAGTGCCAGCGATAGAAACCTCATTTTGATTATTTGTCTTTATGATTGCATTGGACTGAGGCGTAGAAACCGCCAGTGAAAATGTCAGACTCCCTCGCTTGCTTGCCGTCAGACGCACGATAGCTACACGATCTGTAAACGAAGCCAGCACTTCCCGTGTGTAAGTTACGCCGTCAACCTGATATGAGGTTTTGGCTACCGCTCTTTCAATATCGAGTTCCCGGTGGTAGTTCGTGAAAGACTCATGCCCTTCAAAAGAAAGTTCCAGATTACCCACCGGCTGAAACATTTGTCCGTGAGATTTCTTTGAGAGGATTACTTTGTTGGCCAGTTGCTCTGCATCCTTCTGCCTTCCCTCAAAAATCAGCTGGCGTATTTGTGGTAATGCGGCGAGCGCCTCCGGATTATCATTTCGATTAGGGCTTCCACTCCAAACCGTGTGTTCGTTTAATTGAAGAATTTCTTTCTCCACATTCCCATACACCATTACACCTAATCTACCATTACCGATGGGTAATGCATTTTCCCAGGTGGTACCGGAAGGGCTATTGTACCATAGCCGCCATGGCGTGCCCTGCTGGGCAAACCCAATTGTTGTAGATATGAAAAAAAATAAGGAGAATAGTCGCATCATACAAAATGTTTTGTTGTTCAGAACCATCACCATGACAATTGTATTAGGGATACACCCTGTCGCGGCAAATCAAATTTCAATACAGCTTTTCCATCCGCCGCTGCCATCCATTCGGGAGACGTGTACAATTGAAGCTGACCCGACCACTCCAATGCCCTGTACTGTTCACCGACAACTTCGTGAGGTTTCCCCATCGCTTTCCAGGCTTCAAATGAATTGCTGAATTCGTGGTCAACCCGGTAATGGTGCACCAATACTTTCTTTTCATTAATGCCGCTGATTGTTAGATCTATTGGCGAAGGGGGGGTCGCAATATTGTCGTCGCGGTAGTTCCATACCATAACTGAAATTGAATGCTGATCCTTGCTTGCAATAGCGTGAACATCGTTGCCTTTTCTAACACCCTCGGAGATGATATCGTTAACATTCAAGCCGCCATCCGATGCCACTGAAATACGTTGACCCTTCATCATTCCGAACATCCTGAATACATTCAACACAGGCTTGTCCACGCCATGTGTTGCAAGGTCGCGAAAACCGGCAAACCACTCCTGGTCTTCGAATTCAAATGACCAGCTTACAACCCCTTTCAGATTGACGTTGTACTGATCCATCAACTGGTAGATACGGGCAAATGATGAAGCAGTGTAACTGGAATACATGGTGCCATTCCGGTAGCCATATTTCGGATCTCTTTTTTCAGAACAGGCTGCGCAGCCCTCCGGGTCACACTCACCCACAATGATGGGAATGTTTTTCAATTCGGGGAAAGAATTTACGGCTTCAAATCCGCGTTGTATGTCTTTCAATTGTACACCCATATTCATGCGGATGTGACCATCGACAAATTCCGGCGCGCCTTTGGCATGAAAGCCAATGTATTGTAAAGGCGTTCCGGTTTTCCCTGTAGCATAATTCTTACCGCGTAAGCAATGCTCAATAAAATCGGTAAGATACTTATATGCCTTGTCACTTCTGGGACTCGTTGTATGTGGCCCGCCAATCGTACATTCGGGACAGGCACGTTTTAAACCATCGGCAGCATAATCATATAGTTTGCAATACTCTTCGAAGGTGCCCGACCAATATTGTATATCTGGCTCATTCCAGACCTCCCATAACCACGTCAGCACTTCTTCTTTTCCATATCGTTCGATAGAATGTTTTACCCATTGATAAACCAATTCGCGCCACTTGCTATAATCTTTTGGAGGATAGGTCCAGCCTGTCCATAAATTTCCACCTTTACTCCACGTGTGTTCATAGGGTTCAGGCTTTGAAGAAAGATCTTTAGGCATGAAACCGATTTCCATCAACGGTTTCATGCCGCGTTCGATGTAGGTATCAATTATGCTGTCGACAACCGTCCAGTCATAAATTGGTTTTCCTTTCTTGTCTTCCTTATACGCATCGGTGTAACCCCATTTCAGATCAGGGCCCACGCTATTTCCCTTTGATGTCAATAGGTTATGCGCTCGAACGTATACAATCGTGGGACTTAGCTGCTGTAACTCTGTCAACAATTTCCGACCGTATTTCCTCGTGGTATAATTGGGTTCATCATATCCAAAGAATGACCAGAAAGGTTTCATCTCTCCAACCTGTTTCGAAGGGTCTACCTGAATGGATACTTTTCGTTCCTGAGAAAAAACTAACTGGCAATAGAACATTACGAGTGCGATAATTACAAGATGTCTCATATGATTCATACTTTCAGTTCGAAAAATCTATTTAAATAATTGCGGCAAACTGTTGGCGAGGAACAGCTTACAATTCATCCAGGTATGGCCGCCGGGCACAATGAATGGCACCAGCTTAAGTTTCTTTTCATTAAACATGGCGATATTCTGTTTCACACTTTCGTAGAGAAAATCTTCGGTACCTACGCTGATGGTAAACAACTTCAGCTGTTTGTTCATCGCCGCTGCGTCAGGAGACCAGGTTGAAAAATTCTTTTTAAATTCATCCGTTCCCGTATAGGGTGCATAGGAACACACATAAGCGAATTTGTCCGGATTCGTTAACCCTATGTTCAGCGTTTGTCCACCACCGACGGAAAACCCCGCTACCGCTCTGCCTTTGCTCTCTCTAATCACCGGATAGTTTGCTTCTATAAATGGAATGATATCGTTAATGACGTCAGCTGTAAAGTCGGCCATAGGCTTAGGCCTCACGTTGCCGTAGGGCATCACAATGATCATGGATACTGCTTTATTTTGCGCAATAAGGTTATCAGCAATCAAATTAGCACGCCCAACCTTGGTCCATGTTTCTTCCGTATCAGAGCCACCGTGAATAAGATACAAGACCGGATATTTCATTTTACCATTTGGATTAAATCCCGGCGGGGTATAAACAAGCAGTGTACGTATACTACCCAATGTTTCCGAATGATAATATTCATAACTGATTTTACCATGAGGCACGCTTTGCAATGAATGGACCAACGGTTTATCGCCTGGTACATCCACGATACTGCGCTTGAATCGCTCGTTGGCGAAGATGTACGTGTTGTTTGGATCAGCAATTTGAACGCTGTCAACCCAAAAGCTATACGGATAAATGTCCGGAGTTACCGGAGGCACGGTAACACTCCAGATCCCCGACGTATCTTTTACCATCTTCACTGGCGCAGATAGAAATTCCCCACTTAGTGTTACTTTGCTCGCAGTCCGCGAAAAATACCTGAACGTAATTCGATGATCAGCATGTACATCTGGTGAACTGATCGCTGGCGGCCTTTGTGCTAGCACCTGAAGCCCTGCGAGGATCAACATCACGGTATAAGAAAATTGTTTCATGTTCTCCTGGATTAATTGCCGAACATTATTGTTTAGATTTCTTTATAAAGTCCTCTTGTGCTTGCAGGCTAAGGGAATTTTCAGTAGGAAAATTCTTTGGCACAGGATACGTTACTTTTCCTTTTGCCAGCCATTCGGTGGCTCTTACCATAGTAGTCTGATATCCAACACATCGATAGGCCTCCGGATAGGTCTCTCCAACCCACAGGTGACCAAGGCTTGAATTATAAACACGACCCTCGCCATAGGCAACGAGCCATTCGACCGGCCACGTCCTGTGGGTGCTTGTACTATCATAGGCATAGGACAATACAGTGAGGTTTTCTGCCGGCCCACGAGGAAAATAATAGACTTCCGTATTCGCTGTTTGCCAACGGTCAGGAAAATTTTGATTGATGGAATGTTTGGTGAAGACCTGAATCAATGCATTGAATCTTTCTCCGTGTCCGGTGCTCTCTCCTTCTCCCGGCTGATAGCGAATGATTTCCTTGTCCCGGTCAATCTCCAACGCGTAACCAACCGCCGCTGGCCGCCATCCCAAGCCGATCATTTTGTCATACTCGGCCCAGTGTGGAAAAGCATTGTTCGCCGAATGAAGAATGTATAGACCGCCCCCACTTGCTACATATTTTTCAAGAGACTTTTCTGCTGGTAAAGGCCAGCGCAATTCAGGTTGATTTATATTGTTCGTGTTTTGAACAACGACACTGTACTTCGCGAACTCCGGCAGCCAATTGGCACGTTCCGCGCTATCCATTGGGATAGTTGAAACATCAACATTAAAGAGACCGCTCTCTTCCAGTATCCACCGGGTAAGCTTAGTGGTTTGTTTCCAATCATGGTTGCTGAATCCGTCGACAATCAAAACCGGTATAACTTTATCACTTTGTGCATACAAAGACACCTTCGCAAGCAAAGCGAATGCAATGACAGGCAGCACCATGATTAATTTTGATTGCATCTTCAATTCATTTCAGAAAAAGTAGTTGTGCCGTTTCAGCCACGTAGGTCTTCACGTTCATCCACGTATGTCCGCCGGGTGTGATCAGACTTTTGTAGTTCACATTTTTTGACTTCAGGTAATCCACGAATTCTATTGTGGACTTATAAAGAAAATCTTCCTCCCCCACGCTCACCCAAAGTAACTTCAGTTGATTATTGGTGACTTCCGGATTGGCACCAATATGTTTGTAGGCACCTTCCATCTCAGACGTAGACAAATACGCACTGTAGCAACATATCCATGCAAACTTATCCATGTTGCCGAAAGCAGTTCGCAGCGTCTGCCCTCCACCACGCGAAAAACCTCCAATGGCGCGGCTGTTCCGATCGCTTATAACCCGGTAATTTTTTTCTATGTAGGGCATAACATGGTTCACCAGGTCTGTTTCGAAAAGCTTTGCTCTCTTGATAGCCTCCTCACTATCCCTCGACATCATATCTGACGGTTTAGGCTTACCGGTTTGCTCCGCAATTCTTGCCATGGGATTTCCATACGGCATTACGATGATCATGTCCTTTGCCTTTCCTTCCGCAATGAGATTATCCATAATCAGGTTCGTGCGACCGACTTTAAAAAAGGTTTCCTCGGTATCCGTCGTTCCGCTGATGAGATAGAAAACCGGGTACTTCTTTGAAGGATCTTTATCATATCCCGGAGGCGTATAAATCACCAGGGATCCCGTTGAGCCTTTAACGGAGGGATAAGATTCATAGGTAATAGTTCCATGTGGTACGTCTTTTAATGCGTGGACTAATGGCGTATCGCCCGGAACATCAACCAAGCTTGCCTTGAACCTTTCGTTTGGGAAGAATGAAACATTGGCAGGATCCATCACGGTAACACCATCAACATTAAAACTGTACGGATAAATATCAGGTTTGATGGGTCCGACCGTCACACTCCAGATGCCGATGGAGTCCATTGTCATTGCGATCGGACCTTTCTCGAATTGTCCACTGAGTTTAACCACTTTAGCTTGTGGCGCCAGGTAGCGAAAGATCACAGTCTTATCCTGATTAACCTGGGGCGAAACAACGAAAGGTCCACGTGGCGGCTGACCATGAGCGCAAATCACAATGACCAGCGCAAAAAGAGTGAGCGATGGTGTTTTGACAAGGGAAGTCATTGTTGATCTATCTTTGATATCTTTTGACATTTGTTTCAAAATTTCAGTTAGTTAGTCGTTAAAAGGAAAAAATGGTTAAGCATTTTGCCGTTATCACTCCTAACGGTGATGTTCTTATCCGCTCTCTCTATTGCACAGGAGTTCCTTTGGGGTAATGAAAGGTGACTGAGCACCAACGCAACAATCGCTGAAAGCATCATGAATTTGTACGCGTTAATCTTTATTGGCCTCACAAGTGTTTATTTTATTCTGTCTTCGATGTGGAAGTAGTCAAAGTCAACAAATCCCCCGGGTGCTTTCGTGGCATAGTTGAACAATCCAAAACGGTAACCCATAAAGTGAGGCAGCGTGTAGGCCATCTTCAGCTTTGAACCAATGGGCGTCCATGATTTTCCATCCAGGCTAAAGAAGAACGACGCGGTGTCCGCGAGATCTTTGAAATTACATTCTGCCTTAAGGTATACTTTGCTCTTAGCAAGAGGAATGCGCTGCATCTCAACTGCTTTTCCCGATTCCGCGCTAACCATTGCGATTGACTTAGCACCGCCTTCATACTTCACTCCTACCAGGCCATATTTTCGTTGCAACAACGCGAGGCCCGCGAAGTCACCGTCCTTCATATTTTCAATGTCAATTGAGGTAGTGCCTGAGCATTCCGGACCGACGGTCCGTTGCGTCAATGTGTTTTTCGCAAACACAAAACTCGTATCTACCCGCGACGTTGTAATGCGAAAGAAACCTTTCCTTTTGCTCAACGACCAATGTTTGTTATCGGGATTATGGTTCCATTGCCAAACCAACGGTAACGGACGATCATCTTTCTTGCGATCAAACTCGTCTGATGCAACGATTCCTGGAATCAGACTTTTGTTCGGAGGAAGCTCGAGTGTTTCAGGAGCCTTTCCATCATCTCCCAACACCGGCCAGCCATCTTCCCACTTCACCGGGACCAGATAAGGTATTCTTCCAACCGAACCATAGTCACGGAACAAGTATGCGAACCACCTGCCATCGGGCGTGTCGACAAGGCCGCCCTGGGCAACACCCAAATCTTGAAATGCTAAACGACCTTCCCATGGGCCGGTAACTTTATCGGCCCGATGTACCAGGACTGTACGCATTCCACCCCTTGGCCACACGATATTAAAGAGGTAGTACTTGCCATTTACTTTAAACAATTGAGAACCTTCGGCATTGAGCATAATGTTTGTGCCAGCTGGCGAGTTGGCGTTTTCAATCAGTATTTGTTCCTCGGTTTCTGGCTTTACGGCTGAAGCATCAGCATTAAGTTCAACCAATCGTAGTTGACCACCGCCGTAGATCAAGTAGACTCGGCCGTCATCATCAAAAAACAGCGTATGATCATGATAAGATGGTTTGAATGATGAAACTTTCCAGGGTCCTTTCTCAAGATCTTGGGTTGAGAATATATAGGTCCTGCCCGTGGTTTGGGCGAACGTGCTAACATAAAACGTGTTGTTATGATAGCGAATGCAACTCGCCCATGAACCTCTTCCATAGGAATTCTTACCATTGTCGAGATTTAATGCATCTATGTTGGCCAGTGTATCATAAGCATAGTTAATAAGATGCCAGTTCACCAGATCGTTCGACTTCATGATCGGCACACCGGGATTCATGTGCATAGTCGTACTGCTCATATAATAGGACTCCCCGACTCTCACGATCGACATGTCTGGTACGTCGGCAAAGATTATCGGATTATGCGCACGCTCTTCTTGTGCTAACAGTGCGTTACTGAGAAAGAAAGCTGCAGCAATAATCAGCAGGCTTTTCCTTTGCGGTAAAGTTCGGTTCAACACCATGCCTTCATCGTTAGCGTTTGAAATTTGTTTTAATCGGGATCACCGTCAGCGACATTGGTTTAGTAGTATTCTCTTTCTTCTATTGCTCAACTATTGAGTTCTTGACCATCACTGTGAACCTCTGGAACAAATAAGTGTTTTTTATACAATTATAAAAGAAAAGGCCCGATCTTCAAGCAGCGTTTGTGAAAACGATTGAATTATTTTACTGTCGGCTACAGAAGTTCAAAAATGGCCTGATGACGCTCTTTTACTGCTTCAAGCGGCTATCAAATTCGTGGGTTAAACCGTTGGAGGACAATGGATAGTTTTCACTTGTCTTTCAGGAAACCGAACCGTTTCAGAAAATCGTCAGTGTCCAGCATAACTTGTTCATCAAAGAGCCGGGCGTATTGTTTCACGTACTTTTCATCGATATCCCCCAGGTAATGTTTTCGTCCCGGATATTTATGAAGTTCAAGATGGTTACCCATGTTCATCATATCGCGCTGAAAAAAAATTACAGTCCAAAGTGGCACGATGTCGTCATCCGTCCCGTGGAATGCAACTCCAGGAGGTAACCCCTTCTTTACGTTATGGGCGGGGGATATAGACCAGATATGCTCGCGCTGTTTACCCATGAGCATGTCACACCACGCCTCCATTGTATTCACCGTTCCGGAGTACAACAACATCGCATTGGGTACCGGACTGACTGAAAGATCGTCCGTGGACTCATTGAATTTTTCTATCATGGCCGTAGAAAGTACTAGATGACCTCCAACGGATTGACCACCTGCAATAATCTTTTGCGGATCAACGTTGAATTCCTTTGCATGCGACCTTACCCAACGCATTGCTGATCGGGCATCTTTAACGCACTCAATGGGTGTAATAAATGGATGAGGTGTGTTCCCTTTTTCGTCTATGGAAAGGCGATACTGAAATGAAAATGTTACAAAACCCATGGAAGCGTAGCGACGACATGCTCCGAAAAACTCAGAAGGGTTCCCAAAAGCCCATCCACCCCCGTGGAAAAAGGCAATCGCCGGCTTTGCTTTTTTATCAACAGTAGCGGAATCGTAAAAGATGTGCACATTGAGCTGCACAGAATCCACCTGCTTGTAAATTCTGGTTATGTGGATAAGCGAATCTGTCTGTTCCAATGCGAAACAAAATGATGTTAAGAGAACGGCTGAAAGAATAACAAATACTCTCTTCATCTGATTCTTGAGTGAATGTATATGTAATTTACCGAACTGCTAGAAATAAACCATCCTGAAGTAATTGTGGTCGGCGAAGCCCCGTGTCTTTTCAGGCAAGTATTTAATTCAATTTCATTAAACAACAGTTCAGGCTGCGGGCACAACCAAAATCAGGATAAACGGATAGGGTCGGCTACCAATTAGTCTATGGCCGGTTCCTGACCGTCTAAATCCCGAACGCATTTGTTATATGAGAAGCCGCGAGAAAATGATTAAAATCATTATTCAAAGTGATTTAGGACTACATATTTTCCAAATGCTATTAAGAAATTAGCCCCATTGGGCAACTTGGCATGTCATCGTTATGTACATTACATATGAAGATTTGTTGGAGTTGAAGTAGGTTTGATTATTAAGCATTTTAAAAACTATAATGAGTTACCTTATTGTCTATATGAGCCGTCATGGAACAACGGCAAAAGTAGCGGATGAGCTAAAAGAAAAACTTGGAGCTGAGAAAACTACTCTTGTCAATCTTGAAAAAGATCAGATGCCCTCATTAGACAAATTTCATACTGTAATC
>JAICGJ010000018.1 GCA_025923195.1 Chryseolinea sp.
GATTTCAGCCCATCAAGGTACTCAAGAGTGTCAATAATCTTAAGGTGTTCTCGAGAATGGGAATTCGTAAGGTGTTATTAGTTTCCCAGTTCACGTTGTCGTTATTTTTTATTTTGTCCGTGATCATTGTTCATAACCAACTAAACCTTTTTATGCATCAGGATCACGGCTTCAAGATGGACAACAATATACTGATCAGACTAAATAATACCTCACCCCGGCTGCTGAAAAATGAACTGCTGAAATTTAGCAACCTGAATAGCGTGTCAGCTGCATCACACGTTCCCGCTGCTGGAATAAGTCACGGCAGTGGATTTAAAAGAAGGCTGGATGACGCTGAATCGGTTAGCCTGGGCCGCTTCACGGTGGACGAAGACTATCTGGACAATATGGGACTTGACCTAATCGCCGGCAAATTTTTTTCGGTCGAACAGGAGACATCTAATAAAGACTATGTAGTGATCAATGAAGAGGCTGTTAAAAAGTTGCAATTCAGTTCTCCCATGGATGCTGTAGGCGAAGAAGTCATCTTAGATCACGATTCAACCCGGAGGACAATCATTGGCGTCGTTTCAAACTACAACCATCGCGACCTAACAGCAGCAATATCTCCAATGGGACTCATGTACGATCCTTCGCAATTTGGAGTACTACAGGTGCGATATACCGGCAGCTATGAAAACGCCACCAGGAATATCGAGAAAGCTTGGGCTACGGTTAACCCCGGACTTAAGATTGACTACAAGGAAATAGAATCCGAGATCAAGCAATTTTATGAAATTGTTTTCGGCGACATCGTGAAAATTTTAAGCGTCGTTGCCTCTCTCGCAATCATTATATCGTGTTTGGGATTGTTGGGTATGGCAACCTATACGACAGAAACAAGGATGAAAGAAATATCCATTCGGAAGGTTTTGGGTTCAAGTGGAAGTGCACTGGTGTTGCTTTTGTCAAAAGGATTTTTGGGGATTTTGGCTATCTCCATATCAGTAGGTGTACCTGCAACTTACTTTATCAATAATCTTTGGCTTGAACTGATTGCCTACCATACCACGATCGGCCTATCCGTCATTCTACAGGGCGTATTAGTTCTCCTAATATTTGGCGTGATAACAGTGGGTTCGCAAACTATCCGCGCCACGTTTGTGAACCCGGTGGATAATTTGAAGAACGAATAATGCCGTATATCCTGGCTATCAGGCTTTAGGTAATCATTGGTACTATGTATGGTTAATCAACAAGCGCCTGATACACCAGGACGCGGAGCATATCTTGATCCGGAACAATTGATTCAGGTCTTACTTGCGTAAAATAGAGCACAATCATTTCTTCACCGGGATCTACCCAATACGTTGACCCGTAAGCGCCTCCCCACCTGAATTCACCAACCGATCCAGGCTTGCCGCGCTGACCTTGGTCAAGCACTACTTCAAATCCTAATCCGAATCCAACACCCGGTTCATAAGTAATATCCTTGCTTATGTGATCCGCGGTCATAAGGTCCACGGTACGGGAAGATAGAATACGCTTGCCGTTCAGTTCTCCCCCATTAGCAATCATCTGTAAAAAAAAGTAGTAATCCTTCGCTGTCGAAACCAGCCCAGCACCACCAGAAAAGCTTTTGCGCGGACCGTCGACATATTCGCCCTGACTGTCCATGGTGCCCTTAGCTGGTGCAGCTACCAAGGGTTGCCCGTCGTGTGGCAAGTAAACCTTTGCAAGCCGGCCTGCTTTCTCCTTCGGAAGAAAGAAGTGCGTGTCGTTCATGCTCAATGGCTGGAAGATCTTTACCTTGAGAAACTCGTCCAATGTCATTCCTGATGCTCGTTCAACAATGACGCCCAGGATATCCGTTGCATACCCATAGACATATTTATCCCCAGGGTGAGCGTCCATAGGAAGCGCAGCCATTCGCTTGATCGTCTCGCCAACAGGCTCATTTCGGTGGGCAAAGTACCAGCCCTGCATGCCTGCTTTTTTCCATTCCTCGGCAGCAATTCCTTCGCCATATGGCACACCGGCTGTGTGTGTCAACAGGTCGCGGATCGTCATTTGACGTTCAGCTTTAACAACCTCGTAACCACCGGTCGGCTTAGGTTGCGCCACAGTTGTTTCTTTGTATTCAGGTATAAAGCGGCTCACAGGGTCTTGGATGAGAAGCCTCCCCTCCTCTTGCAAAATCATGATAGCGGTACTCACAATTGCCTTTGTCTGAGACGCAATGCGGAACATCGATCCCACTTCCATCTTTGAATTCGATTCCTTATCGCGGTAACCAAAGGCTTTGTAGTAGGCAACTTTTCCTTTTCGCACTATCAGGATCACGCTCCCTGCCATTTTATCTTCCGTTACATATGTACTGAACGTTTTATCCAGCCGTCCAAGGCGTTCACTTGAAAATCCAAGTTCCTCAGGTTTAGTCGCTTGGAGTTCTTGCGCATTGGAGGAGACGGTGAACAACAGTAAAACGACTCGAAGTGCAACGAACAGGCTGATGAACGATTTCTTCATGAGGTTAGGCTTTTTTCGGATTTAATCATTATGTACAAAAAGTAAATCAACAAGAATCAACAATTTATTCTTGAAAAATGTTTCTTCTGGATATGTGATGTTGAGTTCGAGCGGCTCGGTGGTTGACGCAATTCCATGCGCGTGTTTGAGGGTCACTGAACCGGGTTGGCCCTACAATTTAGGATTAACGATAAACTGACTTCTCGTTCGCAGGAATTTTGTAGGTGCAACGCCCACGAAGTTCTTGAATTCCTTGATAAAATGCGATTGATCCGCAAAATTCAGCTCATAACTAAGTTGCGAAAGATTCACATTGTTAGACATCATGTACCGGTAGATTGAATTCATTCGCAATAATCGAATATAGTCCATTACGGTAATACCATATGTGCCTTTAAACACCCGCTGTAGTTGGCGTGAACTTATCGGAATCTGATGTAGAAGTTTCCCGTAGTCCACAACACCATCTACGCTTCTGATCAGCTTCATAGTCAGATGTGTAAAATCGTATGGTAAAAAGTTTTTATGGAGTTGGCGGATTATGAATGTGTTTGCATCCGAAATCTGAATATCGGTATCTTCGGTTGCCCTTAGCCTGGCACAGAAATCACGTAACTGATCTCCTAACACTAAAGTTCCATCTTCATAACTTGAGAAGAATTCCACGGGATGAATCCCAAAAATATTTCGAATACCGTCGGGATAGAACCTGATGCCGAAGACCTTGACAATTTTTTTAAATCTAACTGTATACGGTTGGTTGTACAATCCCATTAAGATGAATTCAGGAGTACGCGACCACCGCGCATTTTCTTTTGAAAGAAAACAATGGTCGTCGGTGAGGTGCACAATCAGTTCAATGCATCCATTCGGCAAAACGGATTGAGCAAATTCCTCTTCGGAAAAGATGTTAAAGGTACCATACCAATAGGAGTAAACATAAGGCCTTATCTCTTTGGGTGGTAATACTTCAGAAAATACAATATCACTCATTATTTATGCTTTGGCACGAGAAGATTTCTTACATGACTAATATTCGCGACACATTATGATGATCATTTTCTTCAATGTTTATTGGATACGAATAGCCTGTCAGTATAGTATCCGTTTTGCCTCCATAGCCAGCAGAAACCCCCGAATCTATTACGAATTTCACTCACAATGGTTTGATTTTTTTCGGCCGAGAAGAATAATTCTGGTGCATTAAATACAAAGTCATCTATTCAAATCACGTACAGATAGAAATTACCTTAAGGAATGCGATAGCGATACATAATGCACCAAAATTTATTTCTATTGAAGTAGCGCGGTATCCACTACTCTCGAATGAGTCGGCAGCCACTCCTTCTCAAAGGTTGCTACAATATTGTTTGCTCCGCCAAAAACCCCCAGCACTTTCGCTGTTTTCTCGCCGCTGTTTAAGAGGTCGTGAGGCACCATCTTTGGCACTAGTACGACATATCCTTTCTTTACAATTCCTGATTCATTGCCCACACTTACCGTAAGTTCGCCATCAAGAATGACAAGGAGTTCCTCGGCGCTGTCGGTATGCCTGCCAAGATTGTCACCTGGAGCAAGTTCAAAATATACTGACGCTAGCTGCAACGAGCCGTGTACTGCAATCAGTGGGAACGCGGCCTTGCAATGTTGCTGACAATCGTCCTTTCCGGTAAATTCAGTTAGATCAAGCTGAGCCAGATTGATTTTTTTCATAATCCTAGAATTTTAATGTTGATATCCTTTAATTTTTACTTTTCCCGTTTCAAAGTTTACTTCACCCACTCCCCAAACATGCTTTTGATTGAGCCACATGTAGCGCGCATCGTTCGTGTGGAAATTCATATTCAGACGAAGTGTGCCCATGTCATTGATTCCGCTCTCTGTGACCTTGATCCGTGCACCATCATTAGTAGTAATGATCGCGTGAAGGTTGAGGAATAACCTCCCATCCGACCTCACGGTTAGATAATCGACGCCAATTATATTACCATTGATCAGTTCACCAGAAATTTTGCCTTCAAAGTGAATATCAAACTGTAATCCCTCCGCAGGGAGCGTTTGGCGCTTTCCCGCGAAGGATTCGAAACTGAATCCGTACTCTTTGATTTCTAAAAGACGTACGTCTTCTTCAAAAAGAAGCATTTTCTCATTAAGAACATTGTTCATTTGCTCAAGTGTTTAATTTATTATTGATGCAAAATTGCTAGGGCTGGATCTTTGATGATTGTAATAAAACGACATTAAACAAATGAAAGACTAAGGCCTACCTAGTCAAACAAAGAAACCTCAATATCCCATGTAAATCCATTTCCGCTTGATATCTTCACGACATTTATAATCACAAATGAATCAAACATATCTTTGGATAGGCTTTAACCTTTTTGTCTTGCTCCTGTTGGTTCTCGACCTTGGGGTATTTCATCGCAAGGCGAAAGTCATTAGCGTTAAGGAAGCATTGGCCTGGACCTGCGTATGGGTGGTCATGGCATTCCTGTTCAATATATTTGTCTATTATCATTTCGGTGAAGTAAAAGCCTTTGAATTCTTTACTGGCTATCTCATTGAAAAATCGCTGAGTGTAGATAACATATTCGTTATCATTTTAATCTTCTCATACTTTAATGTACCGGCGGAATATCAGCACAAAGTATTGTTCTGGGGAATTCTTGGTGCCTTGATTATGCGTGTCTGTTTCATCCTTGCCGGTGTGGAATTGATCCATAAATTCCATTGGCTGATCTATATTTTCGGCTCGTTCCTGATTTTTACTGGTATTAGATTTTTGGTACAGAATGAAACTAAATTTGATCCTGAAAAGAATCCTGTTGTAAAACTCGTTCGAAAGGTTTTCCGCGTGACGCCTTCATTTGAAAAGGATAAATTTTTTATAAAACGTGATAATGTTCTATGGGCCACGCCGCTGTTTTTAGTGGTAGTCCTGATCGAGGCTACAGATCTCATTTTTGCCGTCGACAGCATTCCAGCAATCCTTGCGATCTCCGACGACTCCTTCATCGTATACACCTCGAACGTATTTGCTATTTTAGGATTGCGATCACTTTATTTTGCGCTGGCCGGAATCGACAAATATTTCATGTACTTGAAGTACGGACTGGCTGCAATTTTGATTTTTGTTGGAACGAAAATGGTCATCTCTGATTATTATAAAATTCCTGTCGAGATTTCCCTTGCATTTATCGTCCTGACGCTGTCGTTGACTGTTCTTGCTTCCGTGGTAATGAAGCGCAGGCAAAATGTATCGAAATGATGTGAAACCTGATGTAAGAATCGGCATTGGTCGGGTTGATCCTCAAACGCGTATGTAGATACTTATCTCCTTGGAGTAGGTCAGCGTAAGCTGGTGCATCGCCCGCGTGCATGCAATATAAAGTATACTTTTATCCACATCAGTATGATAGTTGTTGGCCGAGGAAAATGGCACAATTACTTCATCAAACTCCAGTCCCTTCGACAAATGAACTGTGGTAATTGTTACACCGGTAGTAAAAGCTGTACTGTCTGTTGACAGCAAATGAACTCCTCCTGCGGATCTTAATTCGCCATATACCGTGTCCGCCTGCTCCTGCGTTTTGCAAAGTATCCCCATAGATTGAAAACCCGAGTTCTTAAATTGCATGAGTCGTTCACGGATGTATTCGATTTCTTCACTATTGTTGTTAAATCCCTTGACGACTGGCAGCTCGCCATGCCTCTCCATTGGTATGATCTGCGGATTCGGTGATATGCCTTGGGCAAAACGTATGATCTCCAAGGTTGACCGGTAACTTCTGAAGAGCTTTACCGTAATGGCTTGGGGAAACACCTGTTCAATTGTTTCAGTTGAAGACGAGCTATAAGGGTTAACGGTCTGGCTGGGGTCGCCGAGTATAGTTTTTTTACAATGAAATAATCTCGTTAAAACGGCATATTGAACAGGAGTATAATCTTGCATTTCATCAACAAGCAAATGTTTGATATGATTATGGCTTGTCTGGAGTCCTTCAAGCCTGATCTTGAAGTAGATCAGCGGGAAGACATCGGCATACTCAAGCGTGCCGAGATCCATCACAAATAATTCAGGGCTCTTTAGCCAGTCATAGAAATCTTTGTAAAGATCGATCACATTTGATATTTTAAACATACGCGGCACAGCTTCCCAGATTTGAGTTTTTTCGCGACCGTTTAATTTTCGCTGGACGCTGTTGCGAACATACTGCTGAATATCCTTTGCCACTTCGGGAAATCGCCTTAGCAAGGGTATTCTATGGTAAGCCTTAAATCTTTCTTCTATAAATGGAAATGGAACTACGGTACCGGCTACTCTAAGCTCGGCAAACGTGAAATAATTGTTCTCGATATAGATGAGAAATTGATTGAGCCTGCTTAAAAATTCAAACGAGGATTTAAACCGGATCCTTGCCGTGTATCCTGCGTTAGGCTTGTTCAATAAAATGGATACCTGGTCAAAAAAACTTTGAAATTTGAATTTGTCGTCTAATAACTGGGCTGCAAGCTCTTCCATTCCAATCTCCGGAATATGTTCCTCGCCAAGTTCCGGCAAAACGCTTGAGATGTAATCGGCGAATACCTTATTTGGAGAAATGATCAGTATATCCTTTGCCGCGATAGTGTCCCTGAACCTGTAAAGCAGAAACGCAATCCGGTGCAATGCAATTGAAGTTTTACCAGACCCGGCCACCCCCTGTATAATCATAACGCGTGCAGTTTCATTCCTAATAACTGCATTCTGATCCCGCTGAATCGTCGCGACGATATTCTTCATCCTGTCGTCGGATGACTTGCTCAGCTCTTCCTGCAACACATCATCGAGTATGCTGACAGCGTTTTCGATCATGAATTCCATTCTTCCGTCCCGAATCCTGTACTGCCGTTTTAAAGTGATCTGACCCTCCGCCTTTCCCGACGGCGTAGTGTACCACGCATCTCCCAACTCGAAATCATAGAACATGGATGAAATAGGCGCACGCCAATCATAGATTAAGCTCTTGCGTGTAGACTCATCAAAAAATGTGTGCAGGCCGATGTAGATGGCATCCGTATCTCCACCTGTGTAAAAGTCAATGCGTCCAAAGTAAGGAGACTCTCTTAATTTAATTAACTTTCTTCGTCTGGCGACTGCAGATTCGCCGGTAAAAGCCATCCGATTGATGGATTGGCCCGCGGCAACCATATCAGCTTCGTCCATTCCCGATTGATGCTCATATATGTATTCCTTATTTTTCTGAAGTTCAGCGGAAAATTCTTTTACCCTGTCGTCTACCCGCCTTAGGGATATCAGCAGCTTTTCCTTGATTTCTTCTAGATATTCACGCTCCTCGAGTTCCGTATTGTTGATCATCTTGCAATTTTAACAACGGGCAAAGGTCGGAATTTCTGCTGAATAGTCCGTCTCCAAAAGAAGACTGCGGTAATGAATAACAGGGTTAGATGAAATCCACTCAAGTCATGCGCTGTTGGTGAGGAAAACCTTGCTTTTCATCTAAAAAGAAATCCTTTTGCACGATAATTCGTGATATTTATAGAATGTCAATGAATGCATTGTTCGACACGAAGACGCCAGCTCTTTTCTTAACCCGCTACAGATTTTTGCTGCATATTCTCTTTTGGACTGCCTTATTGGTATATGACAGCCTGGTGTGGGGTATGGTAGACGGAGCATTCAAAGAGAAATTTATTTCATCGCTTGTGGAGCTTCCTGTAAAAGCCGGTGCGACTTACTTTACCCTATATCTTCTCATCGACAACTATCTCATCCAGAAGAAATATGGGGCCTTCCTCCTGCTGTTGATACTGTCCATGGCAGCTTTCGGAATTCTTCTCAGGATGGTTAGCTACTACATCATATATCCGGCCTTTTATCCGGACGGCGTGGGCATTCCTTTGTTCTTTCTACCTAAGATCCTCATTGCCATTTTTGTAACTTATTCACTGGTAGCGATGGTCGCGAGCTTCCACCTCATAAGACACTACTACAAGCATCAGCAAACAACGCAGCTTCTCCAACAAATGGCGCAACAGCTGGAAAAAGAAAAATTGGCTGCAGAGTTGAAACTGCTTAAGTCCCAGATTAATCCCCATTTTCTTTTTAATACCCTGAATAACCTCTACGTGCTTACGTTGAACTATTCGGAAAAAGCACCCTTAATGGTCCACAAATTATCCGAACTCATGAGTTATATGCTTTACGACAGCAACCAGATCGAAGTAGCCCTTGAAAAAGAAATCCAATACATCAAAAATTACATTGACCTTGAGAAGATCAGATATGGAGAACGTCTCGAAGTTAAACTTAATATTTACGGAAATATTGAGAAATTAATGATAGCACCCCTGTTGATGTTGCCATTCGTGGAGAATAGTTTTAAACACGGCGCAAGAAATCAGTTGAGCGAGGGTTGGATTCATATTGACATTGAGGTGCAGGATGGATGCATTACGTTGAAGGTTGAAAACAGCAAACCCAATTTCCGCGACGATGACAGCAAGGCTTCGGGTATCGGCCTTAGCAATGTCAGGAAACGCTTGGAACACTTATACCCGAACCGGCACTCCATGCAGTTGTTTGACGAGCCTGATACGCACATGGCAATTTTAAGAGTCTCGCCAGTCGAACATATTCAAAAACCCACGTTATTAGAAATAGAAATATGATGAGATGCCTGATAATAGACGATGAACCCCTAGCCCGCGAGTTGTTGGAGTCATACCTGGGCAGAATTGCAGAATTGAAACTCATTAAGAGCTGTGGAAATGCCCTTGAGGCATTTTCTCTGCTACAGGAAAAGTCGATTGACCTGATTTTTCTGGATATCGAGATGCCACAAGTAACTGGAATTGAATTGCTTCGGTCATTGAAAGACAAACCGCGCGTGATTTTGACGACCGCGTATCGCGAATATGCGTTTGAAGCATATGACCTTGATGTCGTCGATTATTTGCTAAAGCCCGTAACCTTTGAACGTTTTCTTCGCGGCATCGGAAAGATCAAACTGCTTAAACAATATGACATACCCGGGGAAGTTACCATCCCGGTAAACTCATCTTTCGATGATGCTTACTTGTATCTGAAAGAGAATAGGGAAATGGTTAAAGTCTTCCTTAAGGATATTTTATACATCGAAAGTTTGCGCGACTACGTGCGGGTAAAAACGCAGACAAGGGAGGTTATCACATACCAAAAAATCAGTTACCTGGAACAGAAGTTGCCCCAAAATAAATTCTTGAGAATTCATCGTTCTTTCATGATCGCGATCGACAGGGTAATTTCGTTTACGCCGTCGAGTGTGCGCATAAATTCTATGGACATTCCAATAGGAAGGAATTATAAGTATCCGACCATGAAGCAGCTGACCCAGCACAGCGTATTGCCATAGGGCCTCATGTGCTGAGAGCATCAAGTGCGAGCGGCACACGACGAATCCGTTTACCGGAAGCGGCAAAAATTGCGTTCAGCACAGCAGGTACACCCAACGGACTTGATATCTCACCAATGCCCCATGGCCTTTCATCTTTGTTTTCAGTAAAGTGAACTTCCATCGGGGGACATTCCTTCATGCGCAATAATTTGTTCTCGTGAAAGTTGGTATGAACGGCCCTTCCATTTTTAATAGGATAGCCTCCGTATAGCAGGGCCGTGAGGCTCCAAACGATGCCACCGACTAGTTGGTTGCTTGCTCCGGATGGGTTAATAACTTTGCCACAGTCAACAGCTATCGTAATTTTATTGATAGTTAGTTTCCCACCACGGACATTCACATCCGCAACTACAGCACAGTAGCTGTTGCCGTAGGGGCATACCGCGACGCCCAGGCCCTGCCCTTCTTGAAGTTTCTTTCCCCAGCCCGCTTTCCCAGCCGCCAGTTTAAGAACTGAAATTATTCTGGAACTGGATACTGGATAGATATCGCCCACAAACACGTCACGGCCCTCCTTTAGCAAACTCAGCCGGAACTCGTACGGATCCTTTTTGAGCTCTGCAGCGATCTCATCGATGAAACATTCGCTGAAAAACCGGCCATGTCCAACAACGCCTCGCCACGCCGAGGAATGAACCAGCTCATCCTGGATCAAGTCTTCAAAATCAAAACGGATATTTGGAATGTCATATGCCATGAAAGGCAATTGCGGATCTGCATACTTCGCCGCCCATGTATATGTTCTAAGCTCCTTTTCATACCAGGCGTATATGTTATTGTCTTTATCAAGTGCCACCTGATACTCGAGATGCTGAAATAAATGTGCGAGGTTTGCCGCGTGGTCATCCTCTCTTGTCCAGATCATTTTGACAGGAAGATTGCCCATTTCTCTGGAAATAAAAGCCGCTTCAACAGCCATGTCAGGATAGTAACGTCTGCCAAAGCCACCGCCGGAGGGAAAAAGATGAATCTTAATCTGCTCTTCGGAAAAACCAAAAACGCGCTTCAACTCGCTTACGATCAAATGAGGTGCTTGTGTTCCTACCCACACTTCACAACCCCCTGGTTGGACGTGGGCCGTACAATTTAATGGTTCCATACAGGAATGGAGCTGGTGCGGAAATACATATGAAGCGCGAAGCGTTTTCCGGACGTGCTCAAGATCGGCAACGGCATTTTCATCGCCAATATACCCCGTAGGATCAGTTTTATGCATAGCCCGTTGTTCAGCCAGGCGCTCGAAGTTCGTACTGCTCAATTTTTCATTGACGCCTTCATCCCAATCTATTTTCAGAGCGTCTTGTCCCTTTTTTGCGGCCCAGAATGAATCCGCCACCACGACTACACCTTCCCTGATATCGTAAGGCATATACGGCGCGTGTGGCTGTAGGCCTGCAATCGGCTGCGTAGAAAACACCTTGATTACACCCTTAACTTTAAGCGATTCCGAAGCTTCAAAATTCTTAAGTTTCCCCTTGAACACAGGACATCTGGCAATAACGGCGTATAGCATGCCCGGAATATTTACATCGAGTCCATATTGCAGATTTCCAGTCACCATCAATGGAATTAGTTTAGCGATCTTTGGTTTTCCTATGACTTGGAAGTTGAGCGGATCCTTTAAGGAGACGGACTCTGGTACTTTCTCTCTCGCGGCCGCGTCTGCCAACTCACCAAATCCAAGTCTTTGGGATGAGTTCTTGTTAATTACATAATGGTTTTCGGCATGACAATTTAATGGAGAGGTTTTCCACCGTTTAGCAGCCGCCGCAATTAACATTTGCCTTGCTGCTGCACCGGCTTTTCTAAGCATATCCCACTGATAAATGATCGTACAACTTCCCCCGGTATCATGGCCACCATTCCTTTCGTTCTGATATTTCTTCATATCCGCATCGGGAAATTCGATGCTTACTTTGTCCCAATCGGCACAAAGTTCATCGGCAAATATTTGTGCCATTGAAGTGGAGATGCCTTGTCCCATTTCGTGTTTGACAAACTGAAATAACACGTCGCCATTGGAAGTTATTTTGACAAAATCTCCTAAGACACTTTGCCCCTCTAAACCCAGCGCGGTTATTCCCTTTCCCGCCGCGGGGTGAAACGATAGCATTAGCCCTCCGCCGGCTATGGCACTTGAAATAATAAATTCTCGCCTGTTCATCACCTTAGTGTTTGAGCTTTTATCAGTATGGATTTCTTAATAGCGCGGTGGATACGTTGATATGTCCCGCATCGACAGAGGTTTCCATTCATTGATTTAGTAATCTCATCGTCCGTAGGACTTGGGTGCTCTGCCAATAATGCTGCCGCATTCATGATTTGCCCCGTTTGACAGTAGCCACACTGTGGGACGTCCTCCTCCTGCCAGGCTAATTGGAGTGGATGACTGCCGTCGGAAGAAAGCCCTTCAATTGTAGTTATTCGCTTGTTCTCAACCGCGGACGTAGAAACAGAACAGCTGCGTATAGCCTTTCCATCCAAGTGGACTGTACATGCGCCGCACTGCGCGACGCCACATCCGTATTTTGTTCCTGTTAGCCCGATGAAATCCCTTATAGCCCAAAGTAAGGGCATTTGAGGATCTGCATCGACTGTATAATTTTTCTCATTGACAATTAGTCGGATCGTAGCCATAGTTGTTCGGTTAGACTCTCGACAAATGACTAGAAAAAAATCGTCACGCACGCAGGTATTGGACGAATGCAGGACAGCTTAGATATACAATGAGATTCTTAGACGAAAACCTTTGGTAGTGTTGAAGTGCGAGGTTCGAAGTGTTGAAGTGGCTGGCTTGACATTTGTTCGCTTGACATTAAAGCTCTGTAATTCACTACCCCAGTACCACCTCTAACTGACGACATGGTGCCAGATGCTCCCAAGCTGTATGCTGTTCGCTGTCAGCTGACCACTTAATATTGCGCTTTATCAGGCTTGTCTTGCCAGATCCGAAAGAGCTCCAGTCCCAACTCACGGCCGCATTGTTGAGTTGTAATCAGCCTCGCGCTGGGGGGAAGGACAATCTCCTTGTAGATAAGATCATCATCAAAGTTTATCGCGGCTGCATCTGCCCGCGTACACGCATATACAATTCGGTCCGGCCTCGCCCAATAAATAGCACCCAGGCACATCGGGCAGGGTTCACACGAGGCATAAATGGTACAGCCAGTCAGTTGATAGGATCCTAAATTTTGACATGCCTCTCGAATTGCAACTATTTCGGCGTGCGCTGTGGGATCATTCGCAGATATAACTTTATTGTTGCCCCTGCCAACAACCACTCCGTCCTTGACGATCACCGACCCAAAAGGGCCCCCTTCATTCTGCAATATTCCAGTCTTTGCAATGTCTATTGCCGCCTGTATATATTTTAGATCATTGTCAGAGGTCATCGTGGGGATGTCATTGTAATCTTGAATAGTGAATATTGACTACGCTGGAGGTAAATAAATCCAGCTCCCAGCAAGACCGCCCTTATAAAGATCCAACGCTCATTAATTAAATCCGATTGCATCAAAGTATGGTCTGCCGATGAGCTTCCAAACATGAGAATATTTTTATAGATATAATCTGGCGCTAAACAGCAACGCTGAGCCAACCGTTATTTACGTGTAAAGTTCTTGCGTGCATTCAGACGTCAGCCAGTTTTAACTTTGCATTTTCCTGATCTTAATGGCAAATGCCCGCAACGGGTTAGCGACAAAGATGGTATCAATTTCTTTCTGCGTAAAACCTTTTTGCCGTAATGCCGGAATTAAATTCGTGAAGATGGAATTGTAATCATTGTATTTTCCACCGCCTGGCTCACCGACATGGTACCATCCGGAGTCTTGAGATACCAGCACATTACTTAGTAGTTCATGGTCTTTCATATTCTGGAGGAATTCGACATTTTGATTTATTGAATCAAGATTGACTCCGTCAAATGACACCCAGCTACCACGTTGAGCTGCCCTGATATGATAGCTTTTATCCGTTTCATTTTGAGCATGTATCCAGATTCGTGCGGCGGGCGACACCTTACGCGAAGCTAAAATTTCCAGCTCTGCTTCCGCCGCTTCTCCGTTGCCGGTATGTATTCCGATGACCAATCCGGTCGCGAGATGAGTAATAGCAGCTGCGTCAATAAGCTTCTTTTGCACGTCGGAAAGAGGTGCTTTGTCTACACCGGTTTTGATCAGTCCCGGCTTAATACCCGTGCCCTCGATGCCGTCGTTCCATTCGCCGATCCAACGCGATGAAAGTTGCTCGGCCGTTTCAATATACGCGTGTTGGGGAATGTATTTTTCCTGCGCAGCGCCATAGTATCCGGTAGTGGTAATGATATTCAGTTTCGTTTTAAGGGCTAGTCTCTTAAGTAGTGCAGCGTCCCTACCGATATAAGCGGGAGTGCAATCTACAAACGTCTGACAGCCTTTATTTTTTACATCCTGTAATATTGGCAACGCTATATTGAAGACTTCATTTGCGTCATATCTGCTTTTATTTACTTTATCAGCCCCAATAAAATCTACCAAAACGTGTTCATGAGACAGCGTGAACTTCATTTCCGAGGGCTTGAGCCTCCCGGTCACTGACATGATAAATTCCTCATCGATGGATGATTCAGATATTCGCGGCGTCACAAAAGCGCATGCCATGAAAGAGGCCTGCTTAAGAAAAGATCTGCGGGATTGCATGGATTATACAATGTTTTAAAATAAAGTTAGGAGGATTTTAGCGAAGAATCGTTGTATTTACCATGATAAGTGATACCGGATGAAACGGATTACCGATGCTCGCAGCGTCCCATAGCAGGAGATGCAGTCGAGTAGTCCGACACACCGTCCAAAAAAAGTCCACAACCGTTATGAACGAAGCATTGAATAACGCAGCGTCCCTGAAACAGGAGACACTGGTGCAACTGCTCCCGTCGCCAGAAAAAATCGGCCATGTATGTACCCATAATAAGCGATCCTTGAGAAGCAATACATCGTCTCCGCAGAGTCTCCCGTCTCGGGGACTCTGTCGGACCGCTGTAAGGTTCCCAAAAAGTTTCACAACGCAGTAACGTAGCATTGAATAACGCAGCGTCCCTGAAACAGGAGACACTGCCACGACTGCTCCCGTCGCCAGAAAAATCGGCCATGTATTTAGCCATGATTAGCTATCCTTGAGAAGCAATACATCGTCTCCGCAGGGGCTCTGTCGGACCGCCGTAAGGTTCCCAAAAAGTTTCACAACGCAGTAACGAAGTATGGAATAACGCAGCGTCCCTGAAACAGGAGACACTGCTGCGACTGCTCCGTCTCCGCAGAACTCCCGTCTCGGGGACTCTGTCGGACGCTGTGGGGTTCCCAAAAAAGTTCCCAACGCAGTAACGTAGCATTGAATAACGCCGCATCCCTTATCAAGAGACGCGCTGCTGCGATTGCTTACGCAAATAAAAAGTCGATCATCGACCTCACCCCGCCACATGTCGCAAATGCCTCTTAGATTGACGTTTTTATACAGTAGTCATACCCTGAATTTGCGCTAGGTTTGTAAAGCAACAAGTTTGAACCAATGGCCATCAAGAATTTAACTGAAAAAGCGGGTACCCTCAAAACCAGGCTGGTAGCACAAAAAACACCGCCAGCATTCACAGCTAAAAACTTTGTTAAAAAGTTAACAGAGCACCGATCGGCAAGGGAGCGCGAAAAAATTCAGTGTTATTTTAAATTTGGTGCAGGGCAATATGGAGAGGGAGACAATTTCATAGATTAAATAATGACGTGACCGAGTGGAACAAGAATTCACAATAAAATCCCACAGCCAATCCCTTAGGAAGCTTTGTTACTTGATTTCTTGTTTTTAAAAAGAAGTGAACAAGCGTTGGAAGCGACAACGGTAATGCTGAAATTATATACTCAAAAAAATTATTATGAAAACGAAACCAGTCAATAACATCGATGAATACATTACAGGTTTTCCTGACAATGTTCAAAAACTATTGAAGCAAATGAGGGCAACCATACGGAAGGCGGCGCCTGGAGCAGAGGAGACCATCAACTATGCCGTGCCAACTTTTAAGCTGAATGGAAACCTTGTACATTTTGCCGCCTTTAAAAAGCATATAGGATTTTATCCGGCTCCTGCCGGCATAGAAGCGTTCAAGCAAGAGGTCGCACCATTTGAAGCCGGCAAGGGAAGCTTACAGTTTCCCTTTGATCAGCCGCTTCCACTTGAACTGGTAACGAAGATTGTAAAATTCAGAGTGAAACAAAACATGGAAAAACCCAAAGCCAAAAAGAAGACCGCTGCCAAGCGTTAAGGGTTTTGAAAAGCCATTCTGTCCGCAGCCCTTTACGCAACGTTTTTAGGACTTCCAGAGTTTGATAAGCTATAGACAAGATGTCGGCCGGAACTGGAGTGCAGCGCGCAGGCAAAATAATCACTTTGCTGTATCTGAATTTTGTTGAAGGCACTTCATAAGCATGGTAAAAACAATGCCTGCCATAACCCAGGTGGGAATAATGCGAATCCAATCTGTTGTAACAAGTTGTTGAAGCAAGACTTCATCTTTCCCCTTGCTCAACTCAAGCTGCATGGGAATTTGAATAAATGCGGATGATAACCACGGTATAATGGTGCATACAAGCGCCATCCAAACCAGCTTCCGAGGTATCACGTTTGGCCTATGCCAAAACAAAAGGATAAGGAACACAGTCATCAACAGCATTGGGATCACGAAAAATGGGACGATCCTGCTTCCAGATTCGATATGGGCAGTCGCAAATTCAGAAGGTCCAATGAATTTCCACGTATGATAGACCACAAAGCTGTCCATCATGCCAGCGCCAAGTCCGTAAAAAAATAACGCAAAAAAGATTGTGGTGATCCATAACACACGCGGTTTGATAAATTGATTCGCCATCATATTTTATTTTTATCGCAAAACAATTTAAAAATAGTGCATGCAAAAATAGTCTTTAAGTACTAGCTGATTCCGCGCGAGATCTCTGCCGGTAGTTTAGGCGTGTGAAACGGGGTGGCCTTCAACAATACTCAGAGAGGAATGCGTAGGAACAACTCGCGTCAGCATAAATCCAGCGGCCATGAAAAGGTTTCGGTACTCGTCTTCCCTGCGCTCTCGGCCTTCAGTCATGATCAGCATGTTGATGTCAAATAATTTGGCATCCGATTTTCCGTTGCCGTCCGGTACGATCCGCTCGATCACTAATAAGCTCGCGTTGTCAGTCATGACTTTTCTGCAGTTTCTCAAAATGTTGACGCACGACTCGTCATCCCAATTGTGCAAGATGCTCTTCAGTATATAGACGTCACCGCCCCCTGGGATCTCTTTGAAGAAATCGCCATAAACGTAAGTGATGTTAGAGTCGGTTCGACTGGAATTTTCTGGGTGATCTGCAACCGGTAGGTCCAGCACAACTCCACTCAAATTTGGATAGGATTTCCCCAATGCTCTGAGGAGGAACCCCTCGCCTCCCCCGACGTCCACCACCACATTTTTCAATGAAAAATTATAAGCTTTGATTATCGCATCAGCTTCGGTGTTTGAAAAAGCCGTCATCGCACTATTAAAAATTGAGGCGGCCTCTTGGTTTTGCTGCAGGAACTCATAGAGGGTTTTGCCATGGACGTACTGAAATCCTTGCAGTCCAGTTTCCACGCTATGTAATAATTCCCCATAAGCACGCCACAGCCACTGTTCTCCATAAAGAATAGCAATACTTCTTAAGGAGCCTGGCATTTCATCCATCAACAATTCGGATGTGTGTGTATTGCTAAAAAAATTGTCCTCTTTTTCCTCAAAAATTCCGATGCTACTCAATGCGCGCAGCAAGCGATAAAGCGCCCCTTCGTTACTTCGAACCATGAGTGAAAGCTGTTGGGCGTTTTTTGGACCATCCTTCAAAAGTGTTGCAAGGTTAAGTTTGGCTGCCACCGCGATCAGCTGTGTGTTACGGAATCCTAAAATTTGCTCTCTTAAAAAAGTAGCAGTAATATTTTGTTGGTGATGGTTGGGTTGCTGCCGTTCCGCAGGCAACGTCGAAGAATTAGAGGTTGGCATAAGTACTTAATTAGTGTTAAAAGTAAAAGTTTGATTGCGTGATCTATAAGGTCCTGCGGTATGTCTCAGGAACAAACAATGCGTTCACAACTATCGCGATAACGATTAAAGAAAGCGGGTATATCAATCCGACAAAAGGTGACATGGCAGCGCTTACAAGTATTATGTTTCGCAATAGTTCAGTCACAAATGCGGTAGAACCACCGAGTACTCCGTTGCCGATATTGTAGGCAAAACCCATGCTGGTAAACCGGATTTGCGTTGGGAATAACTCCAGAATAAATGCTCCCAGCGGGCCATAGACCATCGCGCAGCAAATGTGAAGCGATATGATTAGCAGGATTATTCTTATGATTGGGCCATTATCTATTGTATGACTTTCAGTAAGGCCAAGAGGATTGCCAAGCTGTAAAATAGCATAGAATGCTATTGGTACCATTATCGCACTCAAGACGAAGCCTGATAGCATAACAGCTTTACGACCCACTTTATCACTAAGGGCAGCAAATATCTGAAAGAAGGGACAGGCTACCAGCGTAGCGATTCCAACAATAAACAAGGTCATCTGAAATGACAAGTAGACAGAACGTTGCAAGAAGAAAATCATCACAAAATGCGTTGTCTGCATGAGCGCACTTTGTGCAGCGCATCCACCAAAAACCGCGCGCATCATAAGCTTGATGTTACCCGGCGTTTTGAATGACTCCTTAACAGGACTGTTGCTGGTCTTGCCTTCCGCGCGTAATTGTGAATACAAAGGAGTTTCATGTAGTCTTCGGCGCACGATATAACAGAGGACCACCAATACAGCACTAAAAAGAAATGGAATCCGCCAACCGTATGTTTGAAATTCTTCGTCTGCCATCGATGCACGCGTGACAACAAGAACTGACAGGCAAAGCAATAACCCTAGCGGTACCGTGGACTGGATAAAGCCCGTATAAAAACCCCGACGGTGGTGTGGAGCGTGTTCAGCTACAAATATTGTAGCCCCGGTATATTCTCCACTGATTGCCAGCCCTTGCAGCAGCCGAAGTACCAGCAACATCATGGGTGCAAACCATCCTATAGTTTCAAATGGTGGTATGCAACCAATTAGAAAAGTGGCGCCACCCATCAATAACAATGAAAATAAAAACGGCTTTTTGCGACCAATTGCGTCGCCAATCCTGCCAAATATTAGCGATCCGACAGGCCTGATAAAATAAGATGTAACAACAATCGCCAGCGTTTCCAGGAATCTGGCCTCACCCTCAGGAAAAAGGTTCTGCGATAGAACTGGCGCGAGCATAATTGCCAGAATCAAGTCATACCATTCGATCATTGTGCCAATCGAAGTTGAAAGAATGACAAACGACAGCTTGTTTCGTTTAACATGCTCTTCAATGGGTACAGCCGAGATAGCAGAATTTGAAGCATTACTCATGTAGGAAGACATATTTCTACTCTTTAAGCTTTACTGTTAATGCAATTCCATATTTAGAGAGACCCAAAAATCCGTAATTAAGAACTGGAATCCTCTAGCCTGAAAGTACCAGTTCCTTGGAGCGGAATAAGTATTCTCAATTTTTGATTCTAAAGTACTAGTTCAGAATTCCCTTTCTCCTCGCACCTTTGATGCATAATTCAATGCTATGCTCACAAAACCAAATTTCTCTAACGTGTTATTCATAACTTTTAGCGCCATTTCCTTTTACAGTTTCGGTACAGCTATGATGGATTATTTCCTTTTATATCCATCTCGGTTTCTCGTTGGAGAAACCGAGTTTATCAAATATCATCAGCTTCTCGAGTCGGCCATTTTGCCTATCAGCGTATTTCCGTTTTTGCTCATTACACTTCTGAACCTGCTGCTTATTTGGTTCAGGCCTGAGAATGTTTCCATCAGATTACTTTGGATTTCGCTGTGTTGTCTTGTTTTGGATGTTATTTCAACCGCTTTTTTTCAAGCACCCTGGAATTTCGAATTAGGCAAAGGCAAAGATATTGTGCTTATGCAAAAAATAACTGACACAAACTGGTTACGAGTATTACTCGAGAGCTTACAAGTTATTGTAACCTTTATAATGCTGAATACTTTTTATCTTAGATGCCGACCCATAAACCCCTCAGCTGTGGCGCCGCGGACATAGCTGGCAAGTTCAACGCTGCTTCTGACATTGGTTCGCCGAAATAGCAGCTGCTTGTGGTTCTTAACCGTGTTAATGCTCAGGTTAAGCCGGTCTGCAATTTCTTGATTGGAAAACCCAAGTATGATCAGTTTAATGATATCGTTTTGGCGCGGCGTGGTGATCTGATCAAGCTGACGCGGATTATAAGAGTATACCTTAACGATATTTCCCTTGACGAATTGGTGTATATCCAGTTTGACATTGAAGAACTTTTCATCGACTGGTAATTTTCTGAAGAGAGTGAAGTACACGTATTTCTGATTCTCGTTCCTAATCGCGAGTTTTTCATCGCGAATCTTCATAAACGCACCAGTTTTGTCCCTAAATCGGTAGTGTAGAATGAACCGGTGACTTTCCGGGTCATAAGGCTCTGAATCATTTATGAAGGTGAAGCACTGCTGCAGTCCTTTCAGGTCATCTGGATGAACCAGCTTAAAAAAGTCAAAGACTGTCATCATTTGAAAGTCACTTGCGCTGTAGCCCATAACATCGGGACAATTTGCGCTCACATATTGTAACTTGGGATGTGATCGATTACACAGCATGAGCGCCTGGTCAGGGAATAGTTGTTCAACCATGCGAAGACTCCTGACTACGCTATCTTCATCCACTTCTGCCTCGAATTTCTGATACTGGTTTTCTTCATCGGCTGCGACCATGAACTCTGTAAAAGCTTTGGCGGCGAGTTTTGCTGCTGACATGGAAATAGTTTACGTTGCCCGCGGCAAAATTATTTTTCTCGTCTGATACCATCCCGTTAGGGATGTAACTTATTATGCAACACAATTAGACCTAAATATTAAATATTGGCATGATGTTTCTGGCAAAGGGTTTCCTATTTTTCTTGCGCTAAACTGTCGGGGGTATTAGCTTATAGACCACGGGAGTAACTATTCGTGATAGAAGAGTTGAACTTATTAATCCGCCGATCAGGACAATTGCCAGTGGCGAAATCAATGGATTTGTTGACAAGGCTATCGGCAACAATCCCCCGATGGCTGTCAGAGATGTTAGTACGATTGGTAAAAAGCGAACTTCTCCTGCTTCCCGAATGGCTTCATCGACAGACTTCCCTTGTTGACGAAGTTGATTCGTGAAGTCGACCAAGAGAATAGAATTCTTGACTTCAACACCCGCTAGCGCTATCAACCCGATGATCGCAACAAATGATAAAGGATTTCCCGTGATCAACAAAGCGACAGCGGCACCGACAATTCCCAAGGGAATTACACTCAATACAATGAGCATGCTCTTAAAGGTCTTGAACATTAGGATTAGTACCGCAACGAACATGAAAACTGTGACGATTATAATCGGACCTAAGCCGCCGAATGATTCGTTGCTCGCTTCAACCTCACCACCCATCATAAAGCTGTAACCATCTGGCAATTTCAGCCGATTCATTTTTTCAACTACTTCGTTTATCACTTGGTCGTTCAAGTATCCTTTCTCGACAAATGCAGAGACCGAAACCATGCGGACTTTATTGTAGTGATCGATACTCAAGGGGGCGGATTCCAGTTTCAATGATGCTATTTGCTCTAAAGGTATGGCTGCGCCACGGGTATTATTCACAAAGACGTGGTCCAGCGAGGCAAGAGTAGCCCGCTCTCTTTTGGGTGTCGTCAGGTGGATATTAAAGTCTTCACCGTCAGCGTCTGAAAAATTACCCAGATCGAGTCCCGCAATTGCAAGGCGGACGGTACGGTCGATATCGACGGTGTTGACTCCATTCATACGAGCCTTTTCCTGGTTGATAACAACCCGTATATCACTCTTAAGGTTGCTTACCGGATTGTTTACATATATGGTTCCTTCAGTTTGCTTTAGCATAGACTCAATTTTGGAAGCGTATGACCTCAACGAGTCCAGGTTGTCACCAAACAACCTAACCTCTACCGGCGCAACAATGGGCGGGCCTTGTTCAAAATTCTTAACTTCAATCTTGGCTCCGGGATAGGTCTTGAATTCATCTCGCAAACCATTGATAATTCTCACCTTTTCATCCGGAGAGGTGTGATCATCTAGCTGGACGAAAACCTGCGCGAAATCCGTGCGTTCATTTTCCTGAATTACATTGTAGTAAATGCGGGGATTCCCCTTGCCTACGTTTGATGCATAATAGGAAACCTCGGGAACCTTGCTCACCACTGATTCTACATAACGGGCTACGGAATCGGTTTGATCAAGATTCGTTTGCAATGGGGTGATTGCGTTAATCACAAACTGTGGCTTTTCCGAAGCAGGGAATAGCGCAAAACCGATAATAGGAAATAGTTGAAGCGACCCAAAAAAGATAACACCAGCAACGATCGTAGTGGCGATCGGATGTTTTAGTGCTTTGTCTAGCAGGCGTGAGTAACTTCCATGAATTAGTTTTTGCAACGTGACCATGAAGATATTGCCACCGGCAGTGCCGTGGTCCTTCAACAATCTGCTGGACAAGAATGGAATAACCGTGAGAGAAACCAACATGGATGCGACAACTGACATAATAACAGCAAGTGGCAATCCACGGATAAAGTCCCCAGCTCCTTCTGGCAAAAATACCAGCGGCATAAATGCAATGATAAGTGTGGCAGTACAACCCACGACGGCTAATCCAATTTGTTTTGTGGCCTTTATCGTCGCTTCAAATCGGGAATGACCTTCGCGCATCCAGCGTTCAATATTTTCCACGACCACAATGCTGTCATCTACAAGCAAGCCAAGTGCAACCACAAGGCCGACAATGCTCAATTGATTCAGGCTTATACCCAACAGGTTCAATAACACCAGGCCTATAGCAAGGGACAATGGAATAGAAATCATGACGACGGTCGCTGCGCGGAATCCCAGCGGTAAAAGTGTAATGGATACTAAGAAGATTGCGATCAGAAAATCCTTACCCAACCCGGCAAGCCTTCCGTTAACATTATCCGCCTGGTCAAAATGATGAACCATGTCAATATTGGAAGGCAATTTTTTGTCGAAAGCATCCAAAACGGGTTGATATACCTTCTGAGTATTTGTAATGTTTAAACCAGGCTTCTGAGCAGCGATAACGAATACGCATCTATGTCCGTTTAATCTTGTAATATGTTTGGCCTCGTCGAATGTGATGTAAGCGTCTGCCACATCGCGTAGTAAAATATTCTTGCCGTTAGCAGAATACACAATGGTGTTTTTGATTTCATCCAGGTTCGTGTAGTTACCACTAGTTTTGACGCTAAACGACTTCGATCCGGCAATTACACTTCCACCCGGGATGTTTGCCATTTCGCTTTGCAAGCTTCCCATGATCGCATCCAGCGGAATATGCATCTGCGCAATCTTTTCAAGACGCAACTCGATCCGTACAATTTGCTCCGGCAAGCCCTGCACTTCTACATTCTTGAGCAGGGAAATTTTCTCGAGCTCATCCTTCAGTGCTTCGGCGTGTAACTTCAACTTGGACCGCGACGCATTCTCGGAGATAAGCGCGACCTGAATGATATTGACATCCGAGGGTTGAAACTTTTCAATTTCAAGACTAAAGATATCGCTGGGCAGCTCGTCACGCAGGCCATTGATCTCTCTCACGAGCTCCTGATATTTTTCATCCGGATCACTTTCGTATTTGTATTCAACCCTGAACACTGCCAGTCCATCGGTAATTGTCGTCTTGATGCGCTTCATATCCTCTAGTTCATTGATCTTTTCTTCAACCGGATCGACAACAAGCTCTTCCATGTCCTTTGGACTTGTACCTGGATAGACAACAACAATAGAATATTGTGGGGCTTCTATTTCCGGGTCCTCGCTGCGTGGCATATTTAGTAAGGTCGTTACGCCCAAGGCCACGGCCATGAGGAACATGATCAGTGTGAACTGGTAATTCCTGACAGCATATTCTGAAATTTTCATCTGATGCTTATTTAATAATTGTGATAGGAGAATGGTCGCTGAGATAAGCGCTTCCGGAAATAATAAGTGCACTGCTGTTTTCGAGGCCTTTGCTGACATGAATGGTATTACCATCAAAAGATGCAATCGTTACGGGTTGCCTAACAGCAGTCTTATTATCATTTGTGACAAAAACGAAGCCTTCATCATCATCGGCATCCAGAACGGCCTCGTAGGGTATTTGCCACGAACTTTGTGTCTTTTCAGATGTAATTTCAGCAGTGCCAAACATGCCGCTAGCCAGCTTTTCCCCTTGCGGATTCACGTGTAGCTCTACCGTAAATGCTCCAGTTTGCGGGTCAGAAGTCTCTGCCTTCCGGCTCACGTGGCCCTCAAAGGTCCTTCCCGGAAAAGCATCAATGAAAACTTTGGCTTTGCTTCGCAACGCAATAGAAGACCATTGCTTATCGCTCACTCCTATCTTCAATATCCATTCAGCATCAGCCGCTCCGTTGGTTAGGAGAATCGGATCACCAACATCGACCACCTGGCCTGGGTTGACAAACTTTTTGAGAACATATCCATTGGCAACGGCGTGAATAGTTGAATAGCTCTTATTGAACAAGGCAGTCTCAAATTGTTCTTTGGCAACAGCCAATCCGGTTTCAGCATTTTGCAGTTGTTCTAATGTTGCCACGCTGTCCTTATACAAATTTCTGGCTCGCTGGAAGTCGCGTTGCGCCTTTTCATAAGCATGTTTTGCTTGAGATACATACCCATCAATCTCCCGCAGGTCCAGGGTGGCCATGACCTGTCCTTTCTTAACAGCATCACCTTCTTTGACAAGGACGGAATGCACTATTCCGCTCGTTTTAAATCCGAGCACTGTTTCGTCATTTGTTCCAAGTTGACCAGAGGCTCTTATTACTTCGCTTATGCTGGATTTTTCTAGCGCCATGACGCTTACCGGAATCGGTTCTGAATTTCGTGGAATAAGGTTTGTGTTGCCCTTGCTGTCGGTACAAGATTGTAACGAGAATAAGGCCACAATACCAGCCATAGTAGAGATGATGATGATTTTTTTCATATAGCAGGAGTTAATTTTCAAAAGTGTATGATGCAGTTTCCCTTTCGACGCGCGCTTGCGCCGTGAGTACTTCAAGCTGACGGAGGTTGAGTTGAAGCTGTGAGGATGTCAATTGGTTGCGGGCATCAAGGAATTCTATGAGCGTATTCACACCTTCTTTGTAGCCTTTCTCTACAAGGTGGAAGTAGCTTTGCGATGATTTAAGCTGCTCCTGTGCCGCATAATAATTTTGTATGGTAGTCTGCAAATCATTTCTTGCTGATGAAACAGCCAATTCCAGGTTCTTTACTGTGTTGGAGAGATGCTGTTGTGATTTCTGGATCTCAAGCTTGTTATGACGTATAGTTATATCGTTGCGGAAACCTTGAAAGATAGGGAGTGATAGCTGAACACCTACAAGGTAATAGCGGGATTGGTCATTATACCTCCAGTTCTGAGCTTGTGTACCCAAATCCATAAATGCATTCACCTTTGGAAGTCTGTTGAGCCTGCTCATCCGCAGGGATGATTCATTGATTTCACGGACGGTCTTAAGCATGTTCAGTTCTTCCCTTAAATTAACTTCAGGTGATACCGTGTCGATCATCACTGGAAAATTTTCGGGTGAAAACTCGATATGGACCTCGTTGTCAAGGTCTCTGTTCAACAAGAAGTTGAAGTACTTCCGAGAGTTGCTCACCTTGTTCCTGGCGCTGTTGAGTTCAGCTTTGACACGTTCGGCTTCGCTCTTAGAGCGGAGTAAATTTGCTGGTAAACTCTTTCCGTTTCGCAACAGCGATTCATTGACTTCGACGTTTTTGTTAACGAGCGATAAGGCACTTTCAAAAATTTTTACAGCCTCTTCCGCCGCCAGTTGATTGTAGTAGGCAGTTTTAATATCCTGCACCAAATCTCTCTTGTATACTTCGACCTCGTATTGTTTTATCATTACCTGTTGCCCTTGAATAGTTCTGTTTATGTGCAGGTCTGTATTCACTAAGGGGATGGACGTCCTTATCCGCGCATCATAAAAATCCTTTGGAAAAAAGTTTTGCTCCACATTTTCAACGTGTCTAAATGCATCGCTTTGCGTCATTTGATTTAAGGAGGTATAAACAGGATTGAGCAGGTCTCCAATGGGAATTCCTATACTTCTACCCCCTTCGCCCGAGGTATAGTCCGCCAGGAGATTTATGCTTGGGAGAAAAAAGCTCCTGGCAATTTTTAATGACTGCTGAGCTTGCTGCACCGAAATGTTTTTCTGTTGGAGAACGAGATTGCTACTCAGGCCTTCGCGTACATAATCTTCCAATGTTTGTGCGGTTATCCCATTGGTGCAGATCATAAGAAGGCATCCGAGAACACTGATTTTCAGAAGGTTAGTTTTCATTGGTTATTTAGTTTACAGTGTTAAGTCGTTGGACAAAAAAATTTATTTTATTCTCGGTGCATCCTGTCCAAAATTTCATTCACAAGATCGCTTGCTTTGCGGGCAAGGTCTTTCTCGTTCAGGCTTTCTACGACGGAGCAACGGTTCCTGATTTCCAAGGATGCGATCCCGTGAACCATAGACCATACTGTGAATGCCAGAACTTCGGGCTGCATTCCGCTGAAGTAGCCCTTTGAAATACATTCCTGAATCGTATTTACCAGGAATGCGAATGCCCTACTCCCCTCCTCCCAATCCGATTCATCCTTCTTGATGGACTTCATAGGCGCATTAATGATGAACATAAGGTCATATAATTCGCCGTTCTCCATAGCAAAGGTGATATATGCCTTATTGATGGCTTTCAGCCTTTCATAGGGGTCGGAGACGTGGGCAAGCGGCCGAAAATATTGATTTAGTAGCGCGAACCCTTCCCTGTGTAGTTCACAAAAAATGTCGTCTTTGTCTTTGAAATAGAGATAAATTGTAGTTGGAGAATACTCAATTTTCTCGGCGATATTGCGGATGGACGTGTCCTCAAATCCTTTTTGCATAAACAATTCTTTAGCAGCATGAAGGATCTTTCCCCTCAACTCCTCCTTTTGCCGTTCTTTCCGTGTACTTATCGTCATTTTTTGTTGATAATTTACTTAACGGTGTAAAGTTAAGGATTGTTACGTCGGTTTCCAAAGATTTTTTACATGTCGGCTGTTTGACAATTTCATTATTTAGCCGTCTAGCGACGTGATACACCCCTCACCTTGCCGTTTTTACACCCCCTTGGGTGAAGTTATCGTCCATACTTTTGAGTAAATGGAACAGCTAAGATTTTTTCATGCGAGACTGTCCAGTGAAAATGAAATGGTTCGATATTAATCAAGAAGCAAAATGGAATTGATGGAACGTGTAGAAAACAATAACAATGCTGAAGTCACGAACAAAATATCTCGGGCGACCAGGAAGGAATGGATCGGGCTCGGCGTGATTGCGCTGCCATGTGTACTTTATTCAATGGACCTGACTGTACTCAATCTAGCAGTGCCACAAATTACTAGCGATCTAAAACCCAGCAGCTCTGAATTACTTTGGATTGTCGACATCTACGGATTTCTCATTGCCGGTCTACTTATCACGATGGGAACCCTTGGCGATCGCATCGGCAGAAGACGTTTACTACTTATCGGAGCAGTTGCTTTTGGTTTAGCCTCAATACTTGCAGCCTATTCCGTAAGCGCTGAGATGTTGATCTTTTCTCGAGCAATCTTGGGTATCGCCGGGGCCACACTTGCTCCTTCTACCTTATCGCTTATTCGCAACATGTTTTTGAATCCTCGCGAGCGTACGATCGCCATTGGCGTATGGGTAGCAAGTTATTCGGCCGGAGGCGCTATCGGCCCCGTAATCGGCGGCGCTATGCTGGAATATTACTGGTGGGGGTCCGTCTTTCTCATTGCTGTTCCAGTCATGATTCTGTTGCTTACGCTTGGACCCATCTTACTGCCGGAATTCAAGGATCCTGCAGCAGGGAGACTTGACTTCACCAGTGCTGCCCTGTCGCTTGTAGCTGTACTGTCAATGATTTTTGGACTGAAGAAAATTGCAGAAAATGGGCTCGGCTGGATGCCCGTACTCTCAATAGTTGGTGGACTGGCAATCGGGATGCTATTTCTGCGCAGGCAACGAAGATTAGCTGACCCGATGATAGACTTGAAGTTATTTCGCTCTCCCGCTTTTAGCGCCGCGCTCACCATCTATACACTTATTACCTTTATCGCCTTCGGCGCTTTCATTTTTATCTTTCAATATCTGCAGCTGATTCAGAAATTGTCTCCCATGGAATCTGGTCTTCTCGCGTTACCTTCTTTCGGTGGATTCATTGTAGGATCTGTTTTTGCACCTATGATCGCACACCGGTTTCGTCCGGTGCATGTCATTACCGGAGGACTTGTCATGGCTACAATTGGGTTTGGGTTGATGACACAAGTCCGGGTGGAGACGGGTCTGGGTTTCCTGGTCATCGGCATGCTGATTTATTCATTGGGGCTTGCCCCCGTCATCACGCTGACGACAGACTTAATAGTAGGAGCCGCGCCTCCCGAACGGGCAGGTGTGGCGTCCGCGATTTCGGAAACAAGTTCGGAGTTTGGGGGAGCTTTGGGCATCGCCATTCTCGGAAGTATCGGTACAGCTATCTATAGAACAAAAATGAAGCAGGGTATGCCCGATGAATTTCCCCAGGCCCTGGCAGCTGACGCAACGGACACCCTGGGCGGTGCCGTAACCGTTGCCGCGCAGGTCTCATCCCAACTTGGGGCGCAATTACTTACTACAGCCAATGATGCATTTGTAACGGGAATGCAGCTGAATGCCCTCATCGGTGCACTAATCGCAGCAGGACTAGCATTTCTTGCTTCTTGGCTGCTGAAAGGAGTTAAGTCGAGCGGACATACGTAGCTTAACGATGTGCCTATCTGACCGGGATAAAAAGTACCGCATCGGCGATTACTACACCATCAGCATTCTTCGTGGTGATCTCAACGGCATTGCCCCGACCCTGCGTCAAGGTATAGCTTCCGGCCGCTACCCATTCGCCTGAGGTCTGTCCCTCCACTTTAACTTCATTAGGTGTAAGAACGACTTGTTTCTTATTATTCGAACTACCTACCTGAATCGTAACTTTCGAAGCAGATCCTTCGATCCTTGGAAAATAGATAAAGACCTTATACTCACCAGCCTTTTTAACCAAAGGACTGAACCTGGCCGATGCCCCAGCGCTAGTGTTTCCGGCTGTACGAAGAAAAGAAAATGCATAGCAACCTCTTCCATTAGGTTCTCTCTCCCACGCGCCCTCGGTCGCAACAGATTCTTTATCATCATTGTCGACAAGGATTTCCGGCGTGCTTCCATCTACAAGAGGATCATCAGCAATTTTTTTCTGCAATGATGAAACATCGACATCCTGGACGCTGACGTTCCGGTCTACGGCCTGCACCGCAGCGGTGGCGGCCGACTGTCCTAAGACCATAAAGACCGGCTCCATGCGGATCGATCCATATGCGATATGGGTCGCCGACAAGCATACAGGAACAAACAAGTTTTTACATTCTCCTGATTTTGGGATCAAGGAACGGTATGAAATGGGATAGGGCGGAAATCCTCCGATCTGGACATCGCCTTCGTTCTTCACCATGCCGTTGACCACAACCCGGCTGGTGTTATGTGAGTCCATTGTGTAAGCAGCCATACCTACGCCATCAGCTACCTTTTCTTTTCCCTCGCAGTTGGCCTGAGTCATTACATACGAACCGACCATGCGCCTGGCCTCACGCACATACATTTGTGGAGACCAGTGCCCGTTGTCCCGATACTCATCTTTTGGATAACCCCACTTTAACATCTCATTTCGCAACTGTTTGGGCATACGCCCGCTGTGGCCAATGAAATACAGCAGTCCCTTGATATAGTTCTCGTGAGCTTTTGCAATCTTTTTCCTCGTGTCATAGTCTGCCTCCGGATAATCGTAATTCATTCCAATCATATCCGTGGAAAAAGGTCCATTGTTATTAATATCCGTTTTCTGGTTGGGCATAAGGTCAGGTTTCAGAATCAAATTAAACGGACGGGTAGGCTCCTTTTCCAGCATGCGGATCAGCAACTCATACCTGCTGGAGTCATAATCCTCGGGCTGCGTAAGAGGAATCATATTTTGCGGATCGCGCGACAAGCATATTCGGTAATTGTAAGCCTGGACTTTCTTGTCACCCGACCCCTGAGGCAATACCTTTTCACTACTGATTCCCCAAAGCAAACCACTTTCTGGCTTTCCTGGAATTTTATACGGGTCGATACCATCTAGGAACTGATGTTTGTCGCGCAATTGCACACCGTTGTAAGTTTCATTGTACTGGGCATTGGCTTCCCTTCCAACGAAATAGGACACGCCGGCCTTTGCCATTAAGTCTCCTTCGTACGAGCAATCGATGAACATCCGGGCACGTATAACCCAATTCGTAGATGGCGAAGAAGTACCTGAATTTTCCAGGATGATCTCTTTTATGGTTCCATCCTTCATCACCGCGTCAGTTATCCTATGATCAAACAAAACATTCACGCCACCTTCCTTCACGTATTGTTGAAAAGTATTTTCTGCCACGTGCGGCTCAAATATCCACTGCTCAAACTTTCCGTAGTGATCTCCAATCCTGCGATAGAAATCCCTGGCTAATCCCGTGACCGCGTATTTATTGCCAATGTCGGTGTATCCTAGCCCACCGGATGTAAGCCCCCCGAGATGTTTGCCAGGCTCAATAACAATTACAGATTTCCCAAGTTTTCTTGCTGTATACGCGGCAATAACACCCGCCGAACTTCCGCCGTAGACGCAGATATCCACAGTTGTCGTTTGTTGTGACAAGGCATCGCGTGCAATCGTAAAAACAAAAAGAAAAAGCGGGCAAATCTTTAACAGAGTCCTCATACAGGTATCAAAGTATATTGTTTAAAAAATTCGGGTTCTCACGGGGGCGCATAAGTTTCTAGGCAGGCCAGATAACTTTTGCTGTCCGATTTCTTTCGACAATGTACTTATAAATAGCAAAAAATGAGAGCTATCCTGTCCCTACAGTCGATGGATTCATAGCCTAAGCAAAATTTTGTTCAGCAAGATTTTTATGGAGTACTTGCCGCATTCCCGTCAAACTCTATTGACGGCGTTCAGTTCCTCAAATGCCTGGGCCAATCTGTTCTTTATCGAAGTCTCACCTTCGCGAAGCCAAACACGCGGATCATAATATTTTTTGTTCGGCGAATCATTTCCGGTTGGATTGCCAAGTTGCGACTGAAGAAACGCTTCATTCTTCTGATAGTATTTGCGGACGCCATCCCAGTAACCCCACTGGATATCGGTATCGATGTTCATCTTAACAACGCCATAGCTGATGGCCTCCCTGATTGCCGCCGGTTCCGATCCAGATCCACCATGAAATACAAAACTTACTTCATTGTTCCTGGTTTTGAATTTCTTCTGGATGTAATCCTGCGAATTCTTAAGAATAGCAGGTTCAAGTTTAACGTTTCCAGGTTTGTAAACACCGTGAACATTTCCAAACGAAGCTGCAATGACAAAATTTTCACTCACTTTCATTAATTCCTCGTATGCATAGGAAACTTCCTCAGGCTGTGTATACAACTTTGAGCTTTCAATCCCGGTATTGTCAACGCCGTCTTCTTCGCCACCGGTGACGCCTAATTCAATTTCGATATACATATCAAGCTTCGTAAGCTTTTCAAGGTACCGTTTGCTGACCTCGATGTTTTCTTTTAAAGGCTCTTCAGAAAGGTCAAGCATGTGCGAAGTGAATAGAGGTTTACCGTGCTGTTTATAAAATTCCTCCCCATGTTTTATCATACCATCCACCCAAGGCAACAATTTTTTTGCCGCGTGGTCGGTGTTCAATAATACGGGAACTCCATAGAGGTCGCTTACCTCGTGTATGTATTTTGCGCCCGCAACAGCGCCTGCTATGCTGGCCCTTTGGTCGTTATTTGAGATGGATTTGCCTATAAAAAACGCCGCACCACTGTGAGAAAATTGAATAATAGTGGGTGAATTGACACTCTTCGCGGCTTCCAGGGTAGCATTTATGGTATTGGAAGTAGTTACGTTTACGGCAGGCAGTGCGAAATGGTCGGCCTTCGCTTTTTCAAATACTTTTTTGGCTTGTGAATAACTCAATACAAGTGACATAAGTTTTGGTTGAAGTGGTAAAAATAAATCGGGCTCAAATATCAAATATTATATTTAAATCTATACCACACTTCCCATAAAGCTGACGCTCCGCCAACGTTTCCGGGAAAAACTATATACAGAATTTTTGGAAACTTGCTCTTCTCATCAAGTTCCCACACCGGAACCCCCGGTATGGCTTGCCCAAGAATAAGGGCCTTTCGAGCGAGCAGGGCTTTGGAGGCAAGATCACTGGACGTGATGCCCCCCTTAGCAATGAAAAAGGTAGGTTGAACAGTGAGTTGGCTGACAACATGCACCAAAAAATCAGAAACCGCCCTGTTAATTCTTAAGCTGCTTTCAGAATCTATACCTGCTTCCAGTTGACGGCTGGTGTAGATGACCACATCCCTACCGTTCCCCAGCCATTCATCGATTCTTTTACTCACGGCACCGGAAGCAATGGACTTTTCCCCTGACGCGATGATATCGGCCACGCTGATTTCCATCGCTTCGTGTTTTCCCTGCGCCAACAAGTAGTCAAGTTGACTCGTAGTTTTCGGTACATACGAGCCGACAACAATCAGCGACCCCCCGTCCGCATGCAAAACGTCGCTGGGCTTAAGAATTTTTCCCGGCGCAATGCCAGCCCTTATTGAAACAAAAGTTGCTGAACTACGAAACAAGAATTTCTTTCCCGCTCTTTCTGCATCAATTAATCCCATCGCAAAAACTTCCAAGTCTTTGTACGACGCGGCATTTACCAGTACTACCTGGCTTGGACGACACGCACTCAATTTTCTAGAAACATATTCTATTCCACGAGAACGAATCTCTTCAATCGAAAATGAAACAACGTCAGACGCTTTGACGGATCCTTCTGTTTTTTCCTCGACCCACTTTCTTACATTCGAGTTTTCGTAACCAAAAGATTTGTCCTTAGCAAAGGGTGTTTCGGATACGGGGATAAGGTCATTCCCTTCCACGATGTAATGAACATCATCAATAGTGAAACGACCACCTTCTATGAACGCCGGCAGCAGAACCCAAATTGCCTCCTCCATTTGCAACGATCTGGCTATTGCAGCAACTTCTATCGGAAAGTGACCGCGCAACGTAGAGTCACTACGGCTGATGACTACCACATCTCTTCCTGATTGCCCACACGCTTTTTTCAAATTAGTCCCCACTTCATTGGTTAGCTCCGCAGCTTCCACTGCCGGGAGACTTCGCGAATTAGTAAGAATAAACAAGATGGAAGGTTCCTTCTCTAACTCCTCGGCGATCGTCGCCACCGCCCAGGAAGTAAGCACCACAACATCGTAACAGGTTTGCGTTCCCGTAGGATCATCATCAAATACGACAACGGTTTTTCTACTTTGCAGAAATTCCCGTCGGATGGCGGGTAGCAATTCGGTCTGGTATTCAGGTGGTAGCTGGGATAGCGATTGATCTGCCTTTTTGTACATTCAACACATGTAAATTGGAGGCTGTAAAACTACGACTTATAATTATTAAGCAAACAGGGAAAGTTCTGAATGAATGTGACTCTTTGAAGTGTAAAGTGATAAGATGTTGGCTGAATTAGGTGACCACCAGATAAACAAAACCGGCTTTGAAATTTTAATAATTTACTTAACTAGCAGGAAAGTGATTTGCTGATGGTCACATTCTCTTTTTTAAAGAATGTCAGCGGTGGATAACAGATAATAACAAAACGTCTCATGCAAATTATCATCACAGGAGGTGGAGGATTTCTCGGTCAGCGCTTAGCCAGAGCTCTTCTTAAGAGTGATTTGCCATTCGACCAGTTATTACTAGTCGACATTCTAAAGCCGAATAATCCTGGTGGCGATCCAAGGGTGAGATGCGTTGAGGCGGACGTCTATGAAGAAATTGTTTCCAAGGACCTTGTAAATTCTGACACCTCACTTCTGTTTCATCTTGCCGCTGTTGTGTCAAGCCATGCGGAAAAAGAGTTTGATATAGGATGGAGGGTTAATCTTGATATTACACGCCGACTTCTTGAAGCGTGCCGGCATGCGCACAAGGGCATTCGATTTGTCTTCACAAGTTCGCTGGCGGTTTACGGTGGAGACTTGCCACCCGTGGTCAACGATAGTACCGCCGTAACGCCACGGTCATCCTATGGGACGCAGAAAGCAATGGGTGAACTGTTAGTCAACGACTATTCCAGAAAAGGATTTGTCGATGGAATCGTTTTGAGACTTCCGACAATATGCGTCCGACCAGGTAGACCCAATTTGGCGGCCTCCTCCTTTGTCAGCAGTATAATCCGGGAACCAATGCATGGCGAGGAGGCAATCTGTCCGGTTTCTCCTGACCTCGCCTTGTTTCTGTCCAGCCCGGATACAGCCATAGATAACCTTATGCACGCAGCAACCCTCGAGACTCGAAAGCTCGCGTGGCGTACCATCAACTTGCCGGGGATCAGGGTTACCGTCGGCGAAATGTTAGACGCCTTGAAGCGTAATACCGATGAGGAAACATTGGCGAGAGTCAAGTTTATCCCAGATGATTCCATAAACCGAATTGTTTCCAGTTGGCCGGGACAGATCGATAATACCCGGGCCCTGCAGCTGGGGTTTGCCAGAGATAATAACTTTGATAACTTTATTCTGCAACACATCTCTGACAACAAACTGAAATCGTGATCAACGATCTTTCCATTCCGATCATTGGCCTCTTGGTCGCGGTTGCAGTGCTTGTATTCATGGTGCTTCGCACAAAATTTCATCCACTGATTGCCATGATCCTTGCGGCTTGTATTGCAGGCATCAGCGGCGGAATGCCAAGCCAAAAAACAATTGATACCATAACGCAGGGATTCGGCTCGACATTGGGGAGCATAGGCATCGTTATAGGTCTCGGCGTCATGATGGGAAGAATTCTCGAAGTTTCCGGCGCCGCGGAACAAATTGCATTCAGTTTTATCAGGTGGCTGGGGAAGCGACGCGAAGAATGGGCATTAGCGTGGACCGGGTATCTCGTAAGCATTCCCATCTTTGCAGACTCCGCGTTTGTAATCCTCTATCCTGTAAGCAAGGCACTAGCAATAAAAAGCAACCGCTCAATCTTGACCTTGGGCGTTTCACTAGCGGGTGGCCTGGCCGTCACACACACGTTGGTGCCTCCCACGCCAGGTCCTTTAGGAGCAGCCGGCATTTATGGGGTTGACATCGGCGCTATGATGCTCTTTGGGATGACCTTAGCGATCCCTTGTATCATAGGGGTAGTGCTGTATGCTCGGTGGCTTGAAAAAAAATATCACGGTGCCCCTGAAGATGAACCTGTTGATGAGGCCTTGACGCTACCGGAAAAAAAGTCACATCGTCCGCTGCCAACCCTCTTTCTTTCATTGACTCCCATTGTGACTCCAATCCTGCTGATCTTTCTAAAGGCGTTCATCAACCTTGTTCCTTCGCTTGCTGAAGCTAGCGGGACTGGAACATCAGTTATTGTTTCCATTTTTGGCTTTATCGGAGCACCAATCATTGCCCTTTCTATTAGCACATTACTGGCGGTCTACTTACTTGTGCCTTATTTAGACAGGGCGGCAACTTCGAGACGATTGGAGGAAGGACTGCAATCTGCAGGAATTATTCTGATGGTAACTGGTGCCGGTGGCGCTTTGGGAGCCGTTGTTCGCGAAAGTGGCACAGGCGCACTGCTGGCAGAACATATCACAAGTCTGCCATTGTCTCCAATCATGATCCCATTTATCATTGCAACGCTGATACGCCTGGTTCAAGGATCAGGCACAGTAGCGTGCATAACCACTGCGTCTATCTGCGCTCCTATCCTTTCGCAGATTCCCGATGTTAATATGTTGTTTGCTGCACAAGCAACGGCATCAGGAGCGCTGTTTTTCAGTTATTTTAATGACAGCTTTTTTTGGGTTGCCAGCCGAATGATGGGGATCACAGATGTAAAAAAACAACTTATTTCATGGTCAGTAGCCATTAGCATTCCCTGGGCGATCGGCGGAATTACGCTGGCATTGTTAAACCTGGTACTGGGGTCCGGTGGAACGGTGTTGGATCCGTTGGTGCCCGCAAGTATCATTGCAGTAATACTCATTATTGTAAAGAGAAAGTCAAAACCGTAACAACTTTGTTATGAGAAACTTATTTCTGGGCGCTAAACAGTATTAACGGTGCATCTAGGGGCCGGCATTAAAATCGTCTGAGGTGCCTTGACATTGAATAGCATCCGATCATGCGTACGATTCCGTACAGGTAGTTTGATATTATGAACGGTTTCAAAAGTACATTGCGCCATAACGCTTTGACAATCAACTTTATATATATTTGGTAACTATTTAGCTTATAGCCTTCGTCGTCAAGTCCGAACCCCTTCAACCATGATCAAAAATTATCTTCGTGTCGCCCTCCGGAGCTTTATTAAGAACAAGAGCTACATTACCATAAACGCGCTTGGCCTTGGTATCAGCTTGGCATGCTGCATTGCAGCATATCTGCTGTTAGCTTATAATATTGAATTCGACAGCTTTCATAATAACGACAAGGTCTCGCGCGTTTTTCGCTTGCATACCCTGTCAAGGGACAAGGACGGCAAAGTAAACAAGGATTCGCAGGCTCCCATTATTCTGCCACCTCTAGCTGCGAGCGAAGTAGCAGGTATAGAAAGGTTTACAAGGTTTGTGCGCGGTGGCGGATCGCTCCGATTTGAAGACAAGACCTGGAACGAAGGCCTCGCATTTGCAGACAGTACGTTTTTTGACCTCTTTGACTATCCTCTTAAATTCGGAAGCCATAAATTCTTTAAAGACAAGAACAGCATTTTTCTCACCGAAGAAATTGCTAAAAAATACTTTGGGGATGGAGACCCAACGGGGAAGCTAATGGTTTTGAGTTCCGTCAACGAATCGGAAATTGAATTGCTTGTGGGCGGGGTCGTGAGCAAGTTTCCTATTAACAACACATTTAGCTTTCAGTCACTCCTTCGGATTGAAAATTTCATAGACATTAACAAGATCAGGATTGATGACTGGAGTGATTGGAGGAACCCGAGCACATTCGTGGAATTGACATCACCTCAAAACGCGACACAAGTGAGCGCGCAGCTGGCTAAGTATATAGCGCCCCGAAATAAAGCGCGCACAGATATGGTAGTTGACTCGTATTTGCTCGAACCATTCAAATCTTCATACAACCACAACGACATCAGGTTCACGTGGGTAAATTACCGGATAAGTCCCGAGCCCCTCGTGATCTTTGCTTCCATGGCATTGATCATTCTGCTCATTGCATGTTTCAATCTCACCAATACATCCATTGCTATGACGGCCAAACGGCTGAAAGAGGTAGGCGTGAGAAAAGCCATTGGAGCCGCCAGAGGTCAGATCGTATCTCAATTCCTATTGGAAACATTGCTTACTATATCGCTATCACTGATAGTGGGGTTGTTTATGGCACAGATCATTGTACCTGCATTCTCTAATATGTGGCAATTCCCCTATGGACTTGAAGATATGAACGGCCTCAATTTATTTGTTGCCTTGATCATTTTGGTATTCATAGCTGCACTCATTGCCGGTTTATACCCCGCATTGTTAAGCAGCAAATTCAAACCCACGCTATTGTTGAAAGGCGACGTTAAGATCAAAGGCACGAACATGCTCACCCGAACGCTGGTTGGTTTACAATTCTCCTTATCGGTTATCGTACTTATCGCGGGAGTGGTCTTCATTCAAAACACTAGATTTCAGGAAACCATCGAGTTCGGATATGACAAGGATATGGTTCTTACCTTAAGCCTTCAAGGAGAACGTGAATTTGATATCATGGAAAAAGCAATTATCTCTAATCCGAAAATCATCAGCATAGCAGTAAGCGACGGAAATGTAGGTAGTAGTAATTACCAGACCCCAGTGACCATAGATACGGGCAAATATAACGTTCAGGCTATGGGTGTAGGCAAGAATTACTTCGAAACCATGGGACTACGCTTTTCTGCCGGCAGGACCTTCAACCTTGACAATACGTCGGATCAACAGGAAGGCGTGATCGTAAACAAAGCATTCGTTGACAAGACGGGTCTCCAGGATCCACTCGAGAAAATTGTGACTCTTCATGACGTGAAACGTAGAATTTTAGGCGTCATCGAAAATCACGTTGATAATCTATACCGTTCAAAAGATCCCGAACCCTTTATCTTCTATCCGGCGGGCAAGAATCAATACATTACTATGCTGGTAAGAACTGAACCAGCGGATCTTGGAGAAACTCAGAAATACCTGGAAAAAACATGGAGAGAACTTTTTCCAACGCGGCCATTCGAAAGCAATTTTCAGGAAGACCTCGTATTAAAGAATAGCCGTGAAATGAATGCAAACCTCAATAAGATATTTCTGTTCATTACGATTTTGGGTGGTTTGTTATCAGCTTCGGGAATCTTCGCCTTAGCTTCTTTAAACATTGCAAAACGCACCAAGGAGATCGGTATCCGCAAAGCATTGGGAGCATCGATAAGGAATGTGGTGAGCTTGCTGAACCGGGAGTTTATCGTCATCCTGTCAGCAGCAGGGATTTTAGGTGCCGTTGTCGGCTACTATCTCACAAATGCATTGCTGAAAGAGCTTTATGCTTTTCATATCCCTGTCGGAATCGCCGCTGTTGTAATCTGTACACTGTTCATTCTAGCTGTGGGCATATTTACGACCAGCAGCACAATATTCCGGGCAGCAAAGGCCAATCCTGTAGATACGCTAAGGACTGAATGACAATCACACAATACCATTGACGGCTATAACAATGTAGTCAGATCATGTGCTGCGCGCGTGGCAACAACCCGTGTTTTCATTTCACTGCCTTTCATGGAATTACATCTCTCTGATCTTGGTGTTTTTGTATACCTTGTACACTTGCCTACATTACGCGAAGCAAGTGAATCACTTCCCGGCATGCATACCGACACCAGTCCGATACCGAAGCTTGTAATTCTCTTATGGTTACTCGTCCCACCACTGATTTCGATGGGCCAAGGGGATATGAGTCAACACAAGGACATCGTCTATGCGGAGGTTCCAGGACGTCGGCTCATGCTGGACCTGTATATGCCATCATCCACCGCGTCCCCGTATCTAATTGTCTGGGTGCATGGTGGTGCCTGGCATTCAGGGTCAAAGGCTTCTCCACCCCTCAGTTTTATATCCTCTGGCTATGCACTGGCAAGCCTCGACTATAGGCTCAGCGTAGACGCTAAATTTCCGGCACAAGTTCATGATATAAAGGCGGCAATCCGATATCTCCGAGCCAATGCCAACAAACACGGGTACCGATCCGACAAAATAGTTATTGCCGGCTCCTCTGCCGGGGGCCACCTTGCTGCCCTTGTGGGCGTGACTAACAATGATGTGAAATTGGAAGGTGATTTGGGGGACTTCACACGGACGAGTTCCTCTGTACAGGCGATTGTTGATTATTATGGCCCGACAAATTTTTTGACGATACTGAAACAATCAACACCTCATGGCCTCGGTGTCCGTGGTCCAGCCATGGCGTTGTTATTGGGTGAAACGGTTGAGAATGCTCCTGAACTCGCAACTCTGGCGAGCCCTCTTCATCAAGTAGACGAAGGCGATCCGCCTTTGCTTATTTTCCATGGCGATCAGGATATCCAAGTACCGATAAACCAGTCTCACGAATTAGTCGGAGCTTATAAGCGAAATGGTCTTAAGGTACACCTTGAAGTTGTCTATGGTGCTGGTCACAGTACTACTCCTTACTATGAACGTCAATACCAGGCCATCGCGGAAAAATTTCTTTCTGAAGTATTAAAAAATCCGAACTGAACGCCATCGAATTTGCACGATCAACACATTGAACACAAATCACATATCATGACATGAAGGCTACACGCTATATCTTTTTGTTTATCCTGCATGCGGCCCTCTTCAGCTGTAGTCAAAGCAATACTGATGGCGATTGGATAAAACTATTTAACGGTAAGGATCTCAATAACTGGAAGGCGAATGAAAACCCGGGGTCATTTAAAGTTGTGGATGGGATGATCGTTGCTAATGGATTGCGTTCGCACCTGTTTTATGTGGGAAACGAAAAGGATGATGCTAATTTCACGAATTTTGAGCTTACGCTGGACGTGATGACGCACCACCTCGCGAATTCAGGAGTCTATTTTCATACTGCTCATCAGGACGAAGGGTGGCTGGATCAGGGATATGAGCTTCAGATCAACAGCACTCACCGCGGTGCGGATGGATATAAAGAAGTTAAGAAAGGCGGAAGCCTGTATGGCGTGAGGAACCTGTATAAAGCCTACACGAAGGACAGCACGTGGTATAATTTCAATCTCCGGGTGGAAGGAAAACACATTCAAATTAAGATCAACGATCAACTTGTCGTAGACTACATAGAACCGGCGAACCCTCAACGAGACCAAGCCAGGAAAGTATTATCAAGTGGCATGTTTGCGTTGCAGGGACATGATCCTGAGAGCACGGTCTATTTCAAGAACCTCCTGGTGAAGCGGTTGCCGGACTCCCCTGCTTCCACTAACGAAGTGGCTAACGACATATTTCCCTCCGTTCTAAAACACCAGGCAAATCATTTTGCGTTCATTGATGAAAATATCCACGCGGGCGGCAATTTCAATATTGACGCAGCCTTGCAATCTTTCTACAATACCGGAATCAATCTTGGGCTTGTGATTGATGCAGGCAATCTCGAGCAAGGCAAAGAGACCGAAATCCTCGTGGACCACCTGAGGAAGTATAAGCAACTTCCGGTCTTTCTCGGTTTATTCAAAAATAATTTGACAGGACTGGAAGGCATTCCAGATTCTATCACATCACAATTTGATTACATCATCGGCGATATCACGCGGTTTGAGGGAAGCTCCGGCCAAGTCGATGTACTCAAAGATGTGAATGTGGCCGATAAGGAAAGATTTATGGACGATTATATTAGGGCCATAACGGAAGGGCTGGACAAAGGTGGACTGAATATTTGGGCTTCCGCCACCCTCCTTCCTGAGTCTTTAATACCCGAGTACGATCAGTTATGGAATCCAGCCCGGATGGCGAAAGTGATCGATGCGGCGAAGAGAAATAACGTGGCCATTGAAGTATGTAACCAAAAGCGAATACCTAGCATGTCATTTTTGAAGCTAGCCAAAGAAAAGGGATGCCTTTTTTCCAACGGAGGACTGTTCAGGGAAAATCAGATGACGGAACCCCTTTACTTCTATGAGGTAATTGGGCAGTGCAAATTGGATTACAAGGACGTCTACATTCCCGGAAATCCAAACTAGTTTGCAAAGGGTTTGAGCGCCGTGCTAATCCGATTTTCCAGGAACCTCAAATGGTATATTGTCATGGCGCCCTTCGTGCGGGGAAGGGCACGTTTAATTCTTGCTTGAATTTCCCCAAGTTTATTGATGACAATGGGTGGTATGTCTCGCATAGACTTGTCATTCTTAGGTGGATCGATCAATTCTATTAACTTATCCACATATAACTGCTGAAGATTCCGGCGATAGCTGCTAATAGTATCATACGTCTTCAATTCCTGCCACATTGCGTTATCGAGATCATCAATAAAATTTATGAGAGGGTATGCTTTTTTTCCATAAATATTCTGCGCATCTGCCATCTTCGCCAGGTTAGAACTTTTCAGCAAGCTGCTAAGCACCATATTTTGTGACCGCGCAATGATCTGTGCAGGCGATTTACCGATTCTCGTAAGGATGGCAGTGTCCAATAGCCATGTGGGTGTGGTGAAAATATGGCGATTGAGAAAATCCATGGATTCCCATTGCAATTCAATGGGGACTACGTCAAATACTGGCCCGGGCTGATCAGATGACTTAACAGTCTCATACATTCCACCAACATAGGCCATTGCGTGACCAAGATAGTAATCAAACTGGTTGATGACACCGTTATACATCTGATTCAGGCTTCGATAACTTTCATGTCCCTGGTAAGTCCATTTAATAAGATTGGGAACCACGCGTTGAAGATTTCGGATGCCATATTCACCGGCTTTCATGGCGTTGTCGCCAACGTCTTCAGTTTGAGTACGAGGATCGTTAGAGGTGAACTCGGATCCAAACCTGAGTTTCTCGTTTTGAAGTTTATCTACAACCCAATCATTCATTATAGGAATTTCCTCATCTGCATTTTTTGCCTCCGGGAACAGGCGATATCCCCATTCAATTGCCCAATGATCATAAATTCCGATTCTGCTTATTAGTCCGCGCTCTCCAACGCTATCCTGAGGCTGTGCAACATAGTTAAAGCGCGCATAGTCCATAATCGACGGTGTATGACCATTAGCCTCGAGCCAGACGCGATCGCGGAGCTTCTCTACAGGTACAGAAGAACTGGCGGCAAAATTATGCGTAAGGCCTAACGAGTGGCCTACCTCGTGAGACGCTACCGACCTGATCAATTGTCCCATTAGCTTATCATCGAATTGCATTTTCTGCGCACGAGGATCCAGTGGACCACATTGCACCATATACCACTCCCGGAGTATGGACATAAGGTTATGATACCAATTAATATGACTTTCTAGGATCTCACCGCTCCTGGGATCTGTAATTATCGGGCCGGCTGCGTTTGCAAACGAGGAAGGTTTGTATACAATGGCAGAATGTCTCGAATCTTCCAGGCTCCAATTTGGATTTTGCTGCTCCGTAGGAGCTTCTTTAGCCAAAATTGCGTTTTTAAAACCAGCCTTCTCAAAGGCTGCCTGCCAGTCCGTGATGCCTTGAACCAGATAGGGAACCCATTTTTTTGGTGTTGCCGGATCGATGTAATAAACAATTGGCTTTTCAGGTTCGACCAACTCTCCCCTGAGATACCTGGCCATGTCGGCCGGTTTTGGTTCAAGCCTCCATCGCTTGATATAACTCACAACTTTGACACCCTGCGGATTGGCGTCGTAGTCTGTATATCGTTCAGTAAAATATCCGATCCTCCTGTCGGCATATCGTTTTCGCATAGGTTTCTTGGGAAGCAATACCAGGGATGTATTCAATTCCATGGTGAAGGTATTGTCTGTTACCGTGTTCCGATAGGTTTTTATAGTCCTGATTTCAACGTTCAATGGAAAGGAACTGATGTCTTTGATATAACTTGTATTGGAAACCAATCCGCCAACGCGCATAGTCTTCTTCGAGGCAGAACTAAAGAACAGAATATCGTTGTCTCCGTTTACGTAGTCCGTTATTTCGATAACACTACCCCTACCGTTTGGGCTATATGCACCTATACCAAAAGCCGATACCAGCGGTTGAAGATTCGACCGAATAACCGCGTTAAACATAGCGTCTGTGCTATCCCCTGCGTTTTCCTCAAAGGTGATTCGACGGAGAAACAGTTTAGAGCCAGGGCCTTTTTCGAAGCGAATGACTGTATTCCCGATTTGATCGCCTGCATAGCCCGTATATTCAGGTCTAATTCCAGCGGCACCTTGTGCGATACGGCAGACTACAAGTATATCTCGTCCTAAGAGCGTGTCGGGAATTTCGAAGTAATAGTTGTCATCGACTTTATGCACGGTAAACATCCCTTTCCGCGTTATGGCATTGGACCTGATGATATTGTTATAATTGCGCGGAGCGGAAAGTTGCGTATTTCCCGCAGGAACAGAGGAGGGAGTTTCTTTCTTAGAGGTATCCAGGGGCACAACTGGAACCGCTGGTCTGGTTTGAGTTTGCGCTAAGGTAAATTGACATAATATCGAGGATAAGACAAAGATTCCAATAATTCGCATTCTTCAGTTCTATTTTCAACTATGTTCACTGGTCACTGTTTTAGAAAAGTAACCATTTTTTAATAAACTAGTTCCGAGGGGGCCCTATTAATCCCTGGCCATACATATTCTTCTTTGAAGCGCCACACTGAATTTCCTTTACGATATTAGGACGGGTTCAAATTTCACAGCCGTGGGACTTTTCTCTACAAGAGCCTGCCATACAAATTTAGAACGTTAGACGCATAGTCGCTATTTTATAATGGCATGATTTTGAGCTTACAACAGGTAAACCTAAAGACAAAATCATGAAACAACGAAAAGTAAATGAGGAAACCATTGAGATCATCAATGACCTTATCAAGATTAACAATGATCGAATAAAGGGTTATGAAAAAGCGATTGAAAATACAGATAGCCTGGAAGCAGAGTTAAGAACCCTTTATTCGCGGATGATAGAGGAAAGTCATGAATACAACCGTGAATTATCAGATCGCGTTGCGCAACTGGGAGGAGAACCTGCAAGTGATAGTTCAGTCCCGGGAAAGATTTATCGTGCGTGGATGGACGTAAAGGCTACTTTTAGTGGCAACGACACAAAATCTACATTAGCAGCCTGCGAATTTGGAGAGGATGCTGCACAAAAGGCTTATGCTAAGGCGCTTGAAAACGAATCGAACCTTGCTCCCGACGTCCGTGATCTGATCACGAGGCAAAAATCCTTGTTAAAGGGATCCCACGATCTGGTGCGCCAATACCGCGATCAGTATGCAGAGGCTTGACCCAATAATTCGGCCTCATGAAACGGATCCTCCTTCTTTTGACTTTTGGGTTTCTGGCGGCACTGTTTGTCGGGTGTGACCCGCGAACAGGAGCCGACAGCCACAATATCTCAGAAGAACATAATGAGGAAAATTCTGAGACAAAAACGAAGAAGCGGCTGGCTGAATTTCTGGCTGACGCTGTTGAATCTAAATATGCCGATTTAAAACTTGCCGAACTGGCAAGTATTAAGTCGGACAATAGGGACATACAGAATTTTGCGCAGGATCTGGCAAATGATCATACAAACACATTGACTGAGTTGCAGGCCCTCGCGGATAAAAAAGGCATTCGTGTTCCTGTCGAAGAAGGGGAAGACACCAAAGAGAAAATAAATAAACTCTCCGAAGAGAAAGATCCCGACTTCGATAAAAAATGGTGCGATGAACTTATCGCAAAACATAAAGAAGCAATACGCGAGTTTGAGTCAATGTCAGATCGTTCAGACGACCCTCAGTTACAGGAGGTGATAGACAGATCGTTAATAGACCTGAGAGCCAAACTTGAGAAGCTCAACGCACTTGCAAATAGCATGAAGTAATTAAAGTAGGCCGGGTGAACTGCCCGGCTTTTTCTTGGCCTTGGATTACATTTTATTGGCATACCTTTTCGGCTATCACCGTCATTTCGCAGAATCCTCCGTTTGGACGATACGCGCTCAGAATTTAACAATCATCGTCGTGAATACTACAGCTATCAAGGCAACTATACGAAGAAAATTTCTCACAAGCGCAAACTGATAACGACGTATATGAATGATGACAATGGGTTAAAAGTCAATTGGACATGGTACCGAACCAACCAGGCGACAATCTAACATGAAAAACATGAGAACACGTTTCACGATAAGGCTATCCGCTCCAGCGATCCTCGCAGTTGGGCTATGTAGTCTCGTATTTCTCCAAGCGTGCGACCAGCGCGTCAAGTCCAGCGGCGGACCGACTGATACAGCCTCCTATAAACTAGTAAACGATTCCCTGCCAGCTCCATACGCGACAAAGTCGGTGAAAAATTATAGTAAAGTTATTGGCTGGCCTGAAGGAAAAAAACCAGTGGCCCCCGCAGGGTTTACGGTGAGCCTATTTGCCAAAGGATTGCAGAACCCACGCTGGCTTTATGTAGTGTCGAATGGGGATATCCTCGTTGCGGAAGCAAACACCGAAAGCAGAGGGCTTAAGAAAATAACGGAAAAAGTTACCGGGAAAGCGGAATCTCAAAATACAGGCGAAAGCGCAAACCGGATATCCCTACTTCGTGATAAGAATAATGACGGCATACCTGAGCTTCAGCAGGTTTTACTGTTTGGATTGAAACAGCCTTTCGGAATGCTGGTCTTGGGCAACAGCTTATACGTCGCGAACACGGATGCACTTGTGCAGTACCCATACCAGCCCGGGCAAACGCAGATCAAAGCCGAGGGTAAAAAGTTACTGGAATTGCCAGCTGGAGGTTACAATAACCATTGGACTCGCAATATCATTGCTAACGCAGATCATACAAAGATTTTCATCTCCGTTGGATCGGCTAGCAATATTGCAGAGCATGGCATGGAAAATGAAATTCGAAGGGCAAACATTATGGAAGTAAATCCGGATGGGACAGGCGAACGAATTTTGGCCAGCGGCTTACGCAACCCCGTGGGTATGGGCTTGAATCCCAGTACGAGCGAGTTATGGACCGTTGTTAATGAACGCGATGAACTTGGAGATGATCTTGTACCTGATTACCTCACACAAGTAAGGGAGGGCGGCTTTTATGGATGGCCGTACGCATATTTCGGGGCCAATGAAGATCCCAGGCTTAAGGGACAGAAACGCGATCTTGTAATAAAAACAATAAAACCCGATGTAGACCTGGGCGCCCATACGGCATCGTTGGGACTGGCATTTTATACAGGTAAAAGCTTCCCTGCCAAGTATCGCGGCGGTGCCTTCATAGGACAACATGGGTCGTGGAACAGGTCGGAACTCAGTGGTTACAAGGTTGTTTTCGTTCCATTCCAAAACGGAAGGCCCAGCGGGGAGCCCGAGGATTTCCTGACAGGTTTTATTGCCGATGCCTCGAAGAGCGAGGTCTATGGGCGTCCTGTTGGAGTTGCAGTCCTTCCCGATGGCGCGTTATTGGTAGCAGATGATGCCAGCAATGTGATCTGGAAAATACAAGCAGAACATTAGGAGAAAAAATTTACATGCGGTAACTTATCCTGTAACCCCAAAATCCTATGTCAAAATTAGATTATGTTCCAGAAGGACTCCAGCCGTTAACGCCTATGCTGGCAGTCAGAAATGCAGCGAACGCAATTACATGGTATAAGAAAGTATTAATGGCAACGGAAATAAACCGTTTAACGGATGCAGACGGTACAATAGCGCATGCCGAACTTCGTATAGCGGATTGCGTACTGATGCTTGCCGAGGAAAACCCATCTTACAATAAGAGCCCTGATATTCTTAATGGCACTTCTGTCATTCTTAATCTTTATGTGCCCGATGTTGACAAAACGGTCGATCTTTCCGTTAATGAAGGTGCGACATTAATTTTTCCCGTAGCAGATCAATTCTATGGCGATCGCGCTGGGCGAATTCAAGACCCCTTTGGCCACATGTGGATCATTTCAAGGCATCTAAGGGATGTAACGCAAGAGGAAATGCAGAAGCAGATGAATGAAATGTGAATTAGATCAAATGGATCAAAGAAGATGACGGAATATGAGCAAGAAGCCATGAAGGAGTTGACGGCCTGGCAGCGAGAAATGAAGCTTTCTCCTTCCCTTATTGGCGGGCTGGCAAAAAAAGTGCAAACGCGGATCAACAGGATTATCCCTGAGAAAATACACGCCGCCGTGACAGTAGCCATCAAACAAATGACCCGGGCTGTTATCTTCGGCTCAGGGTTCACAACGGCCACGCCATTGGCAGAAGGAACGCTCGAGGAGCGGGAGTTGAAAGTGAAACAACGAATTAAGTTTTACAAGAATACTGCCGCTACCGAGGGTGCAATAACCGGTGCTGGCGGGATCTTGCTGGGACTGGCAGACTTCCCATTGTGGCTAACCTTGAAAATGAAGCTCCTACACGAAATTGCCGCGGCCTATGGGCATGATGTTAAGGAATATAAAGAACGCATTTACATCCTTCACATTTTCCAACTCACCTTCTCCAGCCAAAGCCACAGAAATAAAATCGTCCGCCTGCTTGAAGATTGGGAAAATGAA
>JAICGJ010000019.1 GCA_025923195.1 Chryseolinea sp.
AAGAGCGAAATCAAAACGTTATGGATCGCAGCGATCGTACTTGTTGTGGGAAGCTGCTTCTTTGCCAATTCCACCATTGAAAAGCTAAGTACACTTTGGATTTTCGTGCGAGGGTTCACCACGTTCGCGATGGGAATGATCTTCGCGCTGATTGTTCAAAACATGCTCAAATTTTATTATCCTTTCTTCATCGAAAAAAGATTAAAGGCCCTTCGTTATAAGCCGCGGATTTCTCCTAAAACCGGTAAGCCTATGAAGCTTCTCGGTGAATCAGAGGAAGATGCTTACCTGGATGAAGGTATGCAAGCGGAAGAGCAGGTCTTTTCTATCGACTATGACGTGTGGAAAGATGAAGAGACTGGTTATGTGAAGATCGAGCGCTATTCAGGTCACCTGCATGCATTGCAGTGTCCAGAGTGTAACTACCAGACCTTTAAAGTTGTTCGCGAAGAGATTTTAAAAGTCCCTATGGGAGTAGAGGAAGGTCAGTTGTTAAAGCATTTCCAGTGCGGCTACTGTGGGTACAAAGCCAAGAAAACTGTAGTCTTACGTGTCTCACAAAAGTTTGAAGAATCCTCAGCTGCTACAGCGTAGAGATAAAGATAGGAAATTTTATCGGGCCCTTTCACCTCAAAGTGAAAGGGTTTTTTATTGGCGTTTAAAAGGAGAAGATTATTTACCCAGTCGCTCCACACGGGTAACAAAATATTTTGTGTCCCCTCGCCACGGGAAGGCTACATAGTGCTTTACAAAGTAGAGGTTAACACGTTCTCCGCTAAGGGATACTCTTTGCAATTCTTCTATCAGCTCAGTTTCACTCTTATAGATAGAAAAATCAAATGACTCTGCTATAGGGCTCGTGCCCTTCAACGCGCCAAAAGTTTCAAGGTTAATTTTTCCCTCATAAGTCTTAAATAGCATGCCTTTCTCGCTAACCCGTAACACCTTGCCAGCCATTACACCTTCTTCGTAGGTAGCAAAATACAGAAAACTAAATACAGCTATCGCAATTACGAGCAACGAAATGAGTGTAATTTTCACCACTTTCCTTGTGCGTCGTTTAAGCTTGGCGCCAAAACTCTCGACTTCCATGATGATTTGGTCTGTTTACTAAATATAATTAATGAATTTGATATTTATATCCACGAGTTAACCATTACGCTTCGTGTTCAAAATAAAGTTTATAGTAATGTTTATTGGCAACTTCATCAAATCCCCGTTCGATCAACTGCCGGTTTCCATGAATGTAGATGTGAAAATTCTTATCAAGCTTGATAACGCTCCTGAAAACCCTCGCTTGTCTCTTTACGGCCTGAGCAGATATTTCAAAATTGTTGACAATATCTTCATCGCCTCCATTGCGTGTCCGCTCGTATCTTCGAAAAGACTCGATGACAGAAGGATCCTCCAACACCTCTTCCTCAAATTCGTGTTGGTCAAATTGATCCTTCTTTTTAAAAAAATTCATCGACCGATTTAACAAGTCAATTTTATCAGCTTTTGAAACTTGGAACTGCTCATCCATATCATCCACGTACTGACGCGTTAAGTCGAGGAAACTCTGGGTTTTATGATAGCTATCCGCACGTGGCCTTACCATTAGAAAGTCGTTCATCCAGTACTGAGCTTCAGTCTTGTTCAATGCGTCAACGACTAGAAGTTTGTATCCCCGCTCCTTCTCGACATTCATTATCAAGCAACCTTTGTCAAGTTTACCAGTGTTGATGCCCTCATCAGTTTTAAGCCTGAAAATATTCGAACCTGTGCTCAGTTTCAGATAGGACTCTTTGCTTTCCGATTTGAAGATGCCAACAGCCTTCACCTCATTGTCTTCAACACGGATACCTGAGAGGAGGGCAATAAATATCTCTCCTGACCGGATCGTAGGCAACAGCGTTACATCATACAGGTGCTGCGCAATACTGATCGTAGACTTGTGAAACGCCTGCGGGTGGGAGAACGTCCCAGCCGCTAGCTTGAAAATTATATTATTGTTTAGATCTTCCCTAGCAGCAGTAAAGCTGTAGTATTCTGGCGTATTGAAATTGGATAGGAAATATCGTAGAAGGTTGCTGTGAGTACTGTCATCGGTGACCTCCAAGGGCTCCGAGGATACCCTTAGTTTGTCGCCGTTTACGCCGTTCCCTACAACGTGCGCAGACACCTGCAGTATTTTGGCTTCAGAATAATCGATCATACTATCAATGTAAAAACAGTAAATGTCTGCGCAAAGATGAATTTAAACTACGAACCGGTTCTATATCGTTTAATTCACTGCCTCAAACCTCGTGTATGGCACAAGAACACTCGGAATCCTGATGCCGTCGGAAGTTTGATTGTTTTCAAGTATGGCGGCGACTATTCTTGGCAATGCCAGGGCACTTCCGTTTAAGGTATGCAACAGCTGGATTTTGCCTTCCTTGTTCTTGTATCTAAGTTTCAGCCTGTTTGATTGAAAAGTCTCAAAGTTGCTAACGGAACTGACTTCTAGCCACCGCTGCTGGGCTGCGGCATATACTTCCATATCGTAGGTAAGTGCTGAATTGAATCCCATATCGCCGCCGCATAGCAATAATTTGCGGTAAGGCAACTCCAGCTTCTCCAGGAGCGATTGAACGTGAGCGCACATTTCGTCGAGGGCCGCGTAGGATTCCTCAGGCTTTCGGATTTGAACAATCTCTACCTTGTCAAACTGGTGAAGACGGTTCAATCCACGAACGTGCGCCCCCCAACTACCGGCCTCGCGTCTAAAACATGGAGTGTATCCTGCGTTCTTCAACGGAAGGTCTTCCTCATTGACAATAGCGTCGCGATACAAATTTGTTATGGGTACTTCTGCGGTTGGAATCAAGTAAAGACCATCTTCCTGGATGAAATACATCTGACCTTCCTTATCAGGCAATTGTCCGGTTCCATAGCCAGAAGCTTCGTTGACAACGACTGGTGGCTGTACTTCTCTATATCCCTCCTTCTCAGCCTCGTCCAAAAAGAAGTTAATCAATGCGCGCTGCAATTTTGCACCTTTGCCTTTATATACCGGGAATCCTGCGCCCGAAATCTTGTTTCCCAAATCGAAATCGATGATGTCGTATTTTTTTATCAGTTCCCAATGCGGCAATGCGCTCGGATCCAATATAGGAATTGTTCCATGCTCAGAAACTTTAAGATTATCCTCTGCACCGACTCCTGCCGGCACCTTTTCATGGGGAACATTTGGAACCTTGTAAAGTAATTCGATGACCTCGCGTTCGAGATCGACTAATAAGGCCTCCATCTTCTTCGTTGCTTCCTTCGCTTCGGCCACGTTGTTGCGCAGCGTATTTGCCTCGTCGTCTTTCCGTGACTTGATTAAATCGCCAATCTTCCTGGCGTCTGCATTGGCTTTGGCTTTTCTGTCGTCGAGCGTCTGTTGTGTTTCTTTTCGCTGAGAATCCTTCTCCAATATTAGATTAACTAAGTTTTCTGCATCTTTAAAATTTCTCTTGCGCAGGCCTTTCAGCACTCGTTCAGTCTGTTCGCGTATAACACCAACTTGCAGCATATTTTTTGTTTTAGAAGGGGCTAAAATTATGTTTTTTGAGGGTTTTATGGCGTTTAATGGCCAATAAATTATTTTAATGATTTGATAATAATTTAAATTTCGGCTATACTTGCAAGGTCATACGGCTTTATCTCAAGCCCTCTGAATATAAATCCGAATTTTATTTTTCGTCTTTTGTTCTCTTATTAGTTGTTCTCATGATCTAAATCTCAGCCTGGCTGATTTTACTATCAATTAATTTTCAACATACAACCTTTTTAATTTCCACCCATTTTTAAAACAACATGTACACCATTGACGATCTGAATGTCAGACTTCTTTCTGAATTAAAAGAAATTGCGGAGGATATGGGCGTAAAAAACGCCAAGAAGCTTGCCAAACAAGACCTTATCTACAAAATCCTCGATCAACAAGCCGTTGCCGGAGAATCTGCTGTTAAAATTCCTGTTACCGAAAGCGCGCCTCCCGTATCATCAACTGCAGAACCGGAGCGAAAGTTACGACCGAGAAGACGCGAGAATGTAGCACCAACACCTCCTCCCCCTCCAAAACCCGATCCCGACTTTTCCTCCGACGAACTTCTAGACTCAATCGATATCAGTTTTGACAGCACTCCTCCAACGTTTAGCACAGAGCCCGATGCCGGCATTCCTGTTGCAGGAGAGGAACAAACACGGCATGCGAGAACTGAACCGCGGGAAGATAAGAGTCAGCAGTTTCGTCAAGCAATACGCGAATTTGACGGTGCGATTAGCAATGAAGGCGTATTGGAAATTATGCAGGACGGTTATGGATTTCTGCGTTCCTCAGACTATAATTATCTGGCTAGCCCCGATGATATTTATGTTTCACCTTCCCAGATCAAATTATTTGGACTGAAAACCGGCGATACTGTCAAAGGGTATATACGGCCCCCAAAAGAGGGCGAAAAATATTTTGCTCTGTTGAAAGTTGAGTCAGTGAATGGAAAGACCACCGAAGAAATTCGCGATAGAGTTGCTTTTGAATATTTGACCCCGCTGTTCCCAAATGAAAAACTAAAACTTAGCACGACGCCTGACAATCTATCGACTCGTATTCTTGACCTGTTTGCTCCTATTGGTAAAGGCCAGCGTGGAATGATAGTGGCGCAGCCAAAGACTGGTAAAACAGTGCTACTGAAAAATATTGCCAACGCTATTGCTAGTAATCATCCCGAGGTTTATCTCATTGTTTTGTTGATCGATGAAAGACCCGAGGAAGTTACCGATATGGCAAGAAGCGTGAACGCAGAGGTGGTTGCCTCTACCTTTGACGAGCAAGCAGAACGCCACGTGAAAGTTGCCAGTATTGTGTTGGAGAAAGCCAAGCGGATGACTGAGTGTGGTCACGACGTTGTAATTCTGCTTGATTCGCTGACGAGGCTGGCTCGTGCCTACAATACTGTGGTACCGTCGTCTGGTAAAATACTTTCGGGTGGTGTGGATGCCAACGCATTGCATAAACCCAAACGCTTTTTTGGAGCAGCCAGAAAAATTGAAAATGGAGGTTCACTTACCATTATTGCCACAGCTTTAATTGATACAGGTTCTAAGATGGATGAAGTGATCTTTGAAGAATTTAAGGGTACTGGTAACATGGAATTGCAGCTTGACAGAAAGCTCTCGAACCGCCGCGTATATCCAGCTATGGATGTTCCTGCATCTGGAACACGCAGGGAAGATCTGCTGCTTAGGGAAGAAGAGTTGCAGCGGGTATGGATACTGCGGAAATTCATGGCCGATATGAACTCCATTGAAGCGATGGAATTCCTTCAAAACAAAATGAAAGGGACTCGTAACAATGAAGAGTTTTTGATTTCTATGAATGGATAAACATTCTTATATTTACAAAAAGAAGGCCCCGACATTCGGGGCCTTCTTTTTTTCAATAGCTTCCAAAATACTTTCGAAGCGTCCACTCAAATGTAGCAAGCACGACAAGCACGACAAAAACCCATTTCAGATTGATCAGCGTATCATAACGTTCCTCGGTATGAATAACTGTTTTTGCCTCTGTTTTCTGCAACTCCGTCTTCAAACTTTCGATATTGCCCGCCGTAAAAAACTTTCCTCCGGTATTCCCCGACAATACCTTTAATAAATCAAAATCCGCGGTCAGATTTTGCAATTCGGTTTGGCGTTTCACTACCGCAAATTCTCCCCTCACTTCCTCGGGTTTTTGGTCGAGAGTTGTTCTTGCTCTATACCGATAGACGCCCTCCTTAAGACCCCCTATCTGATACCTGCTATTGCCCTGACTGGTGGTATACGAATACGAACTCTTTTTTCCCTGATCGTCAGTGACCTCAAGTCCGATTGTGTTCCCAAAGATGGGTTCGAAGATTGCGTTATAAGCCTGACTCTCAAAAATAACGGGCTCGGTATCCGAAAATTCCTGTTGAATGGGATAGCTTCTGAACTTTCGCTTATCATCTGAGGTGCTCAGATACTGAATTAGCTTTCCAAATAGCTCGTCGAAAGCAGCCGAATTCTCTGTACGATCAAATTCATTGAGCTTCCAACGCCAAATTCCTTCTCCCAGCATAATTCCGATTTTGCGCTCATCTTGTTGCGTCACGGCTAATAGGGGTTTGTCAGTCGAAACGCTTCCCACACGCTGAAACAATAACGGAGTAGCTCCAAGTGAAATGCTCACCTTACCAAAGTGCACGGAGACAGGTGGATACTCCAAGAGCATCGAATTCGCGTCTGGGGAAATGATGAAGCTTGAGAATGCCGAGTTAACCACAGGAGTTACTTCATCAAAATCACGGGGGGTACCTTCAAATTTCAATGGCATATTCTGTTTTTGAACTTCACGCAAATCCGAATTCTGACCGAGAATAAGAAGAAGTGATGTCTTGGCGGCTGCAAATTGCTCGAATAATGCATTTGTCCTGCCTCTCAAGTCAGGTGCCTGATAGAAAATCACTAAATCCACCTCCTCAGGACGGAGCACGCTTGCGGGTCTTTCGTTTAGTATCGGCGTGTGAAGTATAAATTCATAATTTGAGTTCTTGTCAATCACCTCCCGCAGGGCCTTTATGTCGGGATGCGGCGAAGAAGCAATAACCAATATTTTCTTCTTACCCTCCACTACTTCCACAAATACCGACGCACGGTTGTTTTGCGTATTGTATTCTTCCTCCTTGACATCGAGTTGGATATCAAATTTCTGAATCCCTTGTTCATTGGCCAAGGGTTGAAAATCGAAGACGAGAAGCTGATTATCTTTCGAAACCTGGGTTAGCTTTTCAATCACCTTTCCGCGTTGCAGTACCGTTGCCGTGACAGGGGCGTTGTTGATATTTTTGACTACAACCTCTACCCTAAGGGGAAACTTATTGCCCTGGTAAGCAATCTTGTTATAAGATACGTTCTTTATAGCAACGTCAATATGCTGTAAAGTGTCACCGATGCCTACGGTATATACCGGAAAATTATAAGTTGAATAAAGTGGCGAAATACCCGAATTATAAATTCCATCGCTGACAAGGACAACCCCTCCAAGTCGACTGCCCTCGTAGCGGTTTGCAATCCTTTTCAAAGCTCCCGTAATATCCGATTGTTCTGCAGTAAAATCTGGTCTTTCTATGTCGTCGCCTGCAAGATTGTTAATCTTCACCTCATAACCCTTATCCTGAAGCACCGTAGATACACCATTCAAATTAGCCCCCATATTAATAAGTGCAGTTGAATCAACAGCTTCGCGGACAGAGACTGAATTGTCATATAACACAATAAAGAAAGGCTTTTCAAAAATATTGTTGATCTGTTTTACGATCGGTCCCAGCAGAAGAAAGGCCAATAGAAACGCAAGAACAGCGCGCGTTCCAAAAAGTACTCTGTTCCATTTCTTGCTCCATGGATGTTTAGCCTTGTAAAGCAAGAAAGCAAAACCTACGGCCACAATTGCACAAACAATTATATAAGCCGGCGAAGATTCAAAAATTATGTTTTGCTGGTGCATAAGCTCTTAATAACCATATTTTTCCTTCCATAATGATCTCAGGTATTTTCTAAACTCGTCTTCACGGGCATTGTTGCCCGGCTCATAAAATTTTGTTCCTTTAATTTTATCCGGTAGAAATTCCATGTTGACGAAATTACCTTCGTAACTGTGCGCATACTGATACCCTTTTCCGTAATCAAGTCTCTTCATCAACTTCGTGGGAGCATTCCGTATGGATAACGGAACAGGCAAGTCACCAGTTTCCCGTATCGTACCCAATGCGTTTTCTATTGCCATATAACTGGCATTGCTCTTTGGTGAAGTCGCCAAATATACGGCACACTGCGCCAAAATAATCCTCGCCTCTGGATAGCCAATTACGTCAACAGCCTGAAATGTGTTGTTCGCCATAACCAGTGCAGTAGGGTTAGCGTTACCGATATCCTCAGACGCCAGGATTACCATCCGCCGTGCTATGAATTTTACATCTTCACCCCCTTCCACCATCCTGGCAAGATAGTATACGGCGGCGTTCGGATCACTTCCTCGAACCGACTTAATGAATGCAGATATAATATCGTAATGTTGTTCACCGCTCTTATCATAAATCGCAATGTGCTTTTGTGCTAGCTCCATCACCAGCTTATCTGTAATAACGATATCGCCAGATAAAGCATCGCTTACGAGCTCAATTAAATTTAAGAGTTTCCTGCCGTCGCCCCCTGATATGTTTAATAGCGCCTGATGCTCGTTAATGGATATCTTCCGGTTTTTTAGATCTTCATCTCGGGTCAAGGCCTGTTGGATCAATTCCATCAATTGTTCCTCACCCAAGGCTTTCAAAATGTAAACCTGGCAACGCGAAAGCAATGCTGAATTGACTTCAAACGAAGGATTTTCCGTTGTGGCTCCGATCAAGGTAATGATTCCCTTCTCAACGGCACCTAACAACGCATCCTGCTGACCCTTGTTGAAGCGATGAATCTCATCAATAAATAGAATTGAACGTGGAGATACTTTAGCCCGTTCTATGACGTCCCGGATATCCTTGACACCTGAGCTGATGGCACTCAATGTATAAAAGGGCTTTCTTACTTCATTTGCGATGATATTGGCAATCGTGGTTTTGCCTACGCCGGGCGGTCCCCACAGAATCATCGATGGAATGTTACCAGTTTGAATCGCTTTTCGAATCACGCCTGTTGGTCCGGTCAGATGTTCCTGCCCTACCAAATCATCCAACTTCTTGGGCCTCATACGTTCTGCCAATGGCACCTGGGCATTCAACAGCATCAGACAAACATTAGGGTAATAAATAAATTGACTAACAAGCCCAGCATTATACAAATTCCAAAGAGAACAAGAAAAGAAGCATATTTTAAGATGGTGTTGCCCCAACCTTGCCGATAAGTGCGTTTCATGGCTAGCAGCAGATAAACCAAAATAGCCAATTCGAGAAGCACACCTGCCCATTTCAGCCAGGTCACCGTTTCTGCAAGCATTGAGAGGGAACCGGCAAGAAAAAAGAAATTGTAGAAGCAAATAGAAAATACCAGATGTTCGGAATAAAAGAAATCACTTTTAAGATAAAGCAGTCGTAAAAACATTGCAAAAACCGGTAATAAAAAGAAGAAGACAACTGAAAAATGCGAGGTGAATTCGTCAACTACATGGCTCACAAATTCGCCGGGGTTGCCAACGAACTGCCCTCGCAACTCAAATTCCCTGTATTTCCATTTGCGCGCTAGCCATCCATCCCTATCACCCAACGGTAATGTACTTTGGACCGAATCGTAATGTTCACGGGTTTCCAGTAAATCATCCAACGATTCAGATTTCAATTCACTATAATCCACGACCTTCCCGTCCTTTGTTATCTTCAGCACAGAATTTTTGTCGTCAACATCAGGTAGCGCGGCAAACAGAAAGAAGTAAATGAAACTGATGAATACATACATTCTTGAAGGATGGAAATAACTTTCCCTTCTGCCAGCATTATATTCGTTTGCCAAAAAACCTGGTCTCAGGACAAGGTATTTACACGTTTTGAAGAACTTGGATTCATATCCTGAAAATGAGGAAACAAAATTAAGTACGAGCTCAGAAAGGGTTTGGCGACGAGGTATATCTTTTTGACCGCAATGTGAGCAATAAACATCCAGCAAAACGGTATTGCAATTAAGACAGTGCTTCTGCTGGGCGGTGTTCCCACGCGCTGTAGCCGAGGTAACGCTCTCGTCGGGGGATGAATTTGTAATGTTTTCCATCCATTAAAGAATTAGAGGTTCTATAGCTCCCTTGAGAACTTCAAATCTGCGCTACTTACCTATTTTTTCATAGGACGTACAGATTCCTTTAATTAGCGAGGAACTAAATCCTTGATGCTCCATCTCGTTCAACCCTGCAATGGTACAACCCTTAGGCGTAGTGACCTTATCAATTTCTTGTTCAGGATGCCTGTTAAGTTTTAACAACAGCTCAGCTGCACCTTTTACTGTTTGCGCCGAAATCAGATTTGCAGTCTTGGCGTCAAAACCTATTTCGATTCCGCCCTGCGTCGCTGCACGTATAAAGCGCAAGGCATAGGCAATCCCGCAAGCACCTAAAACAGTAGCAGCATCCATTAGTTTTTCGTCAATTGCTATCGTGATGCCAAGCTGGTTGAACAAGTCCGTTACGTAATTTACTTGTTCATTCAATGCGCTGTTATGACAGATACATGTCACAGACTCCTGTATGGCAATAGCAGTGTTGGGCATTGCCCTGAAGACGGGTGCGTTGTGTCCTACCATTGCAGTGAGCTCCTCCAGTTCAACTCCTGTCACGACACTGATTACAATGTGCTTTGACTTGTCAAATTTATCTTTTAATCCTTCTAGTACTTCTCTTACATTGTATGGCTTTAGCGCAACAATTATAACATCGCTATTTTGAACGGCAGACTTGTTGTCGCTGGTAACGGTGACGCCCTGCGACTGCAGGTTCGCCAAGGCCGCCACATTCCGGCGCGTAATCGTTAGATGGGTTGGAGATATGAACTCGCTTTTAATGAGCCCTTCAGCGATGGCTGCTCCTAAATTCCCTCCTCCGATAATGGCAATCCTTGAATTCTTCATGTCATTTGTCTATCTATTGATCTAAATGTTCGTATCCAATTTACGAAGGTGTGAAAATTAAAATACATTCACATGTGCTCGTAGCAAACGCTTATATAATTTTGCGCTTATGGAATTCTTATACAAGCCATGGCCATGGTACGTTGCCGGTCCGGTCATTGGCCTAACAGTACCTGTATTACTTTGGCTGGGAAACAAGAGACTCGGAATATCTTCAACACTTCGGCAATTGTGTGCCGCAGCTTACCCGGCCAATATTCCACTGCTGAATTACGACTGGAAAAAAGACAGCTGGAATCTTTTTTTTGTCGCAGGAATTTTCATTGGTGGCATCCTCGGGGGCAACCTCTTTGGTAACCCGGAGCCGACAGACCTATCACCGCATACGGTTGAAGACCTGCGTCAATGGGGGTTGACTGATTTCGCAGGCTTGTTGCCCCTTGAATTATTCAACTGGACTAGTCTAGCCAGTTGGCATGGGATACTCCTGATGGTGGTGGGCGGATTTTTGGTTGGATTCGGGACACGCTATGCGCGGGGATGCACTTCGGGTCATGGCATATTTGGCCTAGCATCCTTGCAATGGACTTCCTTAGTGGCCATCATCTCTTTCTTCATAGGAGGAATCATCTGCAGTTATACAATGCTACCTCTCATTTTAGCGCCATGAGAAATCTTAAATATTTGGTACTGGGCGTCATCTTTGGCTTAGCGCTCACAAAGGGTGAGGCCATCTCATGGTTTCGAATGCAGGAAATGTTTCACTTTCAGGGCTTCCACATGTACGGGATATTCATGACGGCCGTACCCACTGCTGCCCTGGGAATTTTTCTTTTAAAAAACTTTGGTATCAAGGCACGTAACGGACAAGCTATCAACATACCAAAAAAACCTTACCATCATGGGATTATTATTGGAGGACTGCTATTTGGCATCGGTTGGGCCCTGACAGGGGCTTGTCCCGGTCCGCTTTATGCACAGATAGGAGCTGGTTACACGGTTACCTTGGTTACTTTCGCGTCGGCCGTATTGGGAACATGGACCTACGCGCGCCTTCAGCCTCACCTCCCAAGCTAGGCCGAGGTTCAATATACGCAAGTGAAGATTCCCTCCGATGGTACGAGTCCCTCAATAATAGGCGGGCGTATTAGCTTTGCTCACTCCCATGGAATTACAACTCAGTACAAGTTACCGGCAGATTTTAGGAATGGCCCTTCCCATTTCTCTTGCATTGCTGGTACCGCAGATCAACTTTGTTACCAATAATATTTTTCTGAGCGGATTAGGCGAGAAGGAGTTGGCCAGCGCGGGGATTACGGGAGTCTATTACCTGATTTTTGCAGTTATAGGAAATGGGTTGAACAACGGCCTGCAGGCCCTGATTGCCCGAAGAGCTGGCCAGAACTTGCCACGGGAAATCGGACGGCTCTTTTATCATGGTGCGTGGGTGGCCCTAAGCATTGCGGCATTTGGAATCGGGATCACTTATGCATTCGCGCCGATGATCATGAGCGCTGTCATCCATGATGGCGTAATTTCACGTCAGGTAATTGATTTTCTTTTAATTCGAATATGGGGATTGCCGTTGCTCTATTTGTATGGTATGCGCAATGCTTTTCTTGTGGGCACGAATCAAACACGCTTCCTGGTATGGGGTACGTTGTCCGAGGCCCTGGTCAACATATTCCTTGATTACGGCCTGATATACGGACACTTTGGCCTTCCTGAAGTCGGGTTCAACGGAGCTGCTTATGCTTCTATCGCTGCCGAAGGCGCCGGCTTGTTGGTGATATACCTGGTGATCCGCTGTATGGGCCTTCAAAAAAAATTCGGTCTGTTCGAAAACTTCACATTCGATTACTCCATGGTAAGATTGATTCTCGTTCAATCTTCACCGCTTATCGTACAATATGCTATCAGCATTATCAGCTGGGAATATTTCTACATTCTAATTGAGCATCATGGCGCGCGAGACCTGGCGATATCTAATACCATGCGAAATATTTTCGGACTATCCGGAATTTTTTCCTGGGCCTTTGCTTCAGCTACAAATAGCATGGTGAGTAACATCATCGGCCAGGGAAGGAGCGATGAGGTCATACCGTTGATCAGGAAGATCATCACAGTAAGCTTCACTATTTCTCTCATCGTATTTGCGGTGTTGAATATTTGGCCAACATGGTTCCTGTCATTTTATGGTCAGGGACCCGAATTCATAACGCATGGTATACCCGTCATCAGGATCGTTTCAGTCGCCCTGTTAATGATGTCTGTGGGGACTGTGTGGCTAAATGCTGTAACAGGAACTGGCAATACGATCATTAATCTTCGAATTGAATTTGTGACGATTATAATTTATAGCGTTTACACGTATTTGATTCTTGAATACTGGAAGTTGCCCATCACATGGGGATGGGGTTCCGAATGGGTCTATTGGATTTCCATGTTTTCCATGGCGTACATGTATATGATGTCTGGAAAATGGCGGGGAAAGAAAATCTAGTTCTATGGTTTTCTCTGATAAAAATACAGATACACGCTACTACCTTTTCCTACTTCACTGAGGGTATAAAGGCCGCTCCCGTCGTGGGCGAATGTGATGGCTTCACCTTGTGGTTCCTTCACGTATTGAATTTCCATCGAAGATGTTTTCAAGACGTCCTGAATGGGTTCTTGTTGCTGGCGCCTCCAGTAATATACGTAGTCATAGTTTTTTATTACGACTTCATTGCCATCATGTGAAAAATCTCCTCCGACGATTTCAGTCATCGGCAGCGCCATGATCTTCCTTGCTACGACAGGTGCTCGTGTACTGTAGGGATATTTCACTTCATAGAGATGTACTGGATTTTCACGCTTTGACACAAGGTATAGATTCTTGGTTCTAGGATCAATTAACAGTGTCTCTGTATCCTTGGGCCTATCGTCTAGTTCTACCGTTATCGTTTCAACTGAAGTCACGTCCAATGTCGGGCCGCTCTTATTCCATACCGGTTCTTCTATTCTATAGACAAACTTGTGCCGACGCTGCCCGTTGTTGTCGCCAATATCTCCAACATAAATATAATGCCTGCCTGAGTCCGGCCCCGGGCCGATAGCTATATCTTCCCAGTCACGGTTCTCCACACCTGCCAGGGTGCATGTAAGTTTTACATCGAGGTTTTGGTCTAACAAATATATCTCTGCCTTATTCCCGGCGTCGTTGTGGACCCACAACAATCCCGGGTTATTCATGCTTGATGCCATACCTGACACCTCCCGCAGATCTTTATTTTTTAATTGAGCAAGCCTGGCACCTTCCATAAATTCATCCGTCGTGTTCTTAACACGTTCTCTCCCAACGCATCCCGCGATTAGAACAATGGATAGGAAGATCGTAAATTTCATGTCGCAAATAAAAGAAATTACCAATGGTGGCCAACTCTTTAAACATGCTAAAGAGCAGCGCGAAGTTGAGAGATTTGGCTTTTGTCGGATATCATATAATCCTTCTATTTTTGCAGTCTGATGCAGCAAAATCCATTTTTATGACCCTGACAGTTCAAAAAGTCTTCAATGGTATAATCATCAACAAAAATGAGTGGATCAGAAGCGCCTGAAGAACAAGACGATGAGTTATTTGAACATCACCGGATTACCGCTGATCCGAAACAAAGTCTGGTGCGCATCGACAAATTTCTGATGGCCCGGCTTCCTAATGTAACACGAACAAAAATACAGGCTGGTATTCGTGAGGGATTTGTCAAAGTAAACGATAAGGACATTAAACCCAATTATAAGATTCATCCTCAGGATGTGATTACTGTCCTCTTTCCTGAACCGCCCCGCGACACAGATGTTATTCCTGAAGATATCCCATTGAATATCGTTTACGAAGATGCTTTTCTACTGATAGTGAACAAGCCTGCAGGCATGGTTGTGCATCCTGCATATAATAACTGGCGTGGTACTCTCGTAAATGCCCTAGCCTATCACTTCCAGAACCTTCCGCAAATGGCGGGAAACGAGGGAAGGCTTGGATTGGTTCACCGGATTGATAAGGATACTTCGGGACTCCTCGTCGTCGCCAAGGATGAATCAACACTTAACGGCCTGGCTAAGCAATTCTTTGATCACTCGATCGAGCGGAAATATTATGCGTTAGTGTGGGGTGTTCCTGATCCCGATTTTGGCACAATCAATGTAAATGTAGGGAGAAGCCCCAAAGACAGGAGAGTGACCACTACTTTTAAGGACCCAGAAATGGGTAGGCATGCCGTTACGCACTACAAGGTTCTAAAGGACCTGCGATATGTATCATTACTAGAATGTCAATTGGAAACTGGTCGTACCCATCAGATCCGCGCCCATCTGAAATCCCTTGGTCATCCTCTGTTCAATGATGCAATGTACGGCGGTAACCAGATTGTTAAGGGAACTGTATTTTCGAAGTACAAACAATTTGTTGAGAACTGTTTTAAGACTATTCCGCGACAGGCTCTTCACGCCAAAACGTTGGGATTTGTACATCCCGCTACAAAAAAATTTATGCAATTTGACTCCGAACTGCCAGCCGACTTCAAAAATGTGATGGACAAATGGGAGAACTATGTCAGATATAATTAGGGAAAAATATAGCGTGTAAAAGGCGCCTCGGTGCGTGGCCGCACCAGTCAAACCAGGGAAACTCCAACGTCCTAAAAGTTCGGTCTCAGCGTCCGATCCTGGCCCAATGCAAGCCGGATTTCCTTTAACGCTTCCCGCTTCATCTTTTGATGATGCGACTCGTCTTTTCTCGCGTGCAAAAGCGTACGGATGTACTCCAATACTTTTTCCGTCTGCCCTTGATCCAACGAGTTGAGCGATTCAAGGATTTGATGTCTTTGATGAACTGAAATCATAGCAAGATAAGTGGTTGTTGCTACTACAAATAACGCAAATATGTCTTCTGTGTTTCAAGCGATTAGAACCTATTAACAGTAACACAACACGCCGATAATATGTGATTTATCACTATCCTTTAAGTGACGTTATAATTGGTCTACGATAACCATAAAACATTCAGGTCAATGCATGATTGAATAGAGGCTTGGTGTGCTTATATTTCATATATAAAACAAACGTATGCTTTCTCCCATTTCAAGGACATTCGGCTGGTGTTGCCTGGTATTTATGATGGTTTGCTGCGCGAAAAAGGATCCCCCCGACAAACATTCACCGGAGCAGTCGCTGTCGGATCTTAAGGTTTACGAGGGACTGGAAGTGACCCTGTTCGCATCTGAGCCGATGTTTTCAAATCCTACTAATATCGCCATTGATGAACGTGGACGAGTGTGGGTATGTGAGGGTTTCAACTATCGAAACCAATACAACCCGAAAAATCCGATCAAGGAAGAAGGTGACCGCATCATGATTCTTGAAGATACGGATGGAGATGGCCACGCAGATAAGAGCAAGGTATTTTATCAGGGTACTGATGTGAATTCGGCACTTGGGATTTCATTAGTGGGCGACAAGATCATTATTTCTTGCAGCCCAAACGTATTTGTGTTTACTGACGCGAACCACGATGATATTCCCGATAAAAAGGAAATTCTTTTTCAAGGAATACAGGGACTCCAACACGACCACGGCATGCATGCTTTTGTATTTGGGCCAGAGGGAAGATTATATTTCAATTTTGGGAACGAAGGCAAGACGCTGCTCAACGCAGCTGGTGACACCGTTGTCGATATTCACGGACACAAGGTTGTTGCCAATGGCAGGCCCTTTCGACAAGGAATGGTGATGCGAAGCGAAGCTGACGGAAGCAGGGTGGAAGTTTTGGGGCATAACTTCCGTAATAATTATGAGGTAGCCGTGGATCCGTATGGTACGATGTGGCAGTCAGACAATGATGATGATGGAAATAAGGGGACTCGGATCAACTATGTGATGGAATATGGCAACTATGGATACCAGGATGAGATGACTGGCGCGGGTTGGAGAGCAAGGAGAACCAACATGGAAAAAGAAATTCCCCTTCGACATTGGCATTTGAATGATCCCGGCGTCGTACCTAATCTTTTGCAGACTGGTGCTGGGTCGCCGTCTGGGATAACGGTTTATGAAGGACAGCTGCTGCCCCCGTTATTCCATGGCCAGATGATTCATGCGGAGCCCGGCAATAACGTTGTTCGGGCTTATCCTGTCGAAAACGATGGCGCTGGCTACAAGGCAACGATTACCAATATTTTGGAAGCAAAATCTGATCAGTGGTTCCGTCCAATTGATGTGGCAGTGGCGCCGGACGGTTCGCTATTTGTCGCAGACTGGTATGACCCAGGAGTAGGTGGTCATCAGGTGGGCGACGTCAACCGTGGCAGAATATATCGAATTTCGCCTCCGGGAAACGAATACTCTATTTCGGCTCCTGATATCGCTTCCGTGCGGGGTGCCGTTGATGCCTTGCTAAGTCCCAACCCAGCAACACATGTATTAGGATGGCAGGCAGTGGCTGCTGCGGGTGCCGAGGGAGAAACGGAACTTTCCGGTCTATGGAAATCAAACAACCCCAGACATAGAGCACAGGCCCTTTGGCTGCTTGCAAAGCTGCCCGGCAAGGATGATGAGTACCTAGCCCAGGCGTTATCTGATGACGACTCCAATATTCGCATTACGGGGATCCGACTTGCCCGGTACTTGAAAAAAAACATAACAGACATTGCGGCAAGGCTCGTCCGGGATCCATCACCACAGGTGCGGCGAGAGCTTGCCCTTGCTATCAGGGGCAATGCCTCTCAGGCTGCCGCCGACGTGTGGGCCGCATTGGCGCAGCAATATGATGGTAGCGACAGATGGTACCTGGAGGCTTTGGGAATAAGCGCCGATGGTAACTGGGACTTATACTTCGATACCTGGAAGGCGGCAGTCGGAGATGAATGGAAGACACCAAAAAACCTTGACATTATCTGGAGGAGTAGGAGTAAGAACGCGATGCCATTGTTAGCCGACGTTATAAAATCTTCCGACGAGCAATCCATGCTTAAATACTATCGAGCCTTCGACTTTCATACCCATCCTTCCAAACAGACTGTGTTAGTGAGTCTCGTTCAGCAAACAACCGGACCGAAGGTGCTGTATGCGTTAAAGCATATAGATCCTTCAAAACTAAAAATGACTGCCGCGGTAAAAAGCGCACTAAATCAGGTGCTAGAAGAGCAGAAGGGCAATATCGAATTTGTTGAACTGGCAACCTCTTTTAAATTGGAGGACCGATCTTCAGACCTGTTGCAGCTGGCATTGCAGTACCCTGATAGCGCCGTTGGCAGAGAATCCGCCAAAACGCTGCTGAACTGGAACAAGCTCTCGCTCATCAACAATTCCTTAGATTCGCCGGATAAGGAGAAGAATAAGTCGATGATCAAAGCCTTGTGGCCCCACATGTACAGTCCTAAAGCCATCAGCATTATGGAGAGCGTAATGATGGACAGCACCAAGGATATTGAGTTAAGAAAACTTGCCGTTAAAACCTTTGGTGGGCCGTGGCAGGCAGAGGACAGGTTGCTCGCTTTGGCGAAGGAGAATAAGATCCCAGCGCAACTACATACCGCAGCGGGCGGTGTATTCCAGACCGCATGGCGCGCGGTTTTGCGGGAGGAGGCTGCGAAATATCTGAAGTTGCCGGGGAGCAAAGAAGGTGCTCCGCTTCCGCCGATTGCTACACTAGTTGATAAAGATGGAGATCAAGTCAAAGGCAAGGCAGTATTTGAATCGCTCTGTAGCAATTGTCACCAGGTAAATAACGAAGGAGTGAATTTTGGGCCCGATTTATCTCAGATCGGTAGTAAGCTTTCAAAGGAGGCTTTGTATACGTCCATACTATTTCCGGACCAGGGAATTAGCTTTGGATTTGAAGGATACCGGATTCAGCTAAGCGATGGGTCTGTCGCTATTGGGAAAATTGTATCTGAAACGCCGGAAAAGATTGATATTCAATATATGAACACACAGCAGACGGTCTTCAAGGAGAAGGTCACATCTCGCAGCAAATTGGAGAGCTCACTGATGCCCGCAAACCTTCAATCATCCATGAGCGAACAAGAACTTATCGACCTGATTTCCTATTTAGTGACACTTAAAAAAGACGAGTTGATTTCAAGCAATTAACAAAGAAGACTGGAGTTGACCAGTCTTCTTTACTTGCTAACTTTTCTTTTTTAGTAGATTCTGAATTTTCTTCTTAGCTTCTTCCTCTAATTTTTGCTGCGCATCTTCGGCGGTGGGCGTTGTGGCTGTTGAATCCGCGGGCGTTGCCTTTGTGCTATCTTTGCTCGTACCGAGAATGTCTTTTACGACTTTTTCCGCCTCAGTGCCTTTCACAGCTTTCTCTAATGCTTTTGCACCCTCTTCTTTTGCCGTCTCTACTGCGGCTTCTTTAACTTGTTCCTTCTGTTCGTCCATAAGTAGCTTGGGCGTTGGATCAGTCACCGTCCCGCCCAGCCCTATCGTTATAGGTATCGTTCCATTGGGATCAGTTTTTGCTCCTGTCTTTGATGCGATAAAGCTGTTCAGCTGGGTTCCCAGCTTTCCGGCGGGGACGTCCATTTTCAAAGTATAATCAATCGATTTGTCAAGTCCCGTACTCCCTGCCACCGTCGTTTTATAGTTACCAAACTTTACATCAAACGGTTTTACGCTCATCCTGCCATCTTTGAGGGTGGCAGACATCATGACGTCCTTGAACGTTACCTCGTCGGTATTATCCAACTTTGTGAGAGAAGTGATACTGGACAAGATCTTCGATTCCTTTAATGCGGCTTGAGCAATTTTTATCAATCCTCCACCGTTGACAGTGGCGAGGTTGGGTGTCATGTTTGGAAGCAGCTCGCCACTTAACTTGAAATCAGTTGAGAAATTTCCGTTCACTAGACCTGCTATAGGTGCGTAAGTCTGCACAAGGGTAGACGTGTTGGCTGCCTGGCGCATCGAAACGTTTTCGATCTTGAGTGCGAAGTCGTATTTAGGATGAGCCAGGTTTTTGGTGTCATATGCTCCGTTGACCACAAAAGTCCCGCCTAACATATTGAAACGAAGACCGCTCAGGTTCGCGATGCCTTCCCTTACAATCACATCCCCTGTTGCATTGGTCATTGTAAAATTCATAACCTTAACGGTTTTGATAGAGGACTTTAGAACAAAATCGATATTTCTTGGGACTTCAATAACACCATAGGATCCCGTGGTATCCGCAGGCGCCTTCTCTTCGGTGTCACTCATGAACTGATTGAGGTCCAGCAGCGTCGAGTTGAAATTCACATTACCTTTAATTGTGTGGTTGTCGCCAAAGACATAACCAAGGTAGTTTAATACGGAGCCATTGACGCTAAAATCACTTCTTCCTATTTTTCCATCCAACTTCTGCAAATCGATTTTACGCGGATCAAACACCATCGAAGCTTGCGAGAGCGTTACCGTATAAGGCATATCCTTGGAGGTGTATTTAAAATCCGCAAGCGAGGCCGTTCCGCTAGTAGGCAGACGGTCATATCGTTCTGCCTTTAGATCGGAATATTTTCCCTTGGTTTGGATGTTAGCCTTGACTTTTCCGGCAAGGGACATTCCTTCCATGGCAAACACCTTTGTGATTTTTTCCAGGTCAACACCACCATTGACTTTCAAATCCCAGGTATAGTCATCAAGATTCTGAAGCAAAAGATCAGCGGCTATCTTTTCACCATCCATCAGCATCGATAAGTCATTAACGTTGATGACTGTTTCCTGCATCCTGCCGGAAGCATTTTTGATGGTTGAATTAAAGTGAAGATCCTGTATGGGAAGCGGAAACTCTTTAGACTTTACATATCCGTTCGCCAACGACATGGATGCATCAACAGCGGGTATAACTTTTTTCAAGCTATCATAAACTCCTTTGGCGGTAAGATTAATAGCATAGTTACCCTTCATTTCCAAGCCTTCCATTGGGAACATCTTACTGAGTTCGGCAAGGTTTAACTTCGCCGTCACAGCAGCATCGACGTTTGTGGGGTACATTTTGGTTACAAGCGCGCGTGCATCAACTGGGTTGGATCCGAAATCGAGGTGTAATTTTTTAAGATCGATCACAGTATTGTCGATCACACCATCCTTGTTGTCAACCAACAGATCAACATTGATGTTGTCTACTGCGGTAGGAAGGTCGGGATATTTAAACATTGCATCCTTGACCATCAGGTTCAGATTGAACGCGGGCATTTGTTTTTCGCTGTATTTTCCCTTTACCGCTCCGCTAAATGCCAGATCACCTTTCGTATCGATGGAGCCGAAATCGTCTCCATACATTCCAGGTATAATTGAAAGCAGGCTCTTGAATGAATTGTCGGGGCTCTTAAACGAGAGATCCATTTCCATATCGTTCTCATTCATCTTGAGCCAACCGTCAAAGCTCATCGCAAAGTCATTTACTTTTATTGAGTTCTCCTTAAATGTAAATTTTGAGTTCTCTTCACTTATTGTCACCGTTGCGTCAATTTCAACATGCTTGTCAGTCAGATACTCCATTCCATCGAAAGACGTTGTCACTGTATCAGCTGCCGTATGCGTCCTCAGATCAAAGACGTCCTGCGTAAAATCACCGCTGCCAGTATGATCCATACCTTTAATCGTTAACAAATAGGGTAACGTCCTGTCATCATAGGAAACGTTACCATCGACAATTTCCCAGTGATCAATTCCAAACGAAAAATCTTCCGTCCCCTCATCAGCCGTTGCCGAGTCTGCAGATGGGATTGCGATATCGTAGTTCGCCTTTCCATCCTCATTGACTTTTATATTGATGATTGGTCGTATCAAGGAAATTCCCTTCACACGCAACTGGTCCCCAAAAAGAATGTCCATAAGGTTGACCTCTACTTCGAATTCCTCTGTGGCAAAAAGCACTTGTCCCTCAAACGGCGCGCGATTTAAAACACCCAGGTCTTTCAACTCGGCGGTCACATTCGGAAAATGTTTAAAAAAGGACAAGCTAAAGTTATCGGCGTCAAACACAACATCAGCGTTAACTGACTTAGCTAATTCTTTATCGATGGCTGCCTTTATGTCATCCTTGAATACGATAGGAAGGATAATTGCAGAGGCCAGAATGAGTAGAAGCAGCCCGCCTGCTATTATCAGGGTCCATTTGAGAGGTTTTTTCATAAGCGCTTTTCTTTACTAACATTTAGAACTGCAAAGTTACTAAAGAGAACAAAAAATTGATCAAATCGTTGTGTAGACCACATGCCATAGTGTCGGTTTAAAGATTTTTATGCAAGTATCAGGCTAGGAGTGTTTCAGCAGCCTGAATAGCCAGTCCATTATTTTTGAGGACCATCCAGTATATGGCGGATAAAAAACTTTTGTTGTAGTGAATCCCCAACGTTGCTTAAGTACCGCTTTTTGATTGGAAAAATCCAGGAAACCGTAATAGCCATGGGATTTACCAATTCCACTTGTGTTCACGCCACCGAACGGAAGGTTGTGTTGAAAGAAATGAATGCCACTATCGTTAATGCAGGCTCCACCAGAACTTGTCTCACGCAAAATTCTTTGTTGCACTTTTTTAAGCCTTGAAAAAATATAGAGGGCGAGAGGCTTTGGTTGCGCATTAACTATTGCAATAGCTTCATCGAGGCTCTTAAATGTCAAAACAGGCAAAATTGGTCCGAAGATCTCTTCACGCATTAACCTCGACGAGGGCGACACCTGCGTCAAGATAGTAGGGTGAATAAAACGCGACGACCGATCAACTTTTCCACCTAGACTGACTTTCGCTCCGTCCTCGATGGCTTCGGTCAAGAGATTGTTAAGCCTTAGAAAATGGTGCTCATTAACGATACGGCAATAATGTGGAGACTGGTCGAATGCGGCGTCGTTGTTACCGAACATCCTGCCAGTTTGCTCGATTAGCAGCGTGATAAATTTGTCAGCGATTTTTTCATCGATCAGTATATAATCCGGCGCGATGCAGGTTTGTCCATTGTTAACAAACTTTGAAACCGCTGTGCGTTCAGCCGTATCTATCAAATTGACATCGTCGGCGATGATGGACGGACATTTCCCACCGAGCTCCAGCGTAACGGACGCCAAGTTGTCGGCAGCGGCCTTCATAACCACCTTACCAACGGTTAGACTACCCGTAAAGAAAATATGGTCGAATGCAAGCTTGAGCAGTCCCTGTGAAATTGACGGTCCGCCCTCCACGCACTCTACTATGGAAGGATCAAATACTTCACGAGTCATGCGCATAATAAGAGAGGAAACATGGGGTGTTAATTCGGATGGTTTGAGAACTACCGCATTACCCGCCGCCAATGCAGAAACTAATGGCCCCACACAAAGCAAAAAAGGATAGTTCCAGGGAGAAATAATCAAACAGACCCCGCGAGGCTCACACTGTATGTATGAGCTTGTGCCAAGCATCGTGATGGGGGTGGCTACCTTTCGCGGCGACATCCAGTGGTCAAGGTTAACAATCGCATTCCTGATCTCAGCAAGCACAGGGAAAAGCTCAATGGCGTCCACTTCGAGGGGATGTTTCCTAAAGTCAGCGTAGGTGGCTTCCTGGATGGATGACCGGTTCTCGAGAATCCAGTTTCGGAGACTTTTAAGGCGGTCTATGCGGGAACGGCTCGACTCCGTTTTCAACTCCCGGGCTTTGTTTTTCAGGCTCACAAAGCTTTTCGTTAGCACAGTTTCGAATGAAGAAGCAACTTCCGGATGCATCGTATAAGTTTAAAAATCTTACGACTTCAGTTCAGATATTACCTGTAGGTTAACAAATTTTGTGTAATGTTAATTGTTTGTTAACTTTATTAATACAAAGATAACATTGGCATAACATGAGGTTGCTCCGGTTTGTACTGCTCCTAACGCCCATTATGGTTTGGGGACAGGAGACCTATACCAAGGCAGCTAATAGCAATAGCGCCATTCATCAATACCTCCAAAGCTTTAGCCAGGTTGATGATCTCGATGCCCCATTGCCTGATATCTCGCACTTCGTCCAAAAGCTTCAGAATAAAGATATCACAAAAAGCAACTTCAAATTTTGCCGAACCCTCTTTCAAAAAACTCGCCAAGAGTTCCTTCATCGTTACTCGCAGTATGCATCTTTCCGTGAAACCTTGCATACAGGGACTTATAATTGCCTTACGGGAACGGCCCTCTACGCGCTGTTATTAGACCATTTTGATATCCCATACACCATCATCGAAACCAACTATCACATCTTCTTATTGGCATCGACCGCTGAAGGCCCCGTTCTGTTCGAAGCTACTGATCCTATTTATGGTTTTGTCACGGATCCTCAGAAAATAGAACGAAGAATTCAGGAATACAAAACGAATGTTACAGAAACGCCAGCGGATGGCAAGGAATACTACAGATACGAGGCTTCATTGTATAGACAAGTTGACCTCAACCAATTGCAGGGACTCCTGCACTACAATGTCTCCATTGAAGCATACAACAAACAAGATTTTCCGTCCGCAATACATCATTTGGACAAGGCATTTGATTTGTATAATTCACCCCGCATTTCTGAATTCTCAGCAATTCTTCTAAGGGCGTTGCTCGAAAGCAACCTTGAACAGCAAATCAAAGGACTCTATATTGATCGTGTCCAGAGTATTCGCAAAAAACTACCGGTGATGGCCAACCGGAGCTCTCGTTAATTTTCCAAGATCCGAAGTTCCACACGTCTGTTGAGTCGGTGCCCTTCAGGTGTATTATCGCGAGAAAGGGGCATGGTTCCCCCAAAGGCTTTCGTCTTTATCCTGTTTTTAGGAATGCCTTTTGAAGTAATGTAATGCTTGACGGATTCCACCCGCTCCTTCGAGAGTTTGAGATTCTCCTTGGCATTACCCTGGTAATCCGTGTGGCCTTCCAATTGGATTACCATAGCTTCATTTTCCTTCATCATATCGACGACGACATTTAATTCTGAGAAGGATTCCTCGCTAATCCTTGATCGGCCAACAGGAAATATAACGTTGTCAAGTCTGATGACGTGACCCACCTCGTGTTTCTTAATTTGTCCCACGGCCAACTCGATATGCTTAATGACTTTGCGTTCTTCGTTTGCCTCGGCAGGATCCAGCATATACTTGGCTGTAAAGAAGCCCGGAGCTTCGACGATGATTGCATACTTTTCATTATCGAACATGGGAAAAGAATAGGTGTTATTATTCAGCGTACCGATTTTATTTCCATAAGGCAGGCTCTGGTACGTGACGCGTGCCATGACAGGTTCCTTTGTTTCAGCGCTCAAAATTTTTCCTTCTGCATAAATAAGGCTATCCGCAGTTTGGCAATATGCTGACGTTGCAATGAGAAGAAACAGATTGTAAAGTTTAAAAAATTTTCTGCTCATATGGTGTTTGTAGTTATGCTTTATAGTTTGAGAATCTTAAACTCAACTCTTCGATTCTTCTCCCTGCCTTCTTCGGTGTCATTGGTCTCCAGAGGTCTTGTCTCGCCAAAATACTTTGCTTTCAGACGTTTTCTTGATATCCCTTGGCGAATCAGGTAGGCCACAACAGTTTTTGACCTTCTTTCAGACAGCGCCATATTATACTTGTCTGTTCCAATATTATCGGTATGGCCAGCAATCTCGATCTCCATGGTTGGCTTTTCTTTTAGCAATTCAACCATGCGATCCAGTTCCGGACCTGACTCAGCTTTCAGTAATGACTTATCGAAATCAAAGAAAATATTGTTCAAGACTATAGTGATATCGGGAGCAATGGTTGAAACCTCAATAGGATCAAGATTAAAATCCTGCGCATCAATCACCTGCTCGGCGGTCATGCCGCGCAAATCGATATTTTGGCTTCCTGAAATCTTTCCCTCTGCTTCGGACCTTAATCCATAGAGGTGTCCTGTTGGAAGGCGAATTTCATATTCACCGGTTTCAGGATTTGTCTGCGAAATACCGGTCTCCTTTCCGTCAGGCAGTTTTTCGTAGATGATTTTTGCGCTGACAGGTTTACCCGTTGCCTTATCTATTACTTTCCCCCTTACAATAACAAATGATTCCGGTGTTTTAGCAATAGGAAGTTTCACGCGGAAAATATCAGTATTAGTTTCGCTCACCCCGCGTGAGTAGTAACCAAATTCGCTCGCAGCAGGAATATTAAAAAATAGATCCTCCAACGGAGAGTTAATTTCGGGGCCAAGGTTTTCCGGTTCCGACCACTTTGTCCAGGTGTCGTCCATCCTTCGCGTTACAAAAATGTCATTGCCTCCATAGCCGCTGAATCCGTTTGAAGAGAAATAAAGCGTAGTGTCGCCGGCTGCTAAAAAAGGTGCTGACTCTTCACCGGCCGTGTTCACGACATCTCCCAGGTTCAGCGGTTCAGTCCAAGTACTGTCGGTTTTCATAAAAGTGACATACAAATCACGGTCGCCCTGAGTGTCATCTCGCTCAACGGCCATTAACAAAGTCTTACGATTATTGGCAAGAAAATAATTAGCCTTTTCGGCATAGTTATAGTCATTTGCAATCTTCAGTGCAACAGGCCGCGTCCACGATCCGCCAACATTTCGGCTGATGGAAACACCGGCGAGCATCTTGCCATTATCGAGATATTGATTGCCCAGCAACATGATGGCTGATTGACCGTCAGGAGATACCGCCTGAATTGAGTTTACAAAATTAGGACCATCATTATTGAGCGGACCCATATTGCGCGCGAGTTGCCACCGTCCGGACGAGTCGAGTTGGGAATACCAGATATCCTCTTTGTCTTGTACTCCACCAACATTTTCCGGATGATTCTGGCGACTGAAGTAAAGCGTTTTACCATCGGGTGACAGGAGTGGATTTAACTCTTTGTAGTCGCTGTTGATATTTCTATCCAAAGCCTCGATGAGGATTCCAGATGCCAGCATCTGCATTGTTGGGATGTCAGCAATGATAGGATATCCTGAATCCGAAATAGCGATGGCATCGATACTATAATAGTCGGGTACAGCCGCCCCATCAAACTCTATTTTTACAGCAGCAACCTTATACGGTGTCGGCTCCATAAAGACATTTAGCATGCGGCCTTTCAACGGTACGGCCATTGGACTGAGCGTATTCAGGAGATACTCTTTACCCGCTTCATCATATACGAGAACCCTGGAGATGGCGCTGGGACTATGGGACTCTGCAATGGCGATCTGGCGAATGCTCATCGGATTATCATAGCCTAATTTCAAGAACTCAGCACGTCCAGGACGTTCCGGCGTCCAGGCATTCGGACTTTGCCCGCCAGCGGGTAAAACGTTTGGCTTACCCAGAACCTGCTTGGCAGAATATTGGATCGGTGTTAGTTCTGATGAAAATTCGATAACTCTAGATGCCCACTGCACAACCTGCGCGATTGATGAAAAAGTGAGGGAGGCCATTAAAACCGCGAACAATAAAAATCTCTTCATTAGAGGAGCTATGTTAATTTCATGGTTTAAACTTAGCTAAAAAAATCAAAAATAGTTGCAACACAATGTCAAATGAAACAAATCAACGGTGAAGTAAGTCCAATTAAGCCGAACTATGTGTAGGTTAAACGCGGTTAGTCCAGTGAGTGTTTATTGAACAATAAAAATCCAATATGCATTAATACTCCCACCTGGTTCCGGTCGTCGTCATAATAGTTTAGACTCAAACTTACGGGACCAATGGGAGAATGATAAACAAGGCCCGCCGTTCCACAGAAAAATACTGACTTAATATTGTCTGTAGTAATCGCGTCCTGATCCTCGTTCGGCCGGATGTATTCAAACGGTTTAAACAAGTATCCTTCAAGTCTGAAATCAATCTTATTGTGAAAGCTAAACACGTTTCTTACGCCGGCAGCGACATAATTAAAGGACCTGAAATTTTCCAATATTAGAGTGCGACTATCCTGCAATGGTGAAAATCCTGGTGTGTTGATAATAGTCCCATAATAATTCTGAAAAAAAGGTTGATCCGAAAAAACTGCTTCCACAAGATACCCAGGTCTAAACCAGCTGGAACCAAAATATTGTTCGGCGCTGACTTTCAACCTCCACCATTGATACCGCGCTGTCGTATAATCGGGTATAACTGACGTGCTGCCGGGAGTAAAATATTCTTTCACATTGAAATAATCAGCTGCGAGATTGAATGCCTGTCCTGCTGAAGGGTACTGCTTTCGGTTCAGCGTGTTGGACGACAAATGCAGCCCTGCCCGATATCCTTTTAATTGCAGAATATCCAGTTTGTCGGTACTGGTGAATATTTCTCCATTGATATAGCGGTCGTCATTATTAAACCCCTCGAAATTAAGTGTCGTCTTGAACGAGTGCCTGAACGGTACCCCTGCACGCATTCCAAGTTTTCTGTTAATTCTACGCAATACAGTTGGCGGATGAGAGCTCATGGATGATTTAAGCAAGTCATCATTTTCCAGGTAATCCCAACTGTCAAAGGCGAGATACGGTTCGATATAGAATTGATAGGGAAAATCTTTTCGCACTTTTAGAAGCGCTGACTTATAAAAGCTTCCCGTTTGAAATCCGACATAAGCATGCGTCAATGTCCGGTTAAAATTGTAGAGGCTAAATCCCAGGTATATATTGCTGATATCCCGAGTGGCAATCACGCCGCCGAAGTCCACTTGGAAGTTTTGTTGTGGACGACGAGTTAATTCAAAATTGAATTTCCTTTTTACTGAATCGTACAGAATTCTGGGATAAGCATTGCTGAAGTAATCTTCGGAGACAAGTTTGAAATATCCTTTCTTAATGTCTCCGTAATAAAGCTCGCCACCCTTTTTACGCGTCTTAAATATTTTCCGGATATAGATGCGCTGCTTTGAGTTGAATTTCTGAAACGTTACCTGATCAAAAACAAAGGGTACACTCCTGCTCGTAAAGGCGTTTCTTTTGGCCGCCACATCTTCGCATAAATTCCTCGTGGCGATCTTGCTTTTGATCTCGTCCAATTGTCGCAGGGTTTGAATATATCCGCTATCGACCAGACTTTGTGCTCTCGCGAAGTCGAATGATGTAAACCCCTTAAGATTCGGCTGAATGTATATTCCTCGTTCCGTTAATTGCGATGGATCCGATTTGTCAAGCAAGAGCAATAGCAGCGATCGCGAAATCAATTTCTCATCATTATCGTAAGGATATTCATCATACACTTTGCTGGAAACATTTACGCCAATGATTACATCGGGCTTAAATTGTTGTGCCGCAATGTCGACCGGGAAATTGTTATACACGCCTCCGTCGAAAAGGTATTTTCCGTCAACCCGAATTGGATTATAAAAGAATGGAACCGTCTGCGTTGCCCGAAGCGCATCGCTTAATAAACCTTTGGAGATTACTATTTCGTTTTGCGTAAAAATATCTGCTGCAACGACTCGAAGTGGCACAAAAAGGCTATCGAAATTATTTTTGGAAATAGCAGACGCCTGAGCCATTTTTTCCGCCAGAGCAAAATTCAAGGATACGTCGCTGGCAATGCTTGAATTAAATCTGAAATTCAAGGTCGAGTCCAACGCGAGATTGAGTTTTAGAAATTGAGGTGTCTCATCGCTCTTGTGATAATAATAGTTGTACCCGGTTTCTGGAAGTCCATTGATGAGACGTAGAAAGTGGTCAGACAGTACCATTTGTTCTATCTGGTCAGGACTCATGCCGGCAGCATAGCATCCACCAATGATTCCACCCATCGACGTACCAACAATATAGTCGATTGGTATTCCATTTTCTTCCAAAGCCTTTAGGACGCCAACGTGTGCAATTCCTTTGGCTGCACCGCCGCTGAGCACCAGACCGACTTTCTGAGCCGCTACCCAGTTGCTCGTACCGAAAAAAAATATGAGAATAATGAACCGCATCTATAAAAAGATCACCCAATCTCTAACAAAAAAAGCGAAAGAAAATTACATGATCTTTAACGCAACATTATAATGAAGCGATAGGATCCGACTGGACCGGAAATGAAATAACTTCCAACTTTCTAGTTAGTTCTGTCTTTACACTCTCAAAAGATTCCTGAAATTCTTTTTTCACCGGTTGAGAAGGGGGTAGCTCTACTTTTAATGCATCAACCTGCACGCCATTTCTCCAAAACCGGTAACACAGGTGCGGACCAGTGGCTAACCCTGTACTTCCAACATAACCAATTGTCTGCCCCTGACGCACCCTTGTTCCTGCGCGCACGCCGTCGGCTATGCGCGACATGTGAAGATATTGGGTAGTATAGGTACCATTGTGGCGTATCTTAACGTAGTTGCCGTTGTTTGAGCGATACTGCGCCTCCTGGACGAGACCATCACCAACAGCCCGTATCGGCGTTCCCTTAGGCGCCGCGAAATCAGTTCCAAGGTGAGCTTTCCACCTCTTCTGAACAGGGTGGAACCGGCTCATGGTATATCGAGAACTAATTCTGGTAAATTCTATCGGATACTTTAACAACGCTTTGCGCAAGCTCTGGCCATTCTCATCGAAATAATCTGTGCCTTCACCCTGATCAAACGGAAATGCATAATAAGGCGTGCCAAAATGTTCAAAATAAATACCGTTGATTTGTTTAATTCCAACAGGAACACCTTCCACCTGCGCCTCTTCATAGATCAGTTTAAACTTGTCGCCCTTTTGAAGTCTCTGAAAGTCTACCTGCCATCCAAAAACGTCCACAAACCTGTTGGTGAGTTCATGAGATATACCCAGTTCTTCAATCGTCTCCGAAAGATTAGATTTGATTTCGCCGGCGATGCTTTTTTCGACTATAAGCACATCGCGTTTGCAAACATCCACCCACAGGGTATCTTCGAACCGGAATACGATGTATTCTGTGGGGTTTGGCTCATAAACAAAAGCTCGGGCCGTCTTTAGAGAGTCTTGGTCACATATAAGCGTATACTTCTTATTTGCTGCAATCTTACGGACGTCAAAGATATTCCTGGAAAGCTTAGAGATCTGATGAATGATATTGGCAGGAACATGATATTCCATAAGGATGTCACCCAATACTTCATTTCGTTTGATCTTGTCCTCTATTACCGTGTAGTTATCCACCACCATCCCGTACAGGAAGTTTGGTTCCTTTATTTGAATCGGACCAATCGAAATGGAATCTAATGAAATCGCTTGAGGCTGGCCTAACGTAGGGACTAAATAAAATCTGTTTACAAGGACTACCGTTACAATAAAAAGTGGGATAAGAAAAAATCCAAGCCAGCGTTTCTGCATACTAAAATTCCATTTGTGCCGGGTAGGCGTTTAAAAATTACTAATTCAAAGATAAGCAGTTAAAAAAATAAGAGGTAAGGCCCCTCACAACTGTTCCAAACCAAAAGTGTAATATTTTAAAATGAAATGCAAAAAATAACGAACTGATTATCAATCTAAAGTCAATTGATCAAAAATATCTCCTTTATGTTGTCCCAAAATTGTATTAAAGGCCAGGTTCGGCTGCCCCCAAATTTAAGGACCCGGTTGACGCTTCAACCGTAATCGATGTAAATCAAAGAATTAGCTTAGGAAATGTCGGGGCCTGGGTCACCCTGTCTGCAAAGTTGTCACAAATGACAGTTCAGAATCATATTTTAGTACCCTGTACCTATTCTTTTTAAAATACTCTATTCCTGATTTATTGCCTGTAAAGCTCATTGTATTTATTCTTGCCTTCATCCAGAAATCGGACAAAACTCTCCACATCCTTATCATATCCGTAAGGTGAGACCAGCACACGTTCGTCCTCTCCTACAAGCACATAAAAAGGTTGAGCGTTGTTATTCAACTTCGTTATTTGAAGATCTGCATTCTGCTTGCCTATCGTCTTCTTCACCTTTTGGTCATAGTCTGACGTATACCACTCGGAATCAGGCAGTTCCGTCTTATCATCAACATACAGTGCGGCCACGACGAAATCATTTTGCAGCCTTTTCAGAACTTCTGGATCGGACCATACAACTGCTTCCATCTCGCGGCAGTTCGTGCATCCGTGACCAGTGAAGTCAATGAAAAGAGGTTTGTTTTGCTGCCGGGCGCAAGCAATGGCCTGATCATAATCAAAGTATCCGTTTAAGCCGTGAGGAAGGTGAAGAAATTCGGCGTATTTAGGCTTGTCGCAGATCTCGTACTCACCGGCGCTCCGGCCCGTTGAAACCAGGTCGAAATCATGGGTGTACATGGGTGGGAGGTAGCCGGCTAACGCTTTGAGTGGCGCACCCCACATGCCAGGCGCAAGATAAACGACGAACGTGAAGGCAACCATCGCCAATACCAATCGGGATATGCTTACACGCTTATCGTCATAGTCCTTACCTGTATCTCCCGGCAGGCGGAATCCTTTCATCAAGTAAACGCCTATCAGTGTCACGATTACGATCCAGATAGCAATATTGATTTCGCGGTCAAGTATACCCCAGTGAAATGCCTGATCGGCAATACTCAAAAACTTAAAAGCCAGCGCCAGTTCTACAAACCCCAGGACCACCTTTACCGAATTCAGCCAACCGCCTGACTTCGGCAACGAGTCAAGCCAGCCAGGGAAAAAGGCAAACAACGTGAAGGGTATTGCAAAGGCAAGTGAGAACGCGAACATGCCAATAATCGGTTTTATGAATGCGCCACCGGCAGACGAAACCAAAATACTTCCTACAAGGGGACCGGTGCAGGAAAACGAAACCAGAACAAGTGTGAACGCCATAAAGAAGACACCCGCTAATCCGCCCTTTTCCGCCTTGCTATCCATTTTATTGATAAAAGTCCCGGGGATTGTGATTTCAAACAGACCTAGGAACGACAATCCAAAGACTACGAACACAGCAAAAAAAATCAAATTAGGTATCCACTCCGTTGAAAGATGGTTCGCGGTTTCCGGTCCCATCAGGGGCGCAACAGCCATACCCATGATCGTGTAAATCGCTATAATAGAAATGCCATATACTAGGGCCGTTGATTTTTGTCCACCCTTACTTGTAAAAAAACTTACTGTCATAGGTATCATAGGGAAAACACAAGGGGTCAGCAATGCAGCCAGGCCCGCAATGAAGGATAAAATAAAAAATCCGGTCCATGAATTTGTCCTGGGATCTTCGCGAATTAAAGTGGCATCAAGCAACGGCCCTTTGTTTGACGTTGGGGGTAACTCCTCAATCGCAGGAGCGCTTGTCGATTTTACAGAATCGTTGGTTTTTATTTCTGGTCCCGGCTGCTCTTTTGGTTGAGGTTTCGGGGTTTCAGTAGTTCCACCTGTTACAGAAATTTTATCAAAGACAAGATCACCAGAAAAAAGGACGCACTTGCCTTCTACCTCCGAACACACCTGGCCCTCATAAGAGCCGACGACATTCAGGTCTGGAGCAAGAATCTTTATTTTTTGTCTGAACTCCCCGCTGTTTTCAAAAACCCGTACATCACAATCAAAAATTTTGTCATGTTTTGCTTTATCGTTTATCGCGAGCAACTCACCGACCAATTCAAAACCGGAATTCTTTTCCAACGTAACTTCCAGAGGAAGTGGACCACACTCCTCGTCGAACCCAACGGAGTAGATATACCATCCTTTGTCAATGGATGCCTTGAAAACCAACTCAATTTCGTCACCGACCTTGTGACTTTTGGTCTGCGTTTCTGCGGTCAGCTTTGCCGGCTGAAGGATTTGTGCCTGACATGATGCTATCAATAAAAACCAAAGAACGGAGGCTAATCGTATGAACATCCTATTAAATTACGTTGCTAAAATAACGAACTGCCGCTCAAAAAAGTTGATGTCATGTGATAAGCGGCCGTAACATCAAATACTACACCTCAATTTCGACCTGCAACTTCAGTAGATCTTCAATGGTCTCTCGTTCCCTGATCAGTTTTGCCTCCTTGTTAACGACCAGCACTTCTGCGGGACGCAACCGTGAGTTATAGTTGGAAGACATAGAGAAACAGTAGGCTCCCGCATTTTTTATTGCAAGAATATCGCCTTCCCGAACTTCATGAAGCTTGCGATCAGAGCCAAACGTATCGGTCTCACAGATGTAGCCAACCACCGTATATATTTTTTGAGATCCTGTCGGGTTCGAAATATTCACGATGTGATGATAGGCGTCGTACATCATAGGCCGGATGAGATGATTCAGTCCGGAGTTAACACCCACAAATGTTACGGAGGGGGTAGGTTTAACAATATTCGTTTTCACCAGAAATGTACCGGCCTCGCTCACGACATATTTTCCGGGTTCAATCCACATTTCAAGCTTGCGGCCATAACGCTGACAAAACTCATTAAAAGCTTTTGAGAGCTTCAGTCCAAGGTCGTAGATATTGGTGACCATATCTCCTTCCTTGTAAGCAACCTTATAACCACTCCCAAAATCAATGAATGATAAATTAGGAAAATCTCCAGCCATACTAAAAAGTATCTCCGCCATTTTAATGAATACATCTGTCTCGGCGATTTCGGAGCCCGTATGAATATGAAGTCCTTTCACTTGTATACCATGCTTCTGTACAATTTCCATGATCTGCTGAAATTGGAATATGGAAATTCCAAATTTTGAATTGCTATGACCTGTGGATATTTTATAGTTGCCTCCGGCGAGTATGTGAGGATTTAGACGCAGTCCGCACGAGTATGTATTTTTATATTTATCTCCGAACTTTTGAAGCGTGGATAGATTGTCGATATTGATCGCGAGTCCAAGGTCGGCGGCTTCGACAATTTCGCTAAAGTCAACTCCACTGGGGGTGAACACGATCTCGGGCGAAGTGTAACCAGCTTTCATGGCAATTTTCGCTTCTTCTAACGAGACCACTTCGATGCCTGCACCATGCTTCCTGATTAACTTGAGTACAGAGATGTTTGTTAGGGCTTTAGCTGCATACTTCACTTTGATATCGGTATCCGAAAAAGCATTTTTTAAAGTTCTGACCTGGTGTGCGATCTTGTCGCCATCATAAACATATAAGGGCGTTCCGAATTGTTGGGCTATGTCAAGCACGTTTAGCCCCTGAATAATATAAGCTCCTTGTGATAATTCCATTTTAAAAATTAAAGCCCCAAATATACCGTTCGCATCGTTTAATTCTGACTTCTGGGTACTTAATTCTATTTTTGGCCATGAAATTATTTTTCAGGGTGCTAGGACAAGGCGAGCCCATCATTATTCTCCACGGACTTTTTGGTTCTTCCGACAATTGGCTAACGCAAGCGAAAATTCTTGGGGGTCATTACAAAGTTTACAGTGTCGACCTTCGAAATCACGGTCAGTCGCCTCATAGCGATGAATTCGATTATTTATCGATGGTCCAGGATCTAAACGAATTTATCAATACCAATCAAATCCAAAACCCTGTAATTATCGGTCATTCCATGGGAGGAAAGGCCGCTATGAACTTTGCATTGGCCAATCCGGACAAGCTTTCGAAATTGATTGTGGTCGATATTGCGCCAAAGTCCTATGACCTAGAACATTATGCAATTGCTGAAGGGCTGAAGGCAATTCCCGTTGACCGGATTGCATCCCGAAACGAAGCGGACGAAATTCTCGCGAAACACGTGCCGGAACAGGATGTACGGCAATTCCTGCTAAAAAACCTTCAACGAAAAAGTTCAGGTGGTTTCTCCTGGAAAATTAACTTACCCGTTATTGGTCGTAAACTCTCCAATGTAGGATTGGACCTACATTTTACAGGCACGTTCAGTAAACCTACATTGTTCATCCGTGGATCGAGATCCAAATACATTTCAGATGGAGACTGGAAACGGATAAAGGAAATATTTCCGATGGCACAAATGCAATCGATGGACACCGGCCACTGGGTTCAGGCAGAAAAGCCCCAAGAATTTGCTGACCAAATAATTCACTGGCTCGGCTCATCAAATTAAAATCACATAAGAATTGATGGAGCGTAAAACTATTCATAAAGAAGGTCCAACATTCTCGCGCATAATTTCTGGAGCATGGAGGTGGAATCTTGACGAATCAAAGATCGATCACCTCATTGCATCATCGCTTGATTCGGGAATTACTACCTTCGATCATGCGGACATTTATGGTGACCATAGAAACGAAGAGATCTTTGGCAATGTATTGAAACGAAATCCAGGTCTAAGAAATAAAATCGAGCTTGTAACGAAATGCGGTATTAAGTTTTCCTCAGGACGAAGGCCGAGAACTTGGGTCAAACATTATGATACCTCAAAAGAACATATCTTGTGGAGCGTCGATAACTCGTTGGATATGTTCAACACAGACAGGATTGAGCTGCTGCTGATACATCGGCCCGATCCCCTGCTAAATCCTGAAGAAGTCGCGGAAGCGTTTAACACGTTAAAGCAAAGTGGCAAGATTTTACACTTCGGAGTTTCTAACTTTACGCCTACTCAGTTTGAGATGCTGCAAAGTTATTTGCCATTCCCGCTGGTGACAAACCAAATAGAAATTTCCATTACACACCATGAGCCGCTTTTCGATGGCAGCCTCGACTTACTGATGAAATATCGCGTTTGCCCGATGGCGTGGTCACCGTTGGGCGGAGGAAAGTTGATCAAAGAAGGCGGACAAGAGCTGTTTCATAAAGCATCCAGATATGGTGCAACACCGGCACAACTCTCACTGGCGTGGCTACTGAAGCACCCGGCCCATATATTTCCTGTAATTGGCACGACAAGGCCTGAAAGAATTGTAGAAAGCGCCAAGGCTATTGACATAAAGTTCGACGTACAGGATTGGTTTGAAATGCTCTTAGTCGTTCAGGGCAAGGAAATGCCCTAAATTTTTGGTTCAAATGAATCGGGCGCAAGTGGCACTTTTCTCGTAAAAATCAAGAAATTAACACCCTGACACCCAAAAAGACGCCAACTTTTTCGTTGCACTGCAACCATCCGCGACCCATTTTTGTATACTTCTATATTAATTCCATTCATGACAAAAGCGGCGGCAGAAAAGAAAATATTTGATACGACAGGACATGATGTTATCGAAATTGTCGGAGCACGTGAACATAATCTGAAGAACATAAATGTGAGTTTTCCGCGCAATAAGCTTGTGGTCATCACAGGAATTAGTGGAAGCGGTAAATCGTCACTGGCATTTGATACGATCTATGCCGAAGGTCAACGGCGCTACATGGAAAGTTTTTCAGCATATGCCCGAAGTTTTATGGGTAACTTGGAACGCCCCGACGTTGACAAGATCAATGGACTTAGTCCAGTTATCTCAATTGAACAAAAAACGACATCACGTAACCCGCGATCGACGGTCGGAACGGTAACGGAGATTTATGACTTCATGCGATTGCTGTTTGCACGAGCAGGCGAGGCATTCTCCTACCTAACCGGTGAAAAAATGGTTCGACAATCGGAGGACCAGATCCTGGATACGTTGATTCAGAATTTTAGAGGAAAAAAACTGTTTCTGCTGGCACCTGTAGTCAAGGGAAGGAAGGGGCACTACCGCGAATTGTTTCAGCAGATTAGAAAATCTGGATACACCAAGGTAAGGGTTGATGGCGACGTACAGGATATCATTGCGAAAATGCAGCTGGATAGGTATAAGATCCACGATATCGAAATTGTAATGGACCGAATTGTTGCTGATGCCAAGGATCGCGCTCGCATTGGCCAATCAATCAACAAGTCCCTAAAAGAAGGAAAGGGTGTAATGATGGTGATGGAGGAAAATGGAAAGGTGCATCACTTTTCAAAATTCCTTATGGATCCAAAAACGGGGCTGGCATACGACGAGCCTGCTCCGAATACTTTTTCTTTCAATTCTCCATACGGAGCTTGTCCAACATGCAATGGCTTGGGGGTCGTCGAAGAGATCACCAAAGAATCTGTAATACCGGATACTTCATTGAGCATAAGTCGTGGTGGAATTTTGCCTTTGGGAGAATACCGTGATATATGGATCTTCAAGAAAATTGAAGCAATTCTAAAAAGGTGTAAGCTGACCTTGAGTTCGCCTATCAAAGACATTCCAAAAGATGTAATCAATATTTTGCTTTACGGCGATGATGAACCCGTAGCCGTTGCGTCTGTTAAGTACCCAGGCACAGAATGGAACACAAAATTTGAAGGTATAATTAGCTTCCTTGAGAAACAAAAGGAAGAGGGATCAGAGGCTATAAAAAAATGGGTTGATGATTTTACTATTTCGAAGACGTGTCCCGAATGCAACGGTGCCCGACTGAAAAAGGAATCGCTTCATTTCAAAATAGACAACGCGAACATTGCTGAACTCGCGCAGCTCGATATCAACGCGTTGAAAAAATGGTTTGACGGATTAGAAGCACGGATCAACGAGAAGCAACGCATCATTGCCACTGAAGTGCTGAAGGAAATTAGAAAACGCATCGGATTTTTATTGGACGTTGGGCTTGATTACTTGAACCTGAACCGCCCCATACGAACATTGAGCGGAGGAGAGTCACAGCGGATCAGACTTGCAACTCAAATTGGCACTCAACTGGTAGGCGTGCTCTACATCCTGGATGAACCCAGCATCGGTCTTCATGCGCGGGACAACATAAAACTCATAAAGGCACTCAAGGATTTACGCGATATCGGCAATTCGGTTATCGTTGTTGAGCATGACAAGGAAATGATGCTCGCCTCAGACTATATTCTGGATATTGGCCCCGGAGCGGGACGGCACGGTGGCCACGTGGTGGCTGAGGGTAACCCGCTTGCCTTTTTGAAAGGCAACAGCACCACATCGAAATATCTTAGCGGAGAAATTAGTATTCCGTTCTCGCGAAACCGCCGCAAAGGAAATGGAGAGGATATTATCCTGACCAGCGCCAGTGGGAACAATTTAAAAAATGTTGATTTGAAGATTCCCCTGGGAACACTTACATGCGTCACTGGCGTATCGGGAAGTGGAAAGTCTACGTTAATTCATGACACCCTATTCCCAATTCTTAACAGGCATTTTTACAATTCAAGAACAGAACCTTTGGCCCATAAGAAGGTTTCTGGTCTCCAGTTTATTGACAAAGTTATTGAGGTCGATCAATCACCAATCGGCAGGACTCCGCGCTCAAATCCTGCCACATATACCGGAGCATTTTCGGATATCCGGGATCTATTTGCCCAATTACCGGAATCAAAAATAAGAGGATATAAAACCGGGCGATTCTCTTTTAACGTAAAGGGTGGTCGGTGCGAAACATGCGAGGGCGCCGGCCTTCGTTTGATAGAAATGGAATTTCTACCCGACGTTCATGTGCCCTGCGAAACATGCAAGGGAAAACGGTATAACCGCGAGACACTTGAAGTGCGCTTCAAAGGAAAGTCCATTAGCGACGTGTTGGACATGACCGTTGAGGAAGCTGTAACATATTTCGAAAATCAGCCGCGCATACTCAGAAAAATTCAAACACTTTCTGAAGTCGGGTTGGGTTACATTTCACTGGGTCAGCATGCTACCACCCTATCGGGAGGCGAAGCCCAACGCGTCAAACTTGCAACCGAGCTTTCGAAACGCGATACAGGGAAAACCTTCTATATTCTCGACGAACCAACTACTGGATTACACTTCCAGGATATTTCTCACTTGCTGGATGTCCTGCAAAAGCTGGTGAATAAAGGGAACACAGTGCTGGTCATCGAACACAACATGGATGTCATTAAATCAGCAGACTACGTAATTGATCTTGGGCCAGAGGGTGGCGAAAAAGGTGGGAAAATCATCGCCAAAGGAACTCCGGAAGAAGTATCCAAGAATGCAGCGAGTTATACAGGAAAATTCTTGAAGACCGAATTGAGTTAGACATGATCAGGTGAACTAACAAAGCGTGTCCCTCTATTTTGTTTTATTTTTTACTTTTTACATTTTTACCAGATTTGAAAAAAAGCCCACCAACACAATTTATGGATTCACGCATACGCCAGTATTTATTTGGTCTAGTATTCTTTGGGTTTGGTGTCTATGAATTCAAGAAGAATGATCCCCTTGAAGCTTCGGTCTATCTGACCGCTGGACTGGCCTTTATATTTAACAACCTGGTGAGCGAACCAAGGCTTTATGATTACAAAAGGACGCTGGTGATCATAACCTGGATATTGATAATTGCGGCTTCTATCATATTTCTTTACGTTTTACAGTTCAAATTCCTATAACCACCTGCATAAAATCACCATTTCGCTTTGCGGATTTACGTAATTTTATCCCGCCGGGCCGATGGTAAACAAGAAGAGAATATACTGGTCATTGCAGATTGGCGGATGGTTGTTGTATGCTGCCATACTCATTTTATTTAGCTACGATGCTTCTGGTGGAGTATCGCCCCGACGGGTAATTTTCTTTGTTTTGGATGCGTTTTTGTGTCTAATCATCACCAACTGGTTTAGGGATATTCTAAATCGATATAAATGGCTTTACCTGCCAATTCATACATTAATTCCCAAAGTAGTTGTGTCTGTTTGCGTCATGGGGTTAATGATTTACTTTATCGGACTGCCAATAACTTATGCCTTAGGAAAATTATTTGAACCCATCACCACCTTGAACTGGAGCCGGGCACTGAGCATTTCGCAAATTCTGGGACAAACTTGGTTATATGCTTTCTTCTTTTTTCTATGGACTGTATTCTATTTCACATATCATTATTTCGAACGTTATAACACATCGTTGAAATATGATGCATCGATGATCGAGATAGAACTGAACAATTTAAAGTCCCAGCTCAATCCGCATTTTATCTTTAATGCCTTAAATAGCATTAGAGCGTTGGTCGATGAGAATCCCTCCAAGTCAAAACAAGCCATCAACCAGCTTTCAAATATCTTGAGAAGCTCTCTGGCTTCTGACAAGAAAGGACTAACGAAATTTGAAGATGAATTAAAGATTGTTAAGGATTACCTGGGACTTGAGAGCATCAGATTTGAGGAACGGCTAAAGACTGAATTTGATATCCACCCGGATTCACAAAAGTTTCTTGTCCCTCCGCTGATGATTCAGACGTTGGTGGAAAATGGAATTAAACATGGAATATCAAAGCTCACGCGCGGTGGAATTATCCAATTGAAAACTTCTGTTGAGAACCACAGTTTAAAGATACATATACGCAATAGTGGTCACCTATTGAATGGTACGAAGAGAGGAAAGGCTGGCCTCGGTCTTAAGAACACCGCCCAAAGACTGAAGCTTCTCTATGGTGAAGAAGCTTCCTTTCGAATTGTAAACGAAAACGATAATTTTGTATTAACTGAAATAGTAATTCCTCAAAACAAGACACATGAGAGCATTAATCGTAGATGACGAGCGCCTAGCCCGTAAAGAGTTGATGAAACTACTTGAAGACCATCCCAGTATTGAAGTGGTTGGCGAAGCCATGAATGCAGAGGAAGCAATTCAAATGGTAAACGAGTTAAACCCCGATCTACTGTTCCTAGATATACAGATGCCGGGTAAAACGGGTTTTCAACTATTGGAGGAGTTGGACTCAGTTCCGTTGGTCGTTTTTACCACCGCATACGATGAATTTGCGTTGAAGGCTTTTGAGGTAAATGCCCTTGACTATCTGCTGAAGCCAATCCAGCCTGAGCGGTTGACTGAGGCTGTCGCCAAGCTCGCAGATAAGGAACGTGCAAAAAATGCAGCTATACGCGGGCCGGAGAAGAAGTTGGGATTAAGTGATCAGGTCTTCGTAAAAGATGGGGACCGCTGCTGGTTCGTAAGCCTGACCAACGTACGGCTTTTTGAGTCGGATGGAAATTATATCAAAGTCTATTTCGATAATAACCGGCCAATGATCCACAAATCGTTAAATGCATTGGATGAAAAATTAGATGAACGGGCTTTTTTCAGAGCCAGCAGGAAACATATTGTCAATTTGAGTTGGGTAGAAGGTATTGAGCCGTGGTTCAACGGAGGCTTGATGGTAAAACTTCGCGGTGGCGACAAGGTGGAAGTAAGTCGGAGACAGGCTGCGAAGTTCAAGGATATGATGAGTTTGTGAGTTAGTCGACATCGGATCAATTGATTGGTCTGAAAATTTTAATGGAGCAATTGGAGCGGCGAGGATTTGTTGTGAATCACTATGAGAAAATCCTATTACTTCTTAATCCTTATTATTGGGTGCATTGCTGAAAAGGAAAAGCAAGTATTCCAGTATACTCCTTTCTCCCAAAGCGTAGTTCATTTAATTTTCGCAAATAATCCTGCCGATACGCTTTCCATAGAAGCAAGCGCGGTCACAAATATTCCTCTAGGTTACAACGAATCGAAGACACTGTCTGTAGACAAAGCTGGAGAATATTACGTTGATATTGAAATTGACAGACCTGCCAAGAGCTTCCTCAAAATTGGCGACAATCAGTATAATATTTTTGTTTTTCCAGAAGACACTACCCACATTAATATTGCCACTGTTGAGGGTGGATTTGAACTTAGCTTTTCCGGAAGAGGTAAGGATATAAGTAAATACTATCTGGATAAGAAAAAGAGCCTGGGCTACACGGATATTCGATATCCGCTCAATAAATCACTCTCATCAAAGTCAACATACAAGTTGTTAAAACAGTCAGCGGATTCAGTCATCAACCGGGAGCTTTTATTTTTGGAGAAATTTAAATCAAGTAATCGGCTTCCAGAATGGTTTCTGGACTACGAGCACTCCGAAATAGTATATTCAGGGGCAGGATACAAGACATCTATGCCTAAAGCGAATGAAATGATGAAATACTTCAAGGATACTCTTTCGAATGACTATTACGATTTTCTAAGTCATATCGAAGTTGACAATTCAAAAGCTATTTTGTCATCACATTATTTTTGGTTTCTTGACGAATATTTCGCTAGAAGTTTGCCGGTTAGTGAAAATAATCAGCTTGTTGGTTTCTCCAGAATGAATAAATTCATGTCCCACAAGTTAAATCAATCAAAAGAACAATTGTCGGGAGATGTCAAGGAGGCTTATCACAAATACAACTTCAGTTCGATGATAAAATTTTACGCTGACTCCCTAGCGATCGATTCTATAGCAAAAGTGTTCGAGATTTCAGATTATAAAGAATTAGTGCGGATTGCTGGAATAAGGTCTAGAAGTGAAATGGAAATGCTGAACATAAATAAAGGCGATACTATTCCCGAATTTGTCCTCTCTAACAGCCTCGATAGTTTAATTTCCATTCGATCGTTTCAGGACATAATTTTGTATCTCAATTTTTGGGCCACCTGGTGTGGCCCTTGCATTCAGAATATTCCGGAATTAAACAAGTTAATAGCTCAATATGAGAAAAACTCTCATGTAAATTTTTTAAACATCTGCCTGGATTGCGAACGGGATAAATGGCTAACCAGTATAGCAAAATATAAATTAAAAGGAGTAAACCTTATTGCGGAGGGCAATTGGAATTCAAAGCTGAGATCTTATTTTAACATTAAAGGAATTCCGCATTATACAATAATAAACAAGGGAAACATCTTGTTCGAAAATTTCACGGACAAGGCGCCAATGGTACAAGGTAAGCTCGATTCCTTGTTGACCCCTCACTATAGTAAATTGTGAAGTAACAATTCAAAAAGGGGTATTTAATACGTTCTGGTCACTTCTTCTTCTCATGAAAAGCCCTTTATGAATATAAAAAAAAGTACGGCCCATACTTCTCTTCATTGAAGACATTGCTGGAGTTATGGTTCGACTCTATTGAATGATTGAGTCATACTTTTTTCTTCCTTTACGTTAATGTCTATTTCTTCATTTGTTGCTCCTGCTGTCATATCTCTCAGGCATTTTTTTTGGGGGGTGCGGATAAAATTCAGTTGCGTTCCAAAAGCGTCCCGCGCTTCGCGGGACGGAGCCATTCAAGCGTTGATAACGCTAAAGGTGAAGCGACAACGTAATATGCCGTTTCTTAAAGTGTTCCTCACCCTAAGTTTTCGCCTCCTGGGCCGGCTGGGCCCCGCATGTCCATCCCAGCCTGCACCCTATCCGCACATGTCCTTGCCAGGCCAAAGATAGGCTGAGGTCTGGTATGAACATGCTCGTGATACGCTTTGTAGTACGTTGCTGCGTCCTTACTTTAGCTTTAGCATTGTGGTAAGGTTTAACGAGGCAACGGATCATCTTCCTTTCTTCTTCTCGTGAAATGCTCCTTTAAATTCCGGATCCTGCTTTCGCTTCTGCCAGTCAATATCAAGTGCCATAGCCTGCGATTCCTCAAATGGAGTTTTAGCCACCTCCACAGCCGCCGGCAATTTTTTTAAGGGGATTTTCTCCCGAATGAGCTTCTCAATTTTTTCAATATGATAGAGCTCCGCTTTTGTTGCAAAAGTAATTGCTTTGCCTTCCTGGAACGCCCTTCCCGTCCTACCAATCCTGTGAACATAGTCTTCATGGAACACGGGGACATCAAAATTAATCACATGTGAAACTTTCACAACGTCTATGCCACGCGCCGTTACATCAGTGGACACAAGAACCCTCAGCCTCCCTTCCTTGAATTCATTGACCGCGTTGATCCGGCTATTTTGTCCTTTGTTGGAATGGATGACTTTAACAGGACCGAAACCCTTTCGTTCGATAAAATTAAAAACGTTGTCAGCTGACTCCTTCGTCCTCGTAAAAATCATTACCCTGTTGAAATCCTCTTTATTCTGAAGGAGAAATTCCAAAAAGTTAATTTTTGTTTTAATGTTGGGGACGTGATAAAGTTCCTGCTCCACTTGCTTAGCTGTCGTAGCCTGTGGTGTTACTGCAATTTTAAGGGGGAACTCTAAGAATTCGGAAGAGAGTTTTTCGACCCGATCTGAAAACGTAGCAGAAAATAAAAGATTCTGTCGTTTGCGAGGAAGGATCTCCAATATTTTTCTCAGCTGAGGCATGAATCCCATATCCATCATGCGATCTGCTTCATCAAGCACGAGAAATTTTATTTGCTTTGTAAGAAGTTCACCTTTCTGATATAGTTCTGTGAACCGGCCGGGTGTAGAGATGACAATATCAATTCCTTGCCTTAACATTTCAACTTGCGTCTTTGGTCCGATCCCGCCGTACAATGCCACAATACGCAGGTCAGTATACTTTGACAACTGGACCGCATGTTCAGCAATCTGAATGGTCAGCTCTTTGGTTGGAGCAAGGATAACAGCACGGGGCTCATCGCCTTGGGCAAATTTTACTTTCATGAGAAGGGGCAAAAGATAGGCAGCGGTTTTACCGGTTCCTGTCTGAGCAATACCAATGACTTCCTGTCCTGCGAGAATCACCGGGATAGCCTTTTGCTGAATTTCAGTTGGGGATAAGAAGTTCAGGTCAGCAATAGCATTTAAAAGCTGTTTATTAAGATTAAAACTTTCAAAAGATGCGATGGCAGACACGTTAGATTTTTAATTTTACCGAAATGGAAACAAAATTGATTCTCAACGCAAATATAGTTAATGAGGGTAAGGTCTTTCAGGGAGACGTCTTTATTAAAGGCAAACATATTGAAGCCATCGGAACGGATCTATCTTCGCGGCATGCGAATGAGCTTATCGATGCCAGTGGCCAGCATTTATTTCCCGGTGCAATCGATGACCAGGTCCATTTTCGTGAGCCAGGCCTAACGCATAAGGGGAACATATACACCGAATCGAAAGCCGCGGTCGCCGGAGGAGTAACAAGCTTCATGGAGATGCCAAACACCAATCCTCCAACATTCACACAAGATCTCCTTGAAGATAAGTATCAGATCGCCTCACGTTCGTCGTTGGCTAATTATTCTTTTTTCATCGGCGCATCGAATGACAATCTGGAGGAAGTTCTTAAGACCGACGTAACCAAAGTTTGTGGCTTGAAAATCTTTATGGGCTCGTCAACGGGTAACCTATTGGTCGACAATCCTAAGACTCTTGAAGGATTTTTTTCGAGCTTCCCTTCGCTGATTGCGGCGCACTGTGAAGATGAACAGACAATTCGAGCGAATTCTGCAGCCTTTAAGGATAAGTATGGTGACGATGTTCCTATTGAATGCCACCCGTTGATACGCAGCGAAGAAGCCTGCTACAAGTCTTCGTCATTTGCAATCGGACTGGCAAAAAAACACGGTACCCGCTTTCATATTTTGCACATTTCAACGTCGAAAGAGACTTTGCTTTTTGACAGTTCGATCCCACTGGAGAAAAAGAAAATCACCGCGGAAGCCTGTATCCATCACTTATGGTTTAGTGATGCTGACTATAAAAGGCTTGGAACACTCATCAAGTGGAATCCTGCAATCAAAACGGAAGCCGACAAGAAGGGAATATTTAACGCTTTACTGGATGATCGTATCGATATTGTTGCAACCGATCATGCACCTCATACCTTGGAAGAAAAACAAAACAAATATTTCAACGCGCCGTCAGGCGGCCCGCTGATTCAGCACAGCCTGGTCGCTATGCTTGAATTCTTTCATCGCAAAGAAATCAGCCTGGAGAAAATCGCACAGAAGATGAGCCATAGTCCCGCGATAGCCTATCAAATTCAAGATCGTGGTTTTATAAGAGAGGGATACTTCGCAGATCTGGTATTAGTGAACCTTCACGAACCCTGGAAGGTTGAGAAGGCGAACATCATGGCAAAATGCCAATGGTCGCCTTTTGAGGGGCAGGTGTTCAACTCCAAAATAAAGAAGACAATCGTTTCCGGACATCTGGTATTTGACGATGGAGTATTTGATGAAAGTCAGCTTGGCCAGCGACTGTTTTTCAATCGCAAGGCCTAGTTTTTGGGCAATGGCGAACCGACCTTCAAAAATCCGCGTTAATGACTTTTGTTAATTGGGTAGTGGTGCATACCTTTGCCTTCCCATGTGCTGATGTCGTGTTCCAATACTTAAGCGGAAGTGCTGAAGGATGGGTGGAACATCAAGCGCCTCGTAAAAAGGCCACGAATGGTTTATGGTGGATGTAGTTCAGTTGGTTAGAACATCAGATTGTGATTCTGAGGGTCGTGGGTTCGAGTCCCATCATTCACCCCCAATTGCCCCGTCCAGGGGCTTTTTTTATGTCTTTTGTTGCGCTTAGCCTGTAACAGGTTCTAGCTGGGCCTTCCGGTGTCCTGAATAACCATCAAGCAGGTACTATAAATCCTCTGCTGCGGTCTTTAGCGTAACCATATTGTCGATGCGGGAAATTAACTGTCCGCGACATACCGATATCACGAACTCAATACCTAAGTTCTCTCACGAGGGGGCAACGATTGTTCGAGAACGCGACAACTCCCACAATATTTTGACAAGGCCAATAAAAAATTTAGCATTGACGTATACCAACCTTTAAGGAAAAACTTCGCCAGAGTCAACATTGTGATCAAAGTATTTTTCATTTATGTTTAATATATGATCGCATGGCCAGAGTTCAAGAAGCTAACGTTGGAAGAAAAGATAACAACGCTGTACGAAAAAGGTACATTTGTTATGGCCATTCGATATTATGGTTATAAGATAAACTTGTACCTGTTAGGTAATTATTACCTCGAAGTTTTCATTAACCACAAACATACCTTAATTGA
>JAICGJ010000020.1 GCA_025923195.1 Chryseolinea sp.
CGCTATAGCTTTAGCGCACGCGGTCGGCGAAGGCACGGTCAAGACAAAAAGAACATAAATGTTAATACGACGCATGCAGTGTCCTGGTGCAAGCGGCTTTCCTTCAAAGTTACCACCACCAAAACATCACCTTTTTATTGGGATACTCTGCGGTATTAAAAATTTCAAGATAGATTTAAATCTCAAGTAAAAGACGTGTTTAGTTAGTCGCACATCTACGAAGTCGCATTTGAATTTGGAAAGGATTTTTATCGCAGAGAAAAAATGCAGAGATGAATACCAGAGGGCCGCAGAGGGCGGAATTAAACAGTCTCTGCGAGTTCTCCGCGTAATTTTCTCGGTATTCCCTCTGCGGTAAAAAAATCTTCATGATTCAAGATAGATTTAAATCTCAAGTAAAAGACGTTGTTTAGTTAGTCGCACATCTAGGAAGTTGCATTTCAATTCGAAAGGATTTTTATAGCAGAGAAAAAATGCAGAGATGAATACCAGAGGGCCGCAGAGGGCGAAATTAAACAGTCTCTGCGAGTTCTCCGCGTAATTTTCTCGGTATTCCTTCTGCGTAAAAAAAATCTTCATGATTCAAGATAGATTTAAATCCTAAGTAAAAGACGTTGTTTAGTTAGTCGCGCATCTAGGAAGTCGCATTTCAATTGGAGAGGATTTTTACCGCAGAGAAAAAATGCAGAGATGAATACCAGAGGGCCGCAGAGGGTGAAATTAAAACAGTCTCTGCCGGTCCTTCGGACATCGTTTTGAATAGAATTACTCCAAGTTAATCCGCAAAGTGCAATAAATATTTTCGGTCCCTTAGTGGACATTTTCTTTCAGGTCTTAGCGTGAGCCTGACTTTTAAAAGACAAACACTAATAAGGGCTAGGCTACGATTTTTTTTCTTCTGCGTTAACGGCGCTTGAAGTCGATTTTACACCCTCTGCCATTTGGTCCTTGATAAGGTGATAAGCTGAACCATATTTGTAGGCACGATCACCAATAACTAGAATAGGAGTACTCAATAACTTGGGGTTATGCTTGATCATGGTCAAAATTTCTGTCTTCCCCATTTGTTTTAGCCCAGCCTTGTTTCGATCTGTATCAGGTCTCTCATCATAGCTGACGTCAATTAACTCTTCAATGGGTATCTCTATTTTGTCCGCCAGCTGTGCCAACTGAGTTTCAGTGATAGGTTCCCTGGCGAGATCCAAAGTTTTTACGGCAACTGTTGGAAGGGATTCAACATAGCCTCTGGCTTTTTTATCATCCGTTTTTTCGGAATGATAAATTAGTGTCACTTCTCGGGGTTGATTTTCGATCATGATTTCTTTATTTAGCAAGGAATGCCGAAAGCATCCAATGATGTTTTTCAATCTTTCTAACGAAACCTTTAATCATGTTTTCAGTTCCAGCATCATATTGTTCGCCAGCAATTTCAATTGCCGCCGACATGTATTGAAGCAATACACGGTAATCGTTTAACAATTCCCGTATCATCAGGTCAGACCCAAGTTGTGAGGATCCTTCCTTTATTTCTGAATGGCGCAAGTATTCCTGCATGTTGCTGAGAGGGGTTTCTCCGAATACGCGAATACGCTCAGCTATTTCATCGATATTCTCCAAAGCCTCTTTATATTGAGATTCGAATTCCATATGCAGATCGAAGAAGTCAGAACCTTTCACGTTCCAGTGGAAATTTCTCAGCTTCTGAAAATGTACGCTATAATTCGCAAGCACTGAATTCAGCGCATGCGTGATTTTATCTACCTCTTCCGTGGTCCATCCAAGCTTCACTGGTTTTCTCTTCGCCATACCAGTATCCAACTGGGTTTGCGGGATGTTTTCACCGTGCTTTACATTTGCCATAATTAAGAGTGTTTTGGTTATATCTGAATTCAAAAAGCATTCCACACTCATACCCTCATTATCACCTTTAATACAATGCTCACAGTAGAGAATCTTTCTCCACACGTGGAATTAATACACAATATTTCGAAGTCGTCATCCGTCGGAAAACAGAAAAATGCCCGTACAAATCTGATTCGGGCATTATTCGGTGGCACAATATTTTCCTTTAGTAATACGAACAATAAGGAGTAGAAGGATCATGAAAAATCTTATAACGATAATAAATCTGAGTATCATCATAGCCATCACTACTATTTTTACTCGATCGGATCAAGGGTACCGCGAGGCGTCTTCACGAGTAGATAGCACTGAAGTTGGTTCCATATCTGAAAGTGATAGAAATAGCGATGTCGCAAATGCCAACACCATGCAATCGAATTTTGACTTACCTTCGTTTACTGAAGGCGAATCGGACGTTGATGATGTCGTATCTGATTTCCTCAAAGAAATGGCAGAAGCGCGGATGATGGACTTACAAGAAGGGAAAACAGCCGAACAACGGGCAACTTATAGGAGCCTGAAGCAGTACGGTTCGCTCATGGTTGAAGATCAATCGAAAATGCTGGAGGAGATCAGAGCGCTTGCTGACAAAAAGAAAGTGTTCATTCCTAGGTCATTGGGAGCCGATAAGGCAGAAGCACTGGCCGATCTGGAAAGCGTGCACGGTGAGTCATTTGACAAAAAATATATACGGATGATGATCCTGGATCATAAAAGAGACGTTAAGAAATTAAAGAGAGCCACAGAATACGGTGACGCCGACATTCAGGTATTCGCGACAAAGTATCTTCCTGTTGTTCAGTCTCACTTGGATAAAATAAAGGCACTGAAGAAAGGCAACTAATGAAAATGAATATGAATAAATCAGTCCGTAAACAATCCAATCAGAACAATGCCAGCGGCAAACCCGGCCGTAAGCCAGACATTCGCGATGATCTCGATAGCCGTGAGCACGAAGAGCAACAGATTAAAGGCTCGGACATAACACACAACAAAAAGAAGAAGAAGGGGCCGGACCGAAGTTCTAAATAACTATCGGCGATTCGAGGATAAATATTTGGCCAGCACATTAGTCCATATCGAATAACCCTTTTCATTGAGGTGTAGTCCGTCTTCGATAAAAAGATCCTGGCGTACGTTCCCCTGGCTGTCCAACATTGCGGACCAGACATCAGCATATCTCACTCGCTTCTTTCGCTTGGTCCATGCCTCCAGTTGCTTGTTAAATATCTCGTATTGTTCCTTTAGCTTCCAGCGTGCCAGACTCGGCTTCGGTGAGATAAATACTAGCTCAGTTTCCGGAAGTTTCATGCGAACACGAGAAAGTATGCTATCGGCTGTCGAGAGGATCTGTTGACTTGTGCGGCCAAAACTTATATCGTTGTCACCTTCGTAAATGAATACCTGAGTTGGCGCGAACGAAATAATTAGTTTGTCAACGTAGAACAGAAGGTCTGCCATTTCTGATCCACCGAACCCTAAATTGACGATATTATGATCTGGAAAAGTCGACTTTAAGTCATGCCACATGCGGATACTTGAGCTGCCGGTAAAAAGGACTAGGTTTGACGTTTTCACGGACCGGTTAAGCGCAACAATTGAATCAACTTCTTTTTGAAAACGTGACGGATCCTGCCCAAAGGCAGGAACAATGAATATGATAAGAACGATGGTACTGAAAATTCTTAGGGGTCTCATCCAGGAAAATTAAGCAACATTTGAGATTTAGTGGCGTAGATTATACGAGCGGCAGTCAGGATAGCCTTTTTCCCATACAGATGCTTTCTGCCATGTGCGTATAGGGTGGGTAATTTGGAATTATTGTGTATCGATATTTTTGGTACAGCGCGATTGCTTCCGGCTGATTCCGTCCTGTCTCAAGTTTGCTCTGGATAAAGCCCTCCTCATTCGCCCATTGTTCTAATTCATTCAATATCGAACCGGCGATGCCACGGCCTCGCAAATTTGGGACTACATACATCCTTTTTAACTCAACGGTACCCTGTTCCTCCATAAGCCTGAAACACCCACAGCCTGCAATATTCTTATCAAAAAATGCCAAAACCACTCGCGCCGTTATATCTACCTTATTATGAGGTGCAAATTTTTGCTGGACCAGCGGATATCTCACCCAAAGCTCTTTGTCAAGTTCTTCTACGAGACTCAGGAAATTTGGATCATTTGTCGATGTTCGCTCAAGAGTGATCATTTATTCAAACAAATCAGAACTGAGATAGCGGTCCCCACGATCACAGACAATGAAGACGATAACCCCGGAATCAAGTTCATCAGCAATTTTCAAAGCTGCGCTGAGCGCCCCGCCACTGCTCATCCCAGCCAAAATACCTTCTTCTTTCGCCAATCTTTTAGTAAAGATCCGTGCGTCCGTTTCACTAACATCCATGATTCTGTCGACCCTGCTTGGATCAAAGATTCTTGGCAAAAACTCCTTCGACCACCGTCGAATGCCAGGAATGCATGAGCCGTCGGTAGGCTGTGTCCCAATTATTTTAATTTGAGCATTTTGCTCTTTCAAATACCTTGACACACCCATGATTGTACCCGTGGTTCCCATTGCGGATACAAAATGACTTATTTTGCCATCCGTATCCCGCCAAATTTCAGGTCCGGTAGTACGATAATGCATGAGGTAGTTGTCGGTATTGGCGAATTGATCAAGCATAAAGTATCCTTCCTTCCTGGCCATCTCTTCCGCCAGCTCACGGGAATACTCGATGGTTCGCGCCGCTGGCGTTAAAATAACCTTTGCACCATACGCCTCCATTGCTAACACTCGCTCGCGTGTAGAATTATCCGGCATAACCAATGTGATGTTCAACCCTTTCAATTGCGCAATCATGGCTAACGCGATGCCAGTGTTACCACTTGTTGGCTCGATAAGCCTATCCCCGGGTTTTATACTTTTCCGCTCCAGCGCCCCCGTGATCATACCAAGTGCAGCGCGATCTTTTACACTTCCTCCTGGATTGTTTCCTTCAAGTTTTCCAAAAATGGTTACCCGCTTATTAGTTGGAATATGCTGTAACTCCACAAGTGGAGTATTGCCGATGAGTTCCGATAGGGTCATGGAAAACGCTAGACTTTTACAAGTTGAGGAATCGTGCCGTGAAATTTGAGGCAGGCGTAAAATTGAAAAAAGGATCTCATTAAAATCATCTGAATATCACAAGATCAGTTTCGTTGGTATCGCCATCGTACATCTTAGCCTGATAATAAATCTTCGTATCCGGCGGTATGCTCCTGGTCAGCCAAACATTTCCACCAATTACGCTATTCTTACCAATGACCGTATCGCCTCCCAGGATCGTGGCACCTGCGTATATCACTACATTGTCTTCAATAGTTGGATGCCGTTTCTTTTCAGCGTCCTCCTTGTTCACACTCAAAGCACCCAATGTAACTCCCTGGTAGATTTTCACATGGTTGCCAATGACAGATGTCTCCCCGATAACTACGCCGGTACCATGGTCTATACAAAAATGTTCTCCGATCTTAGCCCCAGGGTGAATATCGATACCGGTCCTGCTATGGGCGTGTTCGGTAATAATTCGGGGCACACCCTGAACGCCCAATTCATGAAGTTCATGTGCCATACGATACGCAGCAATAGCATAAAAGCCAGGATAAGTTCGAACAACTTCTCCCCTGCTCTTTGCTGCAGGATCTCCTTCATACATGGCGGTGATGTCATTTTCCAGTTTATCACATATGGAAGGCAGGGCATCAAAGAATTTTTGAGCTACAATTGCCGGATTCCCTATTCCTTTAGTAGGATTGTGCCTTAGGATCCTTTCAAGCTCCTTTTGTAGTCTTTCCATAAGCTGAATAAACTCATCCTCTGAAAGCGATGCTAATTGAGTAAAATCAGCAAACAGAGCCCCAAGCAATTCAACATAAAAATTAGAGACCTCCAATGGCGCCGGACATGTTGGGCAAGCCTGGTGGGAATGGTATAATCTGGTTAGAAAGTTCTTGTCCATACTATAAAATAAAATACTGCGGCGTAAGGTTCATTGTAAAGGAAATAATAAAATTCCAATTATTCTGATGCTTCTTAGACAAACGGCGAGTTGAGCCGGAGGGTTTGGGGGTCGGTAATTGGTAATTGGTAATTGGTAATTGGTAATCGGTGATCAGGTAATCAGGTAATCAGGTATCGGTGGCATCCATAGTCGGTCGGGTGCCTCAACCGGTAAGTACGAACCGTATAACGATACAACCCGCTAGGTTTTCACTTTTCACTTTTGACTTTTCACTCTTCACTCATGTCTCAGGCTGTCAACGGGGTTTCTGCTGGCAATACTAAGGGTTTGCACACTTATTGTGACAACTGCAATGAACAAAATCAGAATCACAGGCGTCAAGAAATACCACCAACCTAACGTAATTCTGAAGGCATAATTTTCTAGCCAGCGGGAAATTCCCAAATACACCAAGGGGATACCAATAGCGGTGCCAACTATGATTAGTTTAATAAAATCATGACTGAATAGTGCGATTACGTTAGATACCGATGCGCCCAAAATTTTGCGAATGCCGATTTCCTTTGTTCGTTGAACAATAGCATATGATGTCAATCCAAAAAGCCCCAAACATGCGACGAACACAGCAAGACCAGAAAGCCCAAACATGATGTCCCTGAATTTCTCGTCATACCGGTATTGCTGGTCGAAATACTGATCCAGAAAAAAATAATTGAACGGATAATCGGGAAAGTGTTGTTTCCAAATTGACTCAAGCTGACTGATTGCCGCTTTAGCATTTTCTCCTTCATAATGAATTGCGAAGTATTCCAGGGCCCTTGGCTGAAGGATAAAGTATATGGGTTGGAGATTTTCTTTTAAGGAAAGCTGGTGAAATGAATTTACTACTCCGATGATTTCGTAGTCAGCTCCCCAATACGTTGACAAGTGTTTATTGACTGCGTGTTCTGCGCTCTTGAAACCCAAGAGTTTTGAAGCTGCTTCATTGATTAGAATAGCTCGGTTGCCCTCATTGCCGCGGTCTGAAGGAAAAGTTGGCGAAAAGTTCCGACCAGCCAAGAGTCTGACCTGGAACGTTGTAAGGAAATCATAGTCGATTCCTAGTGCTACCAGCCGATAGGCCTTCGCGTTGTCTATGGTTTCCGCTTTGAATTCAGTGCCCCAGTTTGGCAACTGTCCGGGCAAATGTGACAAAGAAGTTGCACTAACAAAACTTGCATGCGACCTGACTTGCTCTTTGAAGAGTTCAGCACTGGATAAATAAAGCGAGTCTACCTTATATCCGCCTTCAATGTCTGACCATTTTTCTTTATCAAAGTTCAAGGCCTTGATAATAACAACCTTATCGACAGCAATCCCCAATTCCTTGTTGCGCATGAACGATAACTGCTGATACAACACTACCGTGGCAATCATCAAAGCGGCTGCGGCGCCGAACTGAAAAACCACAAGGACCTTTCGAAATGCAAAGCCACCGACCTTCACTTTGCCTTTAAGCGCACGCACCGGATGGAAAGTAGAAATAACAATAGCTGGATAAATGCCTGCGATAAAGGTGCCCGTCAGTGTGAACGCAACGAGAGAGGCGAGCAGTCGCTTATCGATCACACTGCCATAGTCCAAGGGTATGCCCAAGAAGTCTGAGAAGGGAGAATGGAGCAACTGCACAATCAATGCTGCTATGGTTACAGACAGCGCGTTAAAGACGGCAGATTCCATCAACGTTTGTACTACCAGCGTCGATCGCGAGGCACCTGTAACCCTGCGAATGCCAATAGCTTTAATTTTAGTTTCTGAAATTGCTGTTGAAAGATTGATATAATTAATCCAAGCGATGATCATTATGACTAGCGCCAGAATTATCAAGGCATAGACCAGCAAACCATTGCCATTCGCCTCAAGTTCTTCTTGCAAGTGGGAGAACAGGTGGATATCAGCCAGCGGCTGAAGGTGAAAAGTACTTGCTTGCCCATAGTCATCCTTGTTTCTCTTCAATCCATTGTTAGAAACCGCAAGATTATCAAGTTTCTTTTCAAGCTGAGCTGGCTCGGAATTATCGTGCAGCAGGACATAAGTTTGACCAGACCAGTCCCAAAAGCCAATTTCCCCGTTCCAAAAAGTTGTCGTTGTGGGTGCAGATCGCGTAAGCAAGTCAAACTTTATATGTGAATTCGGCGGCACATTTCTTAAAACGCCCGTGATCCTGTACCGCATGGTTTGGTCTCCATCATATGCTTCAATAAACTTTCCAACGGCATCACTGGAGAAATACTCTTTGGACAATGTTTCGGACACGACGGCTGAATACGGGTCGTGCAACGCTGTCAACGCGTTTCCATCAATCAGCTCAAAAGAAAAGACATTAAAAAATGTACTGTCAACCTCCAGGGCCTTGAACGACTGAATAGCAACAAGCTTCTTATCATCACGTTCGAACCGGATAAAATTTCGGTCAGAATCATATTGACGAACTGTGGTCGAAGCTCTTACTTCCGGGAAATTATTCTTAAGCGCGTTGCTGATGCCCTCATATGTATTAGTCTCATGACTGATGACCTGGTTTTGCAAGGTGACCTTCGTAGCAACACGATAAATATTATCCGCATCCCGATGGAAGTCGTCATAGCTAAACTCGAACCGGACGTACTGAAGAATTAAGATGCAAACAGCCATGCTGACGGAGAGTCCCAACACGTTTATCGAAGAAAATACTTTTTGTCTGACCAGACCCCTGCTTGCCATCTTGAAATACATCCACATCGTCTGCATTTGTATCAATGGGAAAGAGAATCTATTTCTAAGTAAGATACCAGGCCTGCAGAATCGAATGATGTTCCATAACAATTTACGCTGTGCCTTTCGTTCACCCCATTTGCCAACATCCCCGTTGAATTTTTGAAGGAGATCTCCTTCGATTTCTTCGTATAAATGTGGGGGGCAGAACCCTCGTAATATTCTAAATAAAACTTTGTAAGGCATAGGGCCAAAACGTTCATCATTTGTTTTATTATTTTTTGTGTTACTCATATTTCAAAGTTTCGGCAGGCTTAGTCATTGCAGCTTTCATAGCTTGGGATGAAACTGAAACAAATGCAATGATCAATACAAGGAGACCTGAAATACCAAAAATCCAGAGGTTGATATTGGTTCTGTAGGGAAATGATTGTAACCACTGATTCATCAAAAACCACGCCAACGGACAGGCTATCACAATAGCAATAAGCACAGGCTGCATAAACCCTTTTGACAAGAGCAAGATAATCCCGGAAACGCTTGAACCAAGTACTTTTCTAATGCCGATCTCACGTGTTCGTTGTAACGTCATAAACGATGCAAGGCCCAACAATCCTAAAGCTGCGATAAAAAGTGCCAGTCCTGTAAAAAGCGTAAACACCTGTCCGAAGCGATCATCTCGTTCATACTGGCGGCTAAAGAATTGATCCAGGAAAAAATAGTCTATGGGATTTCCTGCGAAAAATTCTGCCCAAGGCTTCTCAAGGGCTTGAAGCACGGCGTAGTAATTTTCAGTTTCTACCTTAATAGAGTAAAACTGGGAGGCGGGTATCAGGTGAAAAACAGCAGGGATGACTTTCGCTCTCAATGACATTTGGTGAAAATCCTCTACCACTCCTACTATCTTTACAGTATCGCCCCAATGTTTTACCAACTGTCCAACGGCATCCTCCGGACTTTTGAATTCTAGCTCCGCGGCTAGCGCCCGGTTTATAAGTATGTTCTCTTTATCGTTGGGAAAACGGCTATCAAAATTCCTTCCAGCAACAATCTGAACGTCATATTGGGGTATGAAGTCATGATCAATCGCAGCAGTCGTTACAATATTGGTGCCTTCTGGGCCACCGGTTAGCCTGCTGATCCCGCTCGTCCAGTAATTTTCCTCTCCCGGTATGGTAGAAGAAGCTGCGATCCCTTGGACGCCCGGTATTCGAAGCACTTCGGTCTTAAAAGCTTCGTAATTTCCTTCATACAACGAATCGACTATTCCGGGTCGCTTTAACACGAGCGTCTGTTCAAGACTGATTCCCAGATCCTTGTTTTTCATGAATGACAACTGCTGATAAACGATCAACGATCCGCTTATAAGAAATACAGAGGCCACGAACTGAAAAACGACCAGCGACTTTCTTAAAAAATTGCCGCTGGCCGAGCGAATGATCTTGCCCTTCAGCACAGCAACCGGTTTGAATGATGATAGTATAATGGCAGGATAAAATCCTGATAGTACAGCGCCTCCTAAGAACAAGACCAGAACCAGCAGCCAAAATTCTTTTTGAAGCAAAAAACTGATTGGAATATTCCACCCTGTAAGCTCCGAGAAGTAGGGCCAGGCAATCCGCACAATGACCACTGCCAAGACAGCAGCGAGCACATTCAGTATAAAGGATTCCGTTAGAAACTGATTCACAAGTTGGGTCCTTAAGGCGCCCACTACTTTTCTTACACCAACTTCGTTAGCACGGTTGAAAGAACGGGCGGTGGCAAGGTTAACATAATTCACCGAGGCAATAATGAGAATGAACATTGCGATTATACTCAGGGCATAGACGGAATCACCATCGCGAAGCTCGCGAGGCGAGGTTTCGTACAAGAGATTTGAGTACAAATGGATATCGGTCAGAGGACGCAAAATAAATTCCTGCTTCCGGTTCGTTTTTCTCCAGTCCTCGCCCCTTTCTTTTAAAAGATATTCATCCCATTTCGCCTGGAGATCTTTTACATCCGTCCCCGGCTTTAGCAATACGAAACTGTAGAAGTCATACCATCCCCATGAGTTTTCCGACTCATTTTTGGTGAGAGCATTGATGGTTTCATAGGAAATCAAAAAATCAAATTTGATATGTGAATTCTCCGGAACATCCTGAAACACGCCCGTGACCTCCAGCAACAGTTCATTGCCATTCACCTTAAGGCTCTTTCCGATAGGATCCTCATCATCGAAGTATTTGCGCGCTGTGCTTTGAGAAATGATAACTTTATTAGTACCCTTCAGGCATTGCTTAGTGTTACCATGAATAAGTTTGAAATCAAAAACCCCAAACAAAGAAGTATCTGCGTACTGCGCCTTTTCTTCTCTAAACGTGACAGGTTCCTCGCCTGGTCTTTCATAGGTAATCATTCCTTTAGTCGGGAGAAACCGGGTATAAGCTTCAACTTCCGGAAAGTTATTCTTCAACGCTGGGCCCACTGCCGGAACCGCTACCGCACTTTCGAAATTGAGCCTGCCGTTTTGCCACCCATTGTATTGAATGCGATAAATATCCTTCGCACGCGAATGAAACGTGTCAAAGCTCCGTTCATATTTCACATATTGAAGTATCAGCAGACTCGCCGCCATCCCCAGCGACAAACCGGCGACGTTCAACAAAGTGTAAGATTTTTGCCGGACGAAATTCCTGAAGGCGATTTTGATGTAGTTGCGGATCATATAAATCTGAATTATCTGTAACGAAAGTCTATTTCTTAGAAAAATACCCGGCCTGAAAAAGCGGAGCACGTTCCATGCTAACCTTTCCTTTGCTCCTCTCTCGCCAAACCTTTTTACGTCCGCATGGAATTTTTGAATCAGGTCCCCTTCAATTTCTTCATGTAAATGGTCGGGACAAAACCACTTTAGAAAGCACAAACTGAATGGGTACTTGTAGTTCTGGTCTTGCTTTAATTTTGAAGCTTCATTCATATTTTATGCTTTCCACAGGATTTCATTGGCTGTTGTTACATTTCCGAATGAGGTCGCCTTCGATTTCTTCGAAGAGGTCGGCTGGGCAAACCAACGCAAGCAAGCTGAGCAGAAGTGCGGAGGTTCTATCGTAGCGCTGCTTCATAACTATTCTGTCCGCAAGGTTTTAACGGGATCGGTATTGGCAGCGCCGAATGTTTGTATAGCGATCGTCATACCGGCAATCACTATGATAGACGCACCAGCCACCAGGAAAATCCAAACGTTAATGGAAACACGGTAAGCGTAAGAATTTAGCCACCAGTTCATGGCAATCCAGGCTAGTGGACTGAATAAGGCAATAGCGATCAGGATAGGTTTCAGTGAAGTCATACTCAACAATTTTATGATGCTTAGTACCGATCCGCCTAATACTTTTCTTATTCCGATTTCTTTGACCCTTGATTCAGTCATATAGGTTGACAATCCCAACAAACCCAGGCACGCTACAAAAAGGGTTATTGAGGTGAATAAAGTCGTAATGGCCAGAGTCCCTTTCAGGTCTGAAAATTTTCGCGCGTATTCTACATCGGCAAAATGATATTCAAAAGGATAATCGGGATTGTACTTGCTGAATATATTTTTAAGGTCTGCAATATTTTTCTCCGTAGGATGACCATGATTGAGTTTTATATGAATGACATTAAATACCCACTTCTTCTTGCCACCCAACAATACCATGGGTTCGACTTTCTGATATGGCGAAGTGAGGATAAAATCTTTTATAACACCAATCACCTCATACTTTTGATCATCGTCGACAATGACTTCACCTACGGGGTGTTCAAAACCCATTAATCTTACAGCAGTTTCGTTCAATATAACAGCGGTTGAGTCGCTCGGGAAACGTTGAAGGTCCATGTCCCTACCTTCTAAAATTGTGAAGCCTGCAGTGTTGGTAATATTCTCATCCACGTTAAAACGTTCTATTGGGGTTCTATCTTGAGGGTCTTTTCCTTTCCAATATATCCCTGGGGTGTTACTCATTCTTTGAGTAATGGGGGTGCTGGTCTTCGTCACCGAGACGGCGACACCTGACTGAATCAATTCGGTCTTATATGCCTGGTAATTTTTTTCAAGATCACCCACAAGTGAATGGTACACCAAATTATCCTTTGAATAGCCAGTCTCTCTGCTCTGCACAAATTCGATCTGCATCCGAACAACAATGGTGGATATCATCAAGGTGATCGCAAAGCCAAATTGAAAAACAACGAGTAAGGTCCTCATTGTGGTTTTGCCCGAGGAAGAGATACTGCCACCCTTCAGGATTCCCACGGGACGGAAGGATGACAAGTAAAGAGCAGGATAACTGCCTGCTAGAATGCCTACCATAATTATGAAAGCCAACGCACTTACCCAGAATGTCAGGTTCTGAAAATCAAGTGATAGTTGCTGTTGTACAAGTGAATTAAAAAAAGGGAGTGCTAAAAACACGACCAGTAAAGAAATCAAACCGGCGCCGAACGTGATCAGAACAGATTCACACAAGAACTGCATCACCAGCGAGCGACGATATGCTCCAGATACTTTACGAACTGCTACTTCCTTCGACCGTCGCTGTGCCCTCGCTGTACTCAGGTTGATGAAATTGATACATGCAATGATGATAAGGCAAATGCCCAGGATGCCAAGCATGCGCACAATTTCGATGCGTCCACCGACAGGAACACCGTTCTCAAAACGCGAATAAAGGTGGTTGCTTGTTAAAGGGTAGAGGAACACTTCGGTGTCATCGGCACCGGAAGTGTGAGTCTTCTTGATATTTTTAATCTCTCGGTTAAAACTTTCAATATCTGTTCCGGCCTTAACTTTTACGAACGTACTGACGGAATTATTATGCCAGTTCTGTTCCTTGCCGCTTATGCTTTCCAGAAATAGCCAGGGTATCAGAAAATCAAAATCAAATTCAGTATTAGTGGGAAGATCTTTTAGAATTCCCGTTACGGTGAAAGGGAAATCCGAGCCAGACACAGAAATCGTTAATGATCCACCAAACGCCTCTCGCTTTCCAAACAATTGTTTTGCAAAACGCTCTGTTACTACAATGCTATTTGGATTGGCCATTGCACTTGCTGCATCTCCTTTGATAAGCGGAAATGAAAAGATGTCTAAAAATTGCGGATCCATAAATTGAACCCGATCTTTCATGATCCGCGTGTCGCCTACAGAGAATAGGTAGCTATCGGTATATTTTGCATAACTGATCGCAGCCTCAACGTTTGCGTATTCTTCAACAAGCGTTGGTGCAAGGACACGTGGGGTGATGTTCCAGCAATCCGCCTTCGTACCGGTAACTCGCTTGTTCCAGGCCTTGTAAATTCGATCTTTATCCGCGTGAAATTGGTCGTATGAGAATTCTCTTTCTATCCAAAGAAAGAGCAACATCGCGCTGGAAATGCCGAGGGTCAAACCCGCGATGTTAATGGCCGAGTAGGTTTTGTTTCGAAGCATCACCCGCGAGGCCACCTTGAAGTAATTCGTTAGCATAAACAGAGAGATCAGGTGAAACGATGAACTATGTCTTAGTATAATTCCTGGCCGAATAAATCGGACAGAATTCCATATCAACCTTCGCTTTGCTCTCCTTTCTCCAAATTTCCTTACGTCCGCGTTGAATTTTTGAACGAGATCCCCTTCGATCTCTTCGTATAATTGAACTGGGCAAAAGAAACGAAGAAGTCTAAGCCAAATGTCTGTACTATGATTTGGATGATCATGTGGTTGACTATGATTTTGTCGCGATGTCATGGAGTCAAATTCATTGCGCAGGGTTTATTATAATTACGGCACTTATATAATTCCGATGCAACCACCCGGCCTTCCAATACAGCACAAACTAATCCTTCAATCCTTCAATCCTTTAATCCTTTAATCCTAGTCCAAGCTGTGGCACCATTTTCCATAGTTCCAATCTAGTTTCCTTCATAGCGCGCAACATAGCAAGACCTGCACTTGTCACTGTGAATATTCGTTTTCGCCTCCCTCCTCTTTCTTTGGTTCCGCCACCCATTCTTGATTTAATGTATCCTTTGTCCTCCAACCGATATAAGGTTACATGGACCGCACTAAGGTTTACCTCTCGTTTAAACTTGGTTTCGATCTCATCAGATATGGCTGCGCCATATGCGTCCTCTTGGAGCGCAGCCACCATTGTCAGGATCAATTCTTCAAATTCGCCGAGGTAGTCCTTTCCCATATCCTTATATTTTGTTAAGCAAATAAGGAAAATAATAGAGAAGTAACAAGTAGGGGACAATATATTTGAGGAGCATTAGTAATCTAAGCAAAAGCGCTTTCAAATCTGATAGAGCATGTTCAGCATTAAGGTTCGATCTTCTGTTATCCATTCTAGCAAAAAACTGAAACCGCTGAGAAAATACACGCAGTGGCCGCAGAGCATATGTTAGGATCACTTCTTCGGTCTCCGCGCGAATTTTCTCCGTGTCCTCCGCGGTTAAGGGCCTTTAGACCTACCGCCTTAAATGCAGATTCAGGTAGCGATGTCGATGCCTTTCGGTTTTACAATCTTATTCAGTCGGAAGTAACGGCCATTACTTTCACAGCGAGATTTTCATCTTATGCAGGCGGCGTAAAACTTAATTTGCCATTCGAAACGACATCTTGATTTAGCTCGAATTTTCCCGTAAGGGGGTTCATGAACTCAACGGTATACTTACCTGCCGGTGCAGCAAAAATCAAAAGATATATTGCGCTAACCAAATGTGATGGCCTCGTTAATTCCGTTGCATCGAAAACACTATATCAATATTAGCTGGAACCTATCTCATTTATCCAAATCTCCTCGGGAAACAAATTTCCTGCGCTCACTAACCTTATTACCTTAGTAGCTTAACCATGCTACTACGAGTCAACCTTATTACCTTATTTGGAATTACACAATGACTATGCGTCGTGATCAGGGTTTCCAAAGTCACTTGAGTGTACCCGCCAGGACGATCTTCACAGCAAGATCTTCCTCGTATGCAGGCGAAGTAAGCTTCATTGTGCCGTTCGAAACAACCTCTTGTTTTGGCTCGGATTTTCCAGTAATAGGATTCAGGAATTCAACGGTATACTTACCCGCGGGTACCGATAGGTCGAAAGATATGGGCCCCTTGCCAAAAAAGTAGATCGCGTATTGACGTCCTGCTTCCGTAAGTACATAGGCCCGTTTATCATCGTTACTCGTAATTAATGTACTATCGGGTTTCAATTTCAGGAATTCAAAACCTTCAATGAAATTTTTCAGATAACCCAATTGTCTTCTCAGCGCCGGTGACCCGCCTCCAGGCTGCGTTGACGGATATTGAAATGTTCCGTCTTCATGTTCAGTTGTAAACGAATAATCCAAATTGTTGTAGAGGCTCCCGCCGGCCAGAATAAACGACCACCCCTCCCGGCGGTACGTGCTGTCAGCATTGCCATCAAAGCCGGTTTCATTGTCGCCGATAACCTTATTCAAATGAAAGTTCTGAGATACTGCTACAGGTGGATAAGCGTAGTGAAAGTTAAATACTGAAACGGCGGGATGAGGGTTTTCAATAAGCAGCTTGTCATTCGCAATATTCTGAGAGATGAGATGTCGGTGCCCAAATTCGCTTTCTTCGCTCTCAATCAGCGAGGCAATATGGTGTTGCCATTCCATGGTCACTCCGCCAAAATAGGGTTCGTTGCATATTTCATAAATAAGGTTGCTGTACCCTTTTAACTCATTAACCAGACGCCGCACCAACGCATCATGCACCTCCAGAAGTCCGTTTGATTTATCCAGCGTGTAGACATGAGTGCGGTCAGCCGGACCAACGTCATTGATGTTGTTATTGGGATTCATAGGGCTCAGACTCCATTGGGAATCTTCATAAAACGGACAGAATAATGCCAATTCAACGATGACCTTTCGTTTTTCCGCTTCCGCCATAAAATCATTCAGCCTTTTAAAATACTCTTCATTCCATTGGGTGAGGTCAAATTTATTTCCACCTCTGACATAACCAGGCGTTTCACTTCTCCCCCATGGGCATATGAATTTTTCAGGTTTGGGTGCTAGTGTGTTGCCTTCAATCTTGAAGGCTCCTTCAGGCTCGACGTAGACACCGGTAAATGTTCGTGTGAGGTTGAGATTATTTCTAGAAAGCTCATCAAGATATTTCACATAATCGAAATCCAGATTCAAGACTGCGCCATAATGCTCGCCTGAGGTAATGAGGATCTCGGGTTTCCCTTCATAAAAAAAATAATGTGGATTGTCCTTATCCAAGGCTATGGGTTCTCTTGACTGAGGGGGCTTGCATCCTTGTAATGTCATTAGCCAGATGGATAAATAAAGCACATATCGTTTCATTTTTTTAAGATAATGAGTTGAGGGCGCACTTGCAATTTAATAATAGATCATCAAAGTGACTGTCATTAAAGTCAGTTCACGCCAAGACCGCAAAAGAAATGCGCGCTAAGATCGCAGAAAAATATTTTGCTCACTTTGCGTGATAGATTTTGAAACATGCCCAAGTTAAATTCTTCGAGTTGAATTTTTGTTTCACAACTAGCCATGGCGCAATGAATAGCATATTTACCTTTGCGGCGTTGCGCCTTTGCGTGAAATTTTTTGACTTTATGCTCAAATACCAATTAACCTTGAGTTTAGAACAACATAAAGATTGCCGCAATAATGGTCATAATGATAATAAACCACCTGTAAGTTTTTTCTGACAATTTCTTCACTATAATGATTCCAAGGTAAGCGCCTAATATAATAAAGGGCAAAGTCATAAGATCAAACAAAAAAGTGTTAAGTGTAATGGTATGCCATGAGAAGACGTGGAATGGTACCTTAAACCAATTTACAACCAGGAAAAACCACGCGGTCGTCCCAATAAAACCATTCTTAGGCAAACGCATCGAAAGCAGATAAACCGCCATAACGGTTCCAGCCAAGTTTCCAACCATAGAAGTGAATCCACCAAGTATGCCTGTGGCAATGGCAAAAGATTTCTGATGGGGTACATCTTTTTTGTGGCCGCGTTCCAGCCACAACATGACGACAACGCTGATCAGAATAATTATCGCCATGATTATTCTGAAAAGGCCGTCGTCAATATATTTTCCCACAACAGTTCCAAGAACCACACCGAGGGCGGCCCAAGGGAACAAGATTCTCAAATGCACCCATGAGGCATGGCGATGGTAGTACCATACACCCATGACGTCTGCCATTACTAACATGGGCAGCATGATACCGCTGGAGAGCTGCCCCCCAAAAACATTTGCAAGCAACGGTACGGCCAACATACCAGCGCCATGCACGCCAGTTTTAGACATGCCTGTGCAAATAGCCACAATCAACACGAGACTTAGCTCAGTATACGACAGCTGATAAGAAAAGAGTGAGATCAATATTTACTATAATGTTTTGAGAACCTTCCACATTTCTTCTGCCACGAGCTGGTTTCCTCTGGCATTCAAATGAACGCGGTCGCTCGTAAGAATTCCGGCTTCCTTATTTCCCGAGTTGTGCTTTTTGTTGTAGTCGAGGAAGGCCTGTCTTAGATCTATTAGCGGAAGGTTATTGTCCCTAGCCAACGCCCTTATAATATTGCTGTAATTGTTCAAATCACCGTCAAGCTCGTTGCTCGAATCTGTTTTTTCCCCAATAACGGCTGGGGTACATAAAACCACTTTGATATTTTCCGCCTGCAGCTTCTTGAGAAGGGCAACATAAAAGTTCTCAAACTTATCAGCATCCGTGCCGGTACCATAAGAACGTTTGTGCCATACGTCATTAACGCCAATATAAATGACAACGATATCAGGATTCTTGCTGAGCACGTCATTCTCATGCCGAAGATAGAGGTCATAAATTTTGTTTCCTCCTATCCCGGCTCCCACAAAATCATACTCGTTAGAAACCTTGTCATGCGTTGCCAGTTCCGAAATTTTAACAATATAGCCATCGCCTTTCACAGCGGCTTCTGTAATGGAGTCACCAAAAAAAATGATTTTCTTTTTTTGCATAGGATGAATGAAAGAACTCATTAAGAGGATCACAATGGAATATGATAACCACACTGGTTTTCTCATTGACGGGTGGATTAGGACCGTAATATAATAAAGTCCCTAAATGTATATTCAAAAATGGCAAGTTTGAAACCGAGTGTTAACGTCAGTCCGTATTTTCTGGAAACTGTTTTTATAAGTACATTTAAGAAAATTGATCAATTATGAAAATTTTCCGTTCTAGTTTAAGCATTCAGATCAGTCTCCTGGCAATGTTATTGTATTCCTGTTCACGACCTGAAGAAAAGTCCACCGAACTTTCTCATCCTCAGGCAGACCTTTACCTTCAATCCTATAATGCTGAATATAAGAAGTTAAATACAGAAGCCTCCGAAGCCGCATGGGTTCTCAATACAAAAATTCAAGAAGGCGACACACTAACTCAGAAGCTGTACGAAGAAGCATCACAGAAGCTGGCCGATTTTACAGGTAGCCTGGCAAATATTGATTCGTCCAAGAAATACCTGGCAATGGGCGACAAACTCGCGCCCATTCAAAAGAAACAAATGGAATACGTCTTATTTTTAGCGGGTGCAGCGCCGGCATCCGCTGCAGAGACTGTAAAACAGCTTATCAAGGAGAATGCAGAGCAAACTAAAGTGCTATATGGCTTCGATTTTAAGATCGATGGAAAATCAGTTACCAAGAACGACATATCCAATCTGCTCACCACCTCCTCCAGTCTTAACCAAAGACTGAAGGCCTGGAATGCTAGCAAGGAAGTCGGCAAACCTTTAAAACCTGGACTCGAACGGCTTCGTGATTTGAGAAACAAATCTGTTCAAGCCTTGGGTTTCCCAGATTACTTTGCTTACCAGGTATCGGAGTACGGAATGACTACTCAGGAAATGCTGGACATGAATGATAATTTTATAAAGGAGATCTGGCCGCTCTATCGCGAGCTTCATACTTGGGCCAGGCATGAACTGGCAAAAAAATACAATCAGAAAGTTCCTGATTTTATTCCGGCACATTGGCTTCCGAATCAGTGGGCCCAGAATTGGGAAGCGATTGTGGATGCAAAATCCAAAGGAATCGACCTTACAGATACGCTGAATAAGAAAACACCTGAGTGGATTGTGAAAAAGGGAGAGGAATTTTACGTGTCTTTGGGTTTCGATCCCTTACCCTCATCGTTCTATGAGAAGTCGAGCCTTTATCCGCTACCTCCGAATGCCCCGTATAAGAAAAATAATCATGCATCAGCGTGGCACATCGACCTGGATCAGGATGTTCGTTCGCTGATGAGCGTTGAGACCAACACGCAGTGGTGGGAAACAAGTTTGCATGAACTGGGCCACATCTACTACTTCAAATCATACTCAACACCTGAGGTTCCCGTCGTACTACGCGGTGGAGCTAATCGCGCATACCACGAAGCAATTGGTTCACAGATAGGACTAGCGTCCTTGCAAAAACCATTGCTTCAATCGCTAAAGTTAGTTCCCGAAAATATTACTTCCGACGACACCCTCGAGCTATTGACGGATGCCTTGCAGCATATCATCGTTCTCCCCTGGGCATCCGGTACTATGACTCGATTTGAAGAAGCACTGTACAGCAAGAATCTCGCTCCAGCGGATTTCAATAAGAAGTGGTGGGAGCTTGTGAAGAAATACCAGGGTGTAGTCCCTCCCACAAACCGGGGTGAGGAATTTTGTGATGCCTGTACAAAGACCCACATAATCGACGACCCTGCGCAATACTATGACTATGCCATGGCCGAAATATTGCTGTTTCAATTTCACGATCACATCGCAAAGAATATTCTAAAGCAAGACGTCCATGAAACAAACTATTGGGGAAATAAGGAAATTGGAAATTTTCTTAGAACCCTAATGGCACCCGGGGCAAGCGTTGACTGGCGCACCCACCTCAAACAAAATCTTGGAAGTGAGGTTAGCGCCAAGGCGATCCTGGACTATTTTTCTCCTTTAATGACATGGCTAAGAAAGCAAAACGAGGGACGATCACACATGCTGCCGGAAAACTTTTAGATTAACGGCTTTGGATTGACGATTTTGGAGTGACGCTCGATTGAATGGTGTGCTAAGTTGAATTGCGACAATGTTCTCGCGCATGCTTGGCACAAAGGGGCAAATTCTTACGATAAACGTTCGCCTCCGTGGCTTAAACGGGTTTTAGATTTTAGGCCCACCCTTTGCTGTGGATTAGATAAAATAGTCACATGTGGCTGTTAAGCAGTTAGGGTTAACCCTAAATCTCGGGTCACTGATCCCTGACATTTTGTTACCGAGGAGCATCCCAATTCAATTTTCCCAACTGCAACCTACGATCGAGCGTTCAATCTTCAATCGTCAATCCAATAATCTACAATTTTAAAATCCTCCGAATTTCAATGTTGCGTTATACGAAATATCACTAATATCTGAATCCCTCATACCCATGCCATCGCTGCCAAAAGCCGCGCGGTAAGAAATGCCGGGGCTGAAACGCATCCACTTAAAAACATTTATTTCAAATTGAACGCCAGGTTCCAGCACGTAAAACCAATTCGTGTCGCCAGTTTCGTGGTCATCCCAATCAAAGTCATCGTCGTGATCCCATTCCTCGCGGTCGTTCTGAAGGGTGAAGCCAGCGCCGGAAAAAAGGCTAAACGCGATGTGAAACGCATTATTAGAGCCAACGACATATTCCGTAACAAGGCCAAATTGCCCGTATTCATAGTTAAGATCCCTTAAGGGTGCAGTGCTAAATTCCGATGGCACCTTAATGCGGTTTGTCAATGCAGCTCCACCGACGCCAATCATCAGTTGGTGGTTGATGAAAACCCCGCCGTATGCACCAACCAAGTTCGCGTATTCGCCCCGTATCGTTGTAAATTTATTCGCTAAAGCTCCATAGCCCCGAACAGAGCTCACGCCGCCCTTGAATACGGTTTCTATGCGATCGTCCCTTTTTCTGCTCCATTCTTCAGTATCGGTTTCCTGCGCAAAAAGTGGTGTAGCCAGCAATACTGCTGAAACCACGAGAATGGCTTTAAATTGTATTTTCATAGTTTTTTTGGGTTTCTTATGCGTGAGACAATCTCTCAGATATTTACCCCTATGACAGAAGTAAAATTTTTACTTATTTTCCTGAAGGGGTGGGTGGTCTGCTTCCTGAAGACGAAGAAATATCATGATATGCAAAAAGTGCTGAAACTATTGATCATAACGGCCCTGATATGTCAGGTTGTCGTTGCGCAAAAGCTGCCCTCAAATTTTCACTTTACAAAATTGAAGAATGGGTTAGAGGTGTTAGTAATAGAGGATAAAACGGTGCCGCTGATAACGGTTGAAATATGTGTTAAGAACGGATCATTTACGGAGGATCCAGAATACAACGGACTGTCGCATTTGTATGAGCACATGTTCTTTAAGGCGAACAAAGACCTCCCTTCGCAGGAGGCCTTCCTGGAGCGCAAAAACGAACTCGGCCTGGCCTGGAACGGCACCACTTCAAATGAGCGTGTTAATTATTTCTTTACCCACAACAAAAAGTTTCTTGTTGAAGGCTTAAAATTCATGAACTCTGCTATCAGGTATCCCCTGTTTAAGGAGGAAGAAATGAAAAATGAGAATCCTGTGGTGGACGGAGAATTTCAACGCGCAGAGTCAAACCCAACCTTCTGGCTGGTCAATGATCTAAACAAGAAGTTATGGGGGGATTTGTATAGCCGCAAGAATGTGATCGGCGATCATGAAATTATTCTTACCGCCACAAAAGAAAAAATGCAAACCATCCAGAAAAAATACTACTATCCTAATAACTCCATATTAATCCTTGCGGGCGATGTCCAATATACAGAGGCATTCAAAAAGGTAGAAGAAATTTTCGGCGATTGGGCTCCATCTGACTTCGATCCTTTTGTAAAATATCCCATACCAGAATTCAAGCCGCTGCAAAAATCTGAGTTATACTTCACGGAAAATCCCAACACTAAAAATCCTATGATCGTGCTAGGATATCACGGGCCAGATACCCGCAACGATTTGAAGGCTACGTACGCTGCTGACATATTTTCCTTTATTCTAAGCCAGCAGTCTTCCAGATTACAGCAGGAATTAGTAGAGAGTGGCCTTGCATTCAATGTGAACGTGGGATACTCTACATGCAAATACACCGGTCCAATTATGATCTTCGTCGTACCGCATCCCGAAAAGATAAAAGAGGTTCTTGATAAACTTCAAGAACACATTAACCAGTGGGATAGTGACAATTACTTTACCGATGAACAGTTGGAAACAGCAAAAACCTTAATGGCAGTAGACGACGCGCATAATCGAGAGCAGACGTCGGAATTTGTTCACGTGGTGTCCTATTGGTGGGCCTCTGCCTCGATAGAATACTACACGTCATATGTTGAAAATCTGAAAAAAGTCACCCGTGAAGACATAAAGCAGTACGTAAGAAAATATATCAAAGGAAAACCACACGCTACCGGTATACTCACCACCGCAGAAAACAGGCCGGCTTTAGAAGCTAGTTTAAAAAACACAAAAAATTGAGGGTATGAAAAATCAAAGGCGAAATATTATTGTGTTGTTATTGGTGTTGACAGTGGCAAGTGCGTTTACGGGCCGCATCACTGAGGAAAAAGCTACTGAGTTTACGGTGAACGGGCTTAAGGTTATCCTTAAACCCTCCGTGAAGGAAATCATCAGCGCACGCTTTTTCATCAAGGGAGGTACGACAAACTACAGCAAAAATCAGGAGGGCATTGAATCACTCGCGTTAGCGGTAGCGGTAGACGGCGGAACAAAGAAAATGACAAGGACTGAATTTGCGACAGCGCTCGAACGCATCGGAACTACTATCGGGTTCAGTACGTCCTACGATTACAGCGAGATCAATATGTCTTGCATCAAAGACCATTGGGACCCGTCGTGGCAACTCTTCACCGACGCGATAACCCAGCCACGGTTCGAATCTAAAGAATTTGAACTCATCAAAGCCCAAACGATTGCCCAAGCTAAGCAGACCGAATCGAATCCGGATGCGCATCTGCGCAACCGCAGCATGGAAACAGCTTTCGCCAATCACAACTATGCAAAAATACCAAATGGCACAACGCAGAGCCTGGAGAAACTGACGCTTGAGGGCGTCAAAAGTCATTTCAATTCGATTGTGGGAAAACAGAATTGCTTTCTCGTCGTTGTTGGGATGATCAGCGAAGCGGATCTGAAAGAACGGGTAAGACTTGCCTTTGTTTCCCTCCCGGAAGGAAAGAAGATATCCGCGGAGCCCCGACTTGAGCTCAAGCCCGATGCAACCATTGAAAACCGGGATATAGCTACGAACTACATTCGAGGTATAATGAGCGCACCATCTCTTAGTGAACAGGAGGGCGTCTCCATGATGTTGGCGATGGCCATTATGAGGAACCGTTTCTTTGTTGAGCTGAGGACAAAAAGAGGATTAACCTATGCGCCAAATGCAGGCTACACCGCAACGATCTTTAATAATCCATATGCATTGTTCTATGCCACTTCAACGGATCCAAAACAAACCTTGAAAGTGATGATCGACCAAATTAATGAAGTGAAGAATCAGGGTTTCAAGGAAAAGGAATTAACAGACATGAAGGAAACTTATTTGACCAATTATTTTCTGGACCTGGAAACCAATGGTTCTCAAACTATGTCACTTGGTCTTTCTGAAGTGGCAGGTAGTTGGAAACTAACTGAAAACTTTATGAGCAAAGTAGAAAGTGCTTCGATCAAGGATCTGAATAATGTCTTCAAGAAGTATTCAACGTCGATCAACTGGATGTACTTGGGTAAGGAAGCCGCGATCAGCAAAGACGATTTTAAGCAGCCACAAATTCTGCCCGGCGCTGAAAAAGTCTCGCCAAAAAAATAGCACGACCTCCTATCTATTATCGCCTGAAAATCTTTGCTATAATAACAACGATCAGCACGATTACGACTACAACTATGAAGATCCCCGTGTAGACTCCTGCTCCAAAGATATCCCCCACAAGTTCACAACTCGTGGCGGCAAATACCATTAGCAGAAAGCAGAGAAATGTTAACAATTTTTCCATAAGGCGATTTTTTGATTCATCATACGATACAACAAAATCAGGCCAATCATTTAAATAATAAAGTTGGTCTAAATCACTCTTCTTGAATATTATCGTGTCATGCATTGTGTAATTTATGCCCCACGTTCTTCACAATTCGAATTTGGAGGGGAAACTATCGCCATAGTAAAATCCAATTCCCTTGGATCCAAGCCGTTGCGAGATTTCTTTCAGGAACGAATCATCATGTGACCGACTTAGGACCTTGCGGATAATAATATACCTTATGTTTTTGGGGTACTTGTCGGCAAATTTGATGTAGATATTCAGATCGAGCTGAGTGTTATCACCCAAGAGGAAATACCGCTTGTCAGGGAATAGTTTTAATATTTGCTCGAGCATATTCGTTTTGTGTATTTCCCTTTCCTGAAGGGTAAGTGTTCTGAACACATCACGGACTTTTCTCATTTGCTTCAGAAATAACGGGCCAGCCGGGAATCCATTGTGCAATAAAAACCGATAGATCAAAGGATAAAGATTTTGTTCGCTATTAGACAGATAGAAGGGAGCGACTCCCATTTGGTTAAGCTCACGGATCAATTTCATCATTGAAACCACTGCTTTCCGGTTCTCCATTGCAGTGAACATTAATGTTCTGAACTTTACAAGCTTATTCGATATGTGCGAATGCAGAAGCGTATCATCGATATCGGAAACTGCAATAAATGGAGAGTCGACGTGGTGTATCTTTCGTGTGTATAGGTCTTCAATTATTCGTACAGATTTTCCGTTTGATAAAACAATTTCTTTCAGAACCGACTGTTCCGGCACGGTGTCTGTCACGGAAAAGAAAGATCCGGAAGCATCCGTAGTGACGTGAGCTGTTCCTTTATCAAAGTGCAACGTCACATGCTGATTGGAAAGAAACCTAGTTCTGTAGAGCGCGAAAATTGTCCTGAAAGTTTTTCGTGAACTGTATGCTTTGAAACTGAGGTCGCGAAGAGACGAATAAGTAAGCTGACCCGTGAAAAGGCTTTTCTGGCCGTTTGACAAGCCATAAAAACTTAACAATATAGGAGCAGAATCACTCATTTGATCAGAACGGGGACGGCAGACGGATAAATCGAAATCGTTAGGTGGTCAACTTCGCCCATATACTCGCCATCAATTTGAAAGTCTACTTTTCGATCAATTTCTATTTCTGCGCGCTCACAGCTGATCACATCTGAGAACATATTCTTGTCGATGAAAACTTTAAACTTCGTAAGACCAGCTTTGATCGCTTCGTCAAGAGCAATCTTTTGAATATTTGAGATTTCAAATTTTCCATCCGATACCGATCCTTCAGAAATTCGTATACCCGTACCGTACATATTAGCATTCGCTATGACAATCATATATCCTTCTTTTTTGTAGACCCGATTGGGTGTCTTCACTGTATACTTAAGGAGCGCACTTTCTTTAATAGACTGTAGAAGATGCCTTGCATAGCCTAGCATACCGCGATTTTTATTCGCCTCATAGTTCCTGATCATCCTTGCGTTTATTCCTATATCGGCAAGGTGCGTACAGATATGTTTGTCGTTGAATTTTAGAAGGTCCAATAAGACCGTATTGGGATTATTGAACAAAAGATCAACGGCATCTTCCAGATCTTCCGACAATCCCAGTGCAGTGGCCAGTCCATTCGCAGACCCCAGCGGAAGAATTCCCATGGGAATTTTTTTATGCATGAGATTCTTGGCTACAACCTGCACGGTACCATCACCGCCACAGGCCACCACGCGATCCGGTCTGTATTCAGTCAGCTGGGCTTGGATTAACTCATCGTCATTTTCTGACGACGTATAAAAAAACTTGAAGTCGGTATGGGTTGACGCCGCTCGCTTATGTATAAGCAGAATAGCCTCATCATTGCTGGTAGCACCGGAAACCGGATTAATTATAAACAGGATTTTCATAGGGCGAGTCAACTGACAAATTTGAAACAATAGGCTAATGAAAATGTTAGAATACCGCGGTCAACAGACGTGGGAGTTATTGTTCAACATCCAAATTGTGGAATTATGCCTCACATCCCCTAAATAAATGCACTTCAAGGATGAATGACGCAACTTAACCCCCATCTTTGCTCTGGCCTTCAATTTGAACAAATCGCATTTGAAATTTTAAGCTACATCCATGATTAACTTAAAAATGGGATTCCGGTTTTCTTTGATATTATGTTTCTTTTTTCCTTACGCTTTCAAAGCGCACAGTCAAACGGCCTTGGGAGCTCATGCCACGTTTAGCGAGTATGCAGGAGATCTTAATGATAATCAATATCACTTTTATGACTATGCCGTCTTAAAGCTGGGAGCGGCAATTTCTTTTCAGCAGTACCTTAATCCTTCTTTTAATCTCGTAGAAAAATTTTCCTTCAATCCGGTACAATATCAGAACGTCGACAAGAGCGCTGGCGTGGATGCGGAATTTTTGACTTTAAATGTCAAAATTAAATACAAGTTCAACAACGGTTATATCCTCAAGGAGGATGCCGTTGTAGCTCCTTATTTTGTTGGAGGAATAGGTGGAACATATATTAACTCGAAGGTGTATTCGGATCTGGATAGGAGTACTATTTCTGATGGGGAGTTGCAAGCAAACGCGGCACTAGGTGTAGGCATTTTATTTCAATTCAATGATCGCCTGGGATTTGAAATAGCCAATACTTTGAACATGCCTTTATATGACGCCTGGGATGGTATTTCTCAGGGTGGCAACGACGTTTATTTACAGCAAAGTGCCGGGTTCATATTCAAGCTGCGGAAGCCGACAGACACAGATACTGACGGGGTTGCGGACAGAAGAGACGACTGCCCCGATACTCCTCCACAGGCAAGTGTTGATCAAAAGGGTTGCCCTGTCGATACAGACGCTGATGGTGTGCCCGACTATCTCGACAAGTGCCCGACTACTCTGGGCCTGACCAATCTGGAAGGCTGTCCGGATAAAGACAAGGATAATGTTGCAGATATTGACGATAAATGTCCTGACATTGCTGGGGTAGCAAGGTTTACAGGCTGTCCCGACACAGACGGTGATGGTGTTGAGGATGCAAACGACAAATGCCCGAACCAGCCTGGCCTGGATATCTTCCAGGGCTGCCCTGATACCGATGGCGACGGAATTGAGGATGCGAAAGACAGATGTCCGAATACACTAACTGGAATCAAAGTTGACGAAACCGGATGCCCGGCTGATACCGATGGTGACGGCGTAATAGATGAAATTGATCGATGCCCCACGACACCTGGCAACGGTACCGCTAATGGGTGCCCGGAGGTCAGGGAAGAGGTCAAGAAAAGGCTGAATTTCGCTACACGAGGAATATATTTTGAAACGGGTAGAGCGACACTAAAATCCAACTCGTACGCAATGTTAAACGAGATCATCAGCATTATGGAAGAGTATACCGACTATAGTTTGCGCATCAGGGGATATACTGATTCCCAGGGAAGTGAGGCTACGAACCTCAGGTTATCACAAGAAAGGGTCGACGCCGTAAAGAGCTATCTTACCCGGAACAGTGTTAGCGAATCACGCATCGAGGCGACTGGCTACGGAGAAGCAAGTCCCATTGCCTCCAACGCTACGGCCACCGGAAGAGCACAAAACAGGCGTGTGGAGCTGGAATTGTTCCTGAAAGAATAGAAATCGGGATTTTCGCCTTTTATTATCTTGGAATGGGCAGAATTTTTTCTTAAGACCTATTCAGTTTACAGTGACTTCATTCAATCATAAGGCATTGTCAACTTACGGCGCCTTTCACGACTAGACTTTTGTTGAGTCCTTGCCGATGGCACTGCCTAAAAGCCCATGGGTGATTTTCTATAACTAGTCCCTGATCCAGTCTCTTAACTCCTCATAGGGAATTAAGACTTCCGTAGGTCCGGCCGCATAGGGAGCGATTTCGTAGTTATTATAATAGAAGACAATTCCCTCTTTTTTAAAGCCGTAGTTCTTATTCAACTCAAACTTGTTTTCCGGGAATTCGAAATAGTTATCACTCAATGAGGCCGTGTCAGGCAACGCACGTGTTTCCCTGAAAATCTCATTCCCCAAAGAAGTAAGTGCATCTTGATAATCCGGCTTCAAGAAATCATCCAGAGTGAATTCGGCACCTGTTTTAGGATTCAAATTAATAAAGTAAACGCCAGAGCCCCCGTGCGCGCCGCCAGTGTAGTATTCATCATTTACTGACATACTTAGGAGGGTATCTGTAAGAACCTCTACATTTACATTAGCAGTATAGTGCCAACCACCAAAAGACTCTGGAATTTCGCTCTTAAAATCATCGTAGTCTTTAATAAAAATTTCACCGATCTCTTGCATGCTTTGTCCCTGCGATTCGGGATTACCCAGCGATACGGCGGCGTCAACTTTTTGCCTAATTACACTCACAACGCTTGTATCCAATCCAGAAAACTCTGGGTAGGTAACTTCAAAATAAGCGCACTGCAAAGTGTCAGACTTGCATCCTCCCTGTGACTCAACACGAAACGTCTTGATTTCAAAACCTACGGGTTCTTTTTGCTCGGACTCTTTACCGCAAGAATAAAGGATGAGGGATAAGAGAAGAGCCCGGGAAACACACCTCATCTCGGATTTCATTTGTTGAAAATCTCAGCCAACTTTTTTTCCAGCGCTGGTCCACGAAGGTTTTTTGCGATGATAACACCATTAGGGTCTAGCAGCAAAGAAAATGGTATACCAGTTATGTTATATGTCTTTGCAGCATCCGACTGCCAGTATTTTAAATCAGATACATGCGTCCATGTTAATTTGTCCTCTTCGATCGCCCGCATCCAATCATCCTTCTTACGGTCGAGAGACACCCCGAAAACTGTAAAACCCTCATTCTTGAATTTATGAAAAACTCGAACGACATTAGGATTCTCCTGGCGGCATGGACCACACCATTTTGCCCAGAAGTCCACCCGGACGTACTTTCCCTTCATGCTCGAGAGTTTGACAACCTGACCCGTAGTGTCTGGCAAGGCAATTTCAGGTGCTGGCTGACCGATGGCAATCGTTTTCATCTTGTCAACCATTCCAATGAAGGCCTTTGCGTGTTCGTAGTCAGGCCACTCCTGCTTTAACCTGGTTGCCACTGCCAAATAAGTATCAAAGTGCTGATCAGGATCTATCACCTTGCTTTGAAGTAGGTTGATTACGCCGAGCGAAGGTGGTTCGTTCTTTAACAGCTGGGCAACCTTCTCGTGGCCTTTTGCAACTTCTTTCATATACGTTGCCTGCAGTTCCCCCATTCTTGCTTCATTTTTAACTTGAGCGGCTTCCGAAAATTCCTGGCTAAGTTTCGCCATCTCAGGAGAAGATTCTACATCCCTTAATATAGTTTGTGTCTTGCGAATGATATCGATTTCGGGCGAACCTTTGATCTCTGCAAAACCGTTGGGATCATTGCCGTCTACATTAATCTCTATATTGCTTTTAAACAAAATAAAATCAACGTACTGCCTGTTGAAAAAAGTGATCTTATAATACCCCGGTTGAGAAAGTCTGATCGTTTTCGAATAAGTGTAATTGCTCTTTAACTTGACGGTATCCTGCCATCCGAGTGTCCCATTCTTAATTTCCTGGATGAGAATTTGTCCCTGTTGAGGAAACCCCACCTTTCCGCTGATAATTACTTCCCAGGAATCTCCAACGGAATCTTCCTTGCTCGTTGATGAACACGAAAAGCACAAAGCAAAAAGCATTAAGCCGAAGGCGAAAAGCTTAAAGCAAAAGGCTGAATTCAAAAATCTTTTCGTCATTTTACCCCTCATCGTGTCAATCTCTATTGCGCTTTCAGCTTTTTGCTTTAAGCTTTTTACCTCTCTCATACTTCTTCCAATTTTTTTGTAATCAACTCATTTGCAACCTTGGGGTCCGCCTTGCCTTTGCTCCGCTTCATCACTTCGCCCATAAACATACCGACAATACCTTTTTTTCCATTCTTATACTCTTCCACTTTTAATGGAAATTCCTTTAACACTTCGTCAATGATGGGAATAATAACATCATGATTACTTTCCTGGATGAGATTAAGTTGCTGTGCAACCTCAATCGCAGTTTTATTTGGATTTTTCAACAATTCCGGAAAAACTCGCTGTGACGCAACGGAAAAACTGATTTTACCAGAGTCAACCAGGGCAATCAAATTGGCTAATACGCCAGGGCCGATCGGGAATTCATCCGCCGTAAGTGTAAGCTCATTCAAATATGATTTAACCGGACCCATTACCCAGTTGGATGCGGCTTTATAGTTTTTTGTAACCTTGCATAATTCTTCAAAGTACAAGGCAACATCCTTGGAGTCGGTCAGGACCTGCGCATCGTATTCAGGAAGCTGGAATTCCCCTATGTATTTAATATACAACTCTCGTGGCAGGACAGGCATAGTAGCTCTTATAGCATTCAGCCACTTATCAGAAACCTCCATAGGACTTAGGTCAGGATCTGGAAAATACCGATAGTCGTTCAATTCTTCTTTCGTGCGCATACTATAGGTCAGTCCGCTTGCAGCGTCGAACGTCCGGGTCTCAGAAACAATAGTATTTCCTTTCTCTACTTCCTCAATTTGTCTGTGTATTTCATAGTCAATTGCCCGCTGCACGTTGCGTATCGAGTTCATGTTCTTGACTTCTACTTTTTTTCCAAACTGTCGGGCATCCTTGAGCATCACTGAAATGTTTGCATCGCAGCGCAGTGAGCCTTCCTCCATATTGCCGTCACAAATATCAAGGTAGCGAACCAGTTTACGGATCTCCGTAAGGTAGGCGTATGCCTCTTCGGCAGTGCGAATGTCGGGTTGGCTCACGATTTCAATTAACGGTACGCCTGCACGGTTGAAGTCCACCAGTGTATCAACCTCGGCCGCAAGGTGCATGGATTTACCCGCATCCTCCTCGATATGGATCCGGTGCAGTTCAATATTTCTTTCACCATCCTTGGTGTTAATGGTAATATATCCACCCTTACAGATCGGAGTACGGTCTTGTGTGATCTGATACCCCTTCGGAAGATCAGGATAAAAATAGTTTTTGCGATCAAATATGTTAAAGCGGGTGATTTCCGAGTGGCATGCCAAACCCATTTTGATGGCAAACTCGACCACCCTTTTGTTCAACCTGGGCAGCGTACCCGGATGCGCTAAAGTGATGACACCAACGTTGGTATTCGGCAAGCTGCCATATTCCGTAGAATCGGTATTGTAGATCTTGCTTTTGGTCAGCAGCTGAGCATGAACCTCTAAGCCTATTACCGATATATATTTGTCTCTGATGGATTTTTCCATGGCCTTTTTAGCTTTCAGTTTACGGCTGACAGCTATTTACTTATCAATTTACGAGCTTTTTCCAAAACAGCATTTAGGCCACTCAAGTTCTTGCCGCCAGCAGTTGCAAAGAACGGCTGCCCGCCTCCACCGCCGTCAATTTCCTTAGCAAGTTCTTTAACAAGGTTACCAGCATGGTACTTGTTGGTTTGTGCCAGCTTTTCTCCGATCATAACGGTTACCTGCGGCTTGTTCTCCACTTCCGCAGCGAGAATTAACAACAGATCATCAAATTGATTTCGCAAGCCGTATGCTATATTCTTCAATGATTCAGCATTGCTGACGGAAATCTTTTCGATGATCAGGTGATAACCATTGCTTTTGACAGCCTTCTTTGCCAAATCATCTTTTAATTGATTAGCCTGTTCCTGCTGGAAAAGTTCGACCTTCTTTTCCAAAGCATGTTTCTCTTCCAGCAAATTTCGTGTAGTTGTTACGATGTCCTTCGGATTTTTCAATAAAGTGCGAACCTCTTCCAACACATGAAGAGCTTCACGAACATAATGTTCTGCACCTTCAGCCGTAATCGCTTCTATTCTCCTCACCCCGGCCGCTACAGAGCTTTCTGAAGTAATCTTGAATAGGCCGATGTGACCCGTGGCTGCAACATGTGTACCTCCGCAAAGTTCGACCGAAAATTTCGGATCGAACGTAATCACTCTGACAAAGTCCCCATATTTTTCACCAAATAGTGCCATAGCCCCCATGGATTTTGCCTTTTCAATAGGCACATTTCGCTTTTCATCCAGCCTGATATTCTCCCGGATCTTTTCATTCACAATATCCTCAACTTTCTGAATTTCATCAGACGTCATCGCGGCGTAGTGCGAGAAGTCAAAGCGCAGGACCTTGTCGTTTACTAACGAGCCCTTCTGCTCTACGTGTCTTCCGAGAACCTGTCGCAAAGCAGCGTGTAGCAGATGAGTTGCAGAATGGTTATTCATCGATAGCTCACGCTTCCGCCTGTCAACTACGGCCCTGAACACAGTTGTAAGATTTTCAGGAAGTTTTTCGGCTATATGCACGATAAGTTCATTCTCCTTTTTTGTATCGATGATCCAAATCTTTTCATCGGCACTTTCTATAAAACCTGTGTCGCCTACCTGCCCCCCGCTTTCTGCATAAAATGGGGTACGATCAAATACAAGCTGTACCAACTCCTTGTTCTTTTGTTTGATCTTCCTGTATTTGGTAACCTTAATTTCCGAGTCAAGGTATTCATAGCCGATAAATTCGGGCTTCAGATCTTCACCGATCAATATCCAGTCTCCTGTCTCCTTCGTAGCAGCTGCTTTCGACCTGGCCTTTTGCTTCTCCATTTCAATTTTAAATCCCTGTTCGTCTACGGCAAAGCCCCTTTCGCGCGCAATAAGTGATGTTAGATCCAGGGGGAATCCAAACGTGTCGTAGAGCTCAAACGCCTGCTCCCCGCTAACCATTTTATCCATTAGTTCCTCTTCGATGTTATCAAGTCGTTTCAAACCTTTTTCGAGAGTACGTAAGAAGGACGACTCCTCTTCAAGTATTACTTTGCTAACATATTCCCTCTGTTTTTCAAGCTCAGGGAACACATCTTTTAGTTGATCTCCAAGAACCGGTACTAATTTATATATGAAGGGCTCTTTGAAATTCAAGAAAGTAAAACCATAACGGACCGCCCGCCGCAAAATTCTGCGGATAACATAACCCGCCCCGGTATTGGAGGGTAATTGACCATCGGCAATAGCGAACGAAACAGCTCTGACGTGATCAGCAATCACGCGCATGGCAATATCCTTCCTTTCATCATGCTTGTATTGAACATGCGCAGCGCCTGCAATAAAATCAATCAGCGGAGAGAATATATCAGTATCATAGTTCGATGTCTTCTTTTGAATCGCCATGCAGAGGCGTTCAAATCCCATTCCGGTGTCGACGTGTTGCGCAGGCAGTTTTTCGAGTGTCCCATCGGCCTTGCGATTAAACTCCATAAATACGAGGTTCCATATCTCCACTACCTGCGGATGATCACCGTTTACCAGTTCCTTGCCTGGCTGTCTGCTAACCTCCTCTTCTGATCGCAAGTCTATGTGGATCTCAGAGCAGGGACCACAAGGGCCCATCTCACCCATTTCCCAAAAGTTGTCTTTCTTATTTCCGTTGAGGATTCGGTCAGCCGGTATAAATTGTTTCCAATGGTCATGGGCTTCCTTATCGAAATTCAAGTTCTCCTTTTTGTCCCCTTCGAAAACGGTCACATATAATCTTTCCTTTGGTAGTTGGTATATTTCAGTGAGTAATTCCCAGGCCCATGCGATCGCTTCCTTCTTGAAGTAATCACCAAAAGACCAGTTCCCTAACATTTCGAACATTGTATGGTGATAAGTATCAATACCAACCTCCTCCAGGTCATTATGCTTGCCACTTACCCTTAAACACTTTTGAGTATCAGCCACTCGAGGGTATTTTGACGTCGCATTTCCGAGAAAAAAATCCTTGAACTGAACCATACCTGAATTGGTGAATAGCAGTGTGGGGTCGTTCTTCAACACCAGCGGCGCAGAGGGAACGATTGCGTGACCTTTGCTGGCAAAAAAATCCAAAAATTTTCGTCTGACCGAGCCGGAATCCATTTTTTAGCTATTAGAAAACCTCTTTTTGCTACAAAGAGCGAAAGCTGAACTACTGCAAACTTAGGCTTTTTGCTTTGTGCTTTCGGCTTTTTGCTTTAGACAAACCACAAAATTAACCTCATTGGCGAAGAATAAGCTGGTATCCGGTAATTTTTTATTTCTTTGCGTCCGAATTTTTATGCGACTATATCTCATTTCATTTATCATTTTCACGTGTTTGCGCGTAAATGGCCAAGATCAGGACACGCTGAGCCAGGATCGCGACACCACGTCCACCTTCGCCACAGATTCGCTCTCTATATTATATACTGATAGCCTTAGTGTTGATAGCCTTGGAATCCACAGCGCCGACACGCTCTCAATCATCGGTGTCGGTGACATCATGATGGGAACGAACTACCCGGAGGATAAACTGCCACCAAATGACGGAATTCATTTGCTAAAGAGTGTTGATTCTGTATTGAGGGATGCCGATGTAACATTCGGCAACCTGGAAGGGACGTTACTGGATGAAGGTGGCATTCCCAAAAAATGCAAGGATCCCAAGGTCTGTTACGCTTTTAGGACTCCCGTAAGGTACGTAAAGAATCTTGTAAGTGCCGGATTTGATCTGGTGAGTCTTGCCAATAATCATGCTGGCGACATGGGTGATCCTGGAAGACAAAGCACCATTAAAACATTAGAAGCCGCAAGCATTTTGCACGCAGGTCAGATAACCCATCCCACTACTATTTTTGAGAAGGATAGTATTCGATATGGACTGGCTGCTTTTGCACCCAATAGTAATTGTGTTGATATTAACGATCTTGAAGGCGCGCTGGAAATCATAAAAAAATTGGACTCTATCTGCGATATCGTGATCGTTTCGTTTCACGGTGGCGCGGAGGGCGCCCAATATCAAAACGTACCCCGAACAAATGAAGTTTACTACGGAGAGAATCGGGGGGATGTGTACAAGTTTTCGCATGCACTGATTGACGCTGGCGCGGATATAATCTTCGGACATGGCCCCCATGTTACCAGGGCTATTGAAGTTTACAATGAAAGGTTTATAGCCTATAGCTTAGGTAACTTCTGTACCTACCGCGGAATCAGTGTCAGCGGAGTAAATGGACTGGCCCCGATCATTAAAGTGTTTACGGATCGAACAGGTAAATTTCTTTATGGAAAGATTATACCGACTTATCAAACCTATGACACCGGTGTTAGAATTGATCCTCAAAATCAGGTGATTAGGAGAGTCCAGGAGTTGACAAAAAAAGATTTTCCTGAATCACAGATTCGCATTGACGAGAAAGGTTTAATTACTTACCTTGCTCAATAACATGGCTTACAAAGAAAAAGAAATTGAAAAGCTTTACTACTCCATAGGAGAAGTGGCTGATATATTTAGCGTAGCTCCATCACTTATCCGTTTTTGGGAATCGGAGTTCGAACTCATCAAACCAAAGAAAAACCGAAAGGGAAATCGTCAGTTTACTAAAGAGGATATTGATAATGTCCGCACGATTTACCACCTGGTGAAAGAAAAGGGGTTCACCCTTCAGGGAGCCAAGGAAATGCTGCGCAATGATACGCAGGCTGTGCGTGATAAAATGGAATTTATTGATTCACTGAAACGAGTAAGAGGATTTCTTGTCGAACTTCGCGACAGGCTCCATTAAAAATGTTAAAGTTGATCGTTGTCATTTGTTGTGAGTTATTAGTGAAATGAAATTGTACTTGAACATTGCGTGTTGAGTATTGAATGTTAGTTGTTTTTCATTCGATCATACTTTAGAACACTCAATAATCAACATACAATATTCAATGCTCAAATGAAGAGCAAACCACCTTTGTCAAGTCTTTTGTAGTGAACAGGCTTCTGTAACCGTTGTCATGGATCAAACCCGGCTTTCATTATTAGCCCTTCATTTTATTCCCGGAATTGGTGACTACATCGTAAAGCAATTGGTCAGTTATTGTGGTTCGGCAGATAGAGTTTTTAAAACACCGAAAGGGAAGCTTCAGAAAATTCCGGGCGTTGGCGATGTCACTGCCGAAGCAATTGCAAAGGGAAAACCATTTGCAGACGCGGAAAGAGAATGGATAAAAGCTGAAAAAGAAAAAGCGCAGCTCATCTTTTTCACTGACAAGAATTATCCTTCTCGTATGAAACAAATACAAGACTCGCCAACTCTCCTTTATGTCAAAGGAAATATTGACTTTGAAAATCCGAAAGCTGTAGCTATTGTAGGAACCAGAAAGGCAACCGATTATGGACGAGTATGTGTTGAACATCTGGTCGCCGGACTTCACAAGCATGGAGCTTTGATCATTAGTGGCCTCGCCTACGGCATCGACATACAAGCACACAAACAGGCTTTAAAGAATGGTTTGCCAACGTTAGGTATTATGGGAAGTGGCATCGATATTATGTATCCGCCATCGCACATCGAGACTGCAAGAAAAATGATGAAGCACGGTGGAATTGCCACTGAAAATCGATTCGGAACCAAACCCGATGCCCATAATTTTCCAGCCCGCAACAGAATCATTGCTGGTCTTTGTGATGTCCTGGTTGTCGTCGAAGCAGCGCTGAAGGGGGGCGCATTAATAACAGCCGAGATAGCGAATACATATAATAAGGACGTTCTGGCATTCCCTGGGAATGTAGACAGAAGCTATTCCGAGGGCTGTAATGGCTTAATCAAATCCAACAAAGCGAATCTCATAACCTCGGTCAGTGATCTGGAATACATCATGAACTGGAGTGTTGAAGGAAAAAATCCCAGCAAAAAGGAAATCGTAATGCTTGATCGATATGAACCTGATGAACAAGCTATATTAAGGCTATTAATGGAGAACAAAAACCCCCTAACTATAGATGAGATCGGTTGGCGCTCAGGCGTGTCGATCGGGAAGCTTGCATCGCTTTTGTTGAACCTGGAATTTAAAGGTGTGCTATCACCAATGCCTGGAAAACTATACAAGATCGTGAATGTATGAGCGAGCTTTTTTAATGATTTGAATCCAGTTAATCTTCGCTATCCTGATTCTTCTGGTTACATTTCTCCTTAATTGATTCATAGGCCTTATGGTCACCCAACTCGCCCGCTTTGCTTAAATCCAGACAACCATTTTTCAGATCCCCAAAATTTATCCGCAAAATTCCCCTCATGTAGTAAGCATCAATGTTATTCGGTTTAATTTGAATAATTTTTGTGCAGTCATTGATCGCATCTTCATAAGCCTGAAGAAATTGTTTTGCTTTGCCGCGATTAAAATATGCTTCTATATAATTTTCATTGATGGAAATTGCTGAACTGTAGTCAGCAATTGCACCATAGTAATCCTGAAGTTTCATCTTGACATTTCCTCGGGCAAAAAAAGCATCGGCGAATTTAGGATTCTTTTCCACCGCTATGTTATAATCCTTCATAGCACCGTGCCTGTCTTCGAAATTATCTTTTATGTTTCCGCGCAGGTAGTAAGCTGGAGAATAATTAGGATCTATTTGTATTGCCTTGTTTAAATTCAAAATAGCCTCCATAAACTCATTCTTTTCATAGAGATCTCTCCCCGTCTGCGTCAAGTCTTTTGCACTTTGAGAGAATGCGCCTGTTGAAATAAATACCAATCCGAGGATTACACGATAACGTTTCATTTTTTCTTGGGTTAAACTCAGTCTCACAGACATATCAACGCCTCACTACTTCACTAAAGGCAGTTGATTGCAATTCGACATCAAACCAAGAAAAAATCGGGGAGAACTACATTGTAATTTATGGATGATCGTTACAAGGTAATATTTTCAACGGTTTGGAAATATTTCGGCAGCCAATTGTATGGCTTTTGCGAATTCTATAGGGTTAATATCTGGCTTTACCCCTTCACTTTGCAAATAGTCAAGTATCTTTTCAGTGGCAAGATTACCTATCAATTCATCCTTCGCCATCGGACACCCTCCGAAGCCCAAGATGGCACCGTCAAATCTTTTACATCCGGATTTGTAAGCGGCATGAATTTTTTCCGTGGCATCGAATGGTGTTGAGTGTAGGTGAGCCCCGATCTCCAAACCTGGATACTGTTTGGTCACCAGCGTAAAAAGAGTTTCAATAGTTTCGGCAGTAGACACTCCGATGGTATCAGCAATAGAAATAACATCTGATCCCAAAGTTTTTAGAACATCGACAAAGCCCAACACAAGTTCCGGATGATATGGATCGTCATAAGGATTCCCAAAACCCATGCTGATATACGTTACTAATTGTTTGTTGCACCTAGTACATTCATTCTTTATTTCTTCCAGAACATTTAAAGCTTGACCAATCGTATTATTAGTATTTCGTTGTTGGAAAGTTTCAGACAATGAGAGTGGATATCCCAAATACGATACTGCATCATATTTGCACGCGTCATAAGCGCCTCGTGTATTAGCTACAATCGCCAGGAGCTTCGTCTTGCTTTCGCCGATTGTTAATTTATGCAGTACGTCAGCAGTATCACGCATTTGTGGAATGACTTTGTGAGAGACAAAACTTCCAAAGTCAATGGTATCGAAACCCACTTTCATCAGTTGATTCAGATATCTGACTTTTGCATCGGTCGGAATAAAGACTTCCAATCCCTGCATGGCGTCGCGCGGACACTCAATGATTTTCATCTGGATATAAAGTTATTCGTTATTCGTTATTCGTTATTCGTTATTCGTTATTCGTTATTCGTTAATCGTTAATAGTTAATAGTATCGCTAAAGTCGGGCCGGCGCTCGTAACAACGAATGACCAATAACCTTACTAATAACTAGGACCGTTTCACGCATTATGATAATTCACTCGTTCTTTATAAAGTTATTAGTTATTTTATTTAGTTAACTCCGAGCGGCAATTCCTTGTAACTATTCAAACTAATAGCTTTTAACGCATTAGGCATCAGCATGCAAGAACTTGAAACCTGTGACATTAAACTTTAAACTTTTTATCAGGTAAGGTAATCCTCCTGAAAAGAGAATATTTGCACTAAATCGGCCTGTAACGCGCTTTATCCCCTAACACCATAAAAAAACCGGATTTTGGGTATTAATTGACCTTTGAGAAACACCCTATAATATGCCATTACCGGAGTTTAGCGGTGCATTAGGTCGAAAAAGAGCCGCTCATCTGTTACGAAGAGCAACCTTCGGCGCTACAAAACAAGAAATCGATTCCTTTGCAGCGCTAACCCCAACACAAGCAACAATACTTTTGTTCGGGCAAGCATTGCCCGCCCCTCTTTTGCCTATCGATCCAAAAACTGGACAAGAATGGGTTCTAACTGGTATCACCGACGCTAATAGCGAGGAAAGCGAATTGAGCCAATATCTCTTGAGCTGGTTTGTAGGGCAAATGATGAATCCATCGCTTGCTTACTCGGCACGCGAAAAGATTGTCTTGTTTCTTCACACTCACTTCACCATGATTATGGAAAAAGTGAGCGATACCCGTGCGCTTTATTTTCAGAATGAATTATTCCGCCAATTTGCACTGGATGGAAACGCCGCAGATCCGGAAATAAACTTCAAGATGCTTACTGTCAAGGTAAGCGTCGACAATGCCATGCTTCAATTGTTGGATGGTGCATTGAATGTGAAAGGGAGTTTCAATGAGAATTATGCACGAGAACTACTGGAATTATATACCATTGGCAGGGGCTTGGAGGCCAACCCTCCCGCTACATCGGGAGAAATTGGTGACTATGGTGTTTACAGAGAATCGGATGTACAAACCGCAGCAAGAATTTTGACGGGTTGGGATTATGATGACGATTTTACGAACATCGACGCAGAAACAGGATTACCCCGCGGCCGCGTAAAGGGAAGTCCGACAAATGCGTCGGCGCACGATAACGACATAACGGAGCCTAAGCAATTCAGCGACCGGTTTACTAGCACATTATTCCCAGACAATACAATAGTTCCGGATCCATTGCTTATGCCAGGTGGCAATCCTACTGAAGAGAGTGCCCTCGATGAAATCTCCAAGCTGATCGATCTTATTTACGAGCAAGCTGAAACGGCCAGAAATATTTGCCGTAAGATTTACCGTTTCTATCTGTGGGCGCCTCATACAGAACAGGAAGCTCTTGCTGTGGAAGGTATCGTAGATCAAATGGCTGCTTTGTTCGTTTCACCTGCCAACAACTTTAAAATACAGCCCGTGATTGAAAACCTCCTCCGAAGTCAACACTTCTATGAAGCCGCTGGCGGAGTCACAGACGATAGTTTTGGAGGGCTAATTAAGTCACCCATTGATCTGGTTGTGGGAACGTTGCGCTTTTTCAACGTACAGCTTCCTGATATCACGACCCAGACGGACCAGTACTACGAGGCAACTGGTGATATTCTCGGTCATATAGTAAATCAGGGGATGAACTTCTATAACCCTTATGATGTAGCGGGTTACGAGGCGTATCACCAGTACCCCGTTTATCATCGATATTGGATTACTACCAATTCCTTGTCAAAGCGCTATGACTTCATACGCCAGCTCATAGAACCCCAGGGAAACATGGCATTCAATCTTAATACTTACGAATACGTGAGGGATAATTTCGCCGCCGTTGCTGCCGATTCTGAAACCCTCCTTATAGAGCTCGCAACGTACCTGCTACCGCATAACGATGCATTAACATTTGATGATATGGCCGATGATTCGTCGAGCTTGACGGCTCCCAGATTGACATATTTTAAGAATCGCTTCCTCACCGATGTGAGCATGAATCCTGAAGCTTACTGGACAGACACGTGGAATCAGGGTACGGATATCGGCGAATTGCGTGAGTGGTTAAACAGGCTTTTTGGCGCGCTCTTACAATCACCTGAATATCAACTATCATAACCGCCTGAAGTCATGAACAAATCGAGAAGAGATTTCTTAAAGAAGCTTCCGCTGGCAATGAGCATACCTTTTACACTGGGAGGTATTTCGATGCGAGTTATGGGCCAGAATGTTCTGACGCGTATGGCAGCGGCCAGTCAAAATGATCGGGTTCTTGTTATACTTCAAATGCATGGTGGTAACGACGGATTGAATTGCTGCATACCTGTTGCAAAATATGACGAGTACTATAGCAAACGCGCGAACATCGCAATCCCAGCTGACAATAGCTTGAGAAAATACATTGAATTGGATAGCACCCTTGAAGAAAATTCACGTATTGGGCTTCATCCTGACATGATTGCTATGAAAGCTATGTATGATCAAGGAAGAATGACGGTTGTTCAAGGTGTATCATACAAAAATAATAATGGTTCTCATTTTCGCGGACGTGATATAACGTTCATGGGAGGATCGTATGATGATTATTTTCAATCCGGGTGGGTTGGTCGTTATTTGCAAGGCGAGTACGCGCCATACCGTTATCCTGAAGAATTCTTGAACCCACTGTTTCCTGAAAATGAAATGGTCGATCCACTTGCCATAGAGATCGGTGGCGATGTTTCATTGATCTTTCACCAAGAAGGAAATATACCTGCATCGTTCTCGCTATCTGGAAATGGTCCCGACGATCTTACTAGCTTAGAAGGATTTTTCGAAGATCAAGCGGTAGACCCACGTGGAATTCCACCTGAGTATTTAAAAGACTCCTCATATTATAAAGAGCTCAAGTGGATATTGGATCTGGAAGACAAAACTGAAGACTACACGAAACGACTCCGTGATGTTCTGAACAGCACTTCCGAATCCAGCGTGGTCTACCCTTCTTCTTATCCTTTTAATGCACCGAACGGCAGCAAAACCAACCGCCTAAAGGACCAATTAAAATTGGTGGCGCGATTGCTCGCCGGAGGATGCAAGACAAAAGTATTTCTTGTAAAGATAGGCGGCTTCGACACGCACGCAGACCAGGTTGAGAAATATGATCCGACGATGGGAAGCCACGCCGCGCTTATGTACCATGTATCAACCAGTATGAAAGCCTTTCAGGAAGACCTGAGGGCCCGTGGTCAGGAGGATCGGGTCCTGACGATTACAACATCAGAATTCTCACGCAGGGTGGCTTCTAATGGAAGTTACGGGACCGATCATGGCACAGCGGGACCGATGTTTATATTTGGAAAGGGTGTTAAGCCAGGCGTCATTGGCGACGCGTTCCTCACTAACCAATCCGGGACAAACCTCGCGATGCAGTATGACTACCGTGTGGTCTATGCCAATATCCTCCGCGATTGGATGCTCGTCAATGATGACCAGCTGAACAAAATATTCCCGGACGGAAATTTCGAAGATGATGCAACCAAAGGTCTCATGACGACGGGTACTTCCGACGGCACGGTATTCCAGGAACTTCAACTTGCACAACAGGTAATCCTTGGCACCGAAGGATTTATTGGCGACCGCTTTGCTTTGGAGGACTGCTTCCCAAATCCAGCGAGGGAAAAGACTACGGTCCACTTTAGAATAAATGGTGCCTACCATGTCAACGTCGATCTTTTTGACAACACGGGAAAAAAAATAAAGGCCATCGCTGACGGTGCTTATAATCCGGGAGACTATCAGCTGGAAGTGAACCTTTCTGGATTACCTGCCGGTACTTATATCTACCAATTAAGAACAGGATTTTATAAGGAAGCTAAGAAGTTGGTAGTGGTAAGATAAGAAGCGTGAGCGTGGAAATTGGTAATCGGATGATCGGGTAAGCAGCTGATCAGGTGATCAGAACAGTAATCATAAATCAAAAGACTTCATTATGAAAAGAATTTCTCTCCTCTTGGTCTGCTGTCTTACGATAATGACAGCTGAAGGGCAGGAAAAAAAACAAAAAAAACCTGCTTCACCCGCGTACAAGGAGAAAAAGGCAAGGGAAGATGCGAAGTTTCTCAATAAGCAATGGTGGTTAGGACTTAAGGGCGGAGCAAATCTTTCCAAAGTTAGCGTCGAGAAAAGTTACAGTGCCATCGCCCCCACAAATTATGATTATAGCGATATCGCAAAGCGATATACAAACTTCGATCTGATAGGGTCTCAGGTGACCCTTGAAGCAACCTTTTACTTCAAGGGATTCTCATTCAGCTTTCAACCAACCTATCAACACACCAGATTTATTTACACAACTTCTTATGCCTGGACATCCACCCTGGAGGCGACGAATCATGTTGAATTGAATTTTGAGCAAGAACAAAAAGTTGATCATGCGATTGTTCCTTTAATTGTGAAATATGATATCACCGGTAATAAGATCCGGCCGTACGTGCAAGTTGGCGTTTACGCTGCGATGTTGCTCAACGCAACCAAATCGGTGTTCGTGAAAGGTATAGACAATGCCGCGGGCGGAGTAAACGAATTTACGGATGCGTCCGTTATCGTCGGAGCGAAGGATTTATTTGCTGATAATCATTGGGGGCTTATGGGTGGAGCCGGACTGAACTACAACCTCGGAAACAATGTGCGCCTAAATGTAGATGTTATTTACAGGTATGGAATGAGTAACATCGTTTCAGCCCAGAACAGGTATGCCAGCGACCGCCTATCTGGTATCGGCGATGTAATGGATGATCTAACCTTGGACAATCTGGCTATCTCTGTTGGCTGTCTGTTCCCGTTGCGTTTCCTATCCAGTGGTTTTAAGACTTTAGATTTAAAATAGCAGTCGTATGAACAAGTTATTCCTTTTAATTCTCTGCATTGCCGGCATTGCATTTTCGTGTACCGAGGAATCAAATCAAACAATAGACACGGACAACTTTACCATCATTTTCGATAACAACAAGTTCGAGTCGTCTTATATTCCTATCGACATCCGTGAGACGCCTGATGGCGGCTACCTGGTGTTAGGTGGTCGTAGACTGAACGATTCAAATTTTACAGGGATCTATTTACTAAAAGCCGACAAGTTTGGGAACTTTGTGAAAGAGATTGAAGTCGACGAAACGTCTGTCAATCCCATTGCAGACTTCACCGCATTTCAGGGCAAGTATTATTTCTTTTGCATGGATCCCCTTACTCAAGTGGCGCAGATCGCCGAAGTAGATCCTGAACTGGCTGCCGTTACAATCACACCAGTTCAGGGCGGACTCACCTATCCATCTGCTGCCTCGTTTGTCGACAATGGTTTTGTTCTTTTGAGTTACGACAACGGCAACAAGGAATCCATCATTTCGTTGGTGACTATTTCAGGAGCGATTCAGGCATCAAAGGGTTATAGTATCGGAACAGGTGAAGACATCGAAGAACCAATTATCAATCATTTTATCCGGACGGGAAGGCAATATCCATTTGCAGCGGGCAAAGTGTCGAGCAATCTTTATTTCTTTAATGGCTTTTATAACTACACATTTTCGTTGGTGTTCACAGATATCTCCTCGGACGATCCCGCTGGTGTGGTTCAGGGCCAGCAAGACGATGGGGGCTTTAGCGCAGTTACATCACTGGGAGGAAACAAGTTTGCTTCATCGCGTTTCAATTTCGGTGACAACTTTATTCTCCCGAACAAAGACCTGTCGACTACGGGAAATACTTCAAGCACTGATCTGGGAGGATATAGCCTGCCCGAGATGGTTGAAAATGCCAAGGTTAGAATTTTACGCGCAACTGTCGACAACAAAAATGTTTTGATCTATGGAACTGACACCAAATCAAAACAAATTGGACTCCTGTTTTATGAAGAAACTTCCGGAACATTTATTAGCAGTCGGTACTTAGGCTTTTCAAATCCATTCGAGATAGCAAGTCTCATTCAAACCGCAGACGGGGGACTTGCTGTATGTGGTACAACATATCTCGCAGGCCGGTTTCCGAGGATATGCATTTTCAAGCTATCAAAGGACAAGTTGATTGAAAGTGTAAATTGACATCTAATCCGAAAATTATTCACCAATTGTTAAGCTGTGTCGAAGCATAGCTTATTTTTTGAGTGACACGCTTTATCCTTGGTACCTTCCCTCCGACTCGATACCTTCGCTATACTAATATTCAGTGACCGCCATGATGTTCCAACATAATGTTGATCTTTTTCCATACAATACCTTTGGATTACACGCCCAGGCAAAGTTGTTTACGGCTATTGGATCGGTGGCTGAGTCTATATCGCTGTTCCAATCGGACACATTTA
>JAICGJ010000021.1 GCA_025923195.1 Chryseolinea sp.
AGAGGAGCGGGAACTCATCGTTAAGGAACTGGCGGGAGGGCAAGAGGATTCACTAGGTGTCCAGCGCTATAAGGGTTTGGGGGAAATGAATCCGGAGCAATTATGGACCACCACGATGGATCCCGCACGACGTTCCTTAAAACAGGTAAGCATAGAATCCGCTGCGGAGGCCGATCACTTATTTTCAATGCTTATGGGCGACGAAGTAGCGCCGCGAAGAGAGTTTATAGAGAAGAATGCAAAATATGCCCGGGTGGATATATAGGTTTTATTTTTAGCGGAGTTATGGAGGATGTTGTTGTAGTAGAAAAAATTGCCCACCAGATTGAGGATAGTAATTACATAAGCCGGGATTTAAGCTGGATAAAATTTAATTACCGTGTTCTCGATCAGGCTAAATATCCCGATCGGAGTATTTTCGATAGGCTTAAATTCCTTTCTATTACATCTTCTAACCTGGATGAATTTTGTACAATCAGACTGGGTAGTTTGTATAATTACATTGATTATGGAAAGGAACGTTTTGATTATAGCGGATTGCGTGAGGAGCCATTCCGTATCCTCCTATTGGCGGAGACAAAGCGATTCTGCAAAGATCAAAGTGAGTACTATATAAATCACTTGCGTCCTCTGTTTTCGAACAATGGTTTCGTCATCGCGTCATACCAGGAACTATCTGTGGAGAATACACAGAAGGTGAATGATTATTTTAGCAAGACGATCTTTCCAATGCTGACGCCGATGGTCTTTGACAGTTATCACACCTTTCCAATCCTGATGAATAACAGACTGTTGCTAGGTGTGGTAACAAGAAATCCGACGGAAAACCAGAACCAGCAAAAGGTCTCTTTTATTCAGGTACCACAAAATCTTCCGCGATTTTATGAATTGTGGGATGGTGAAATCATTCAATTTGTTCCCATTGAGGAGATCATACGCAACAACGTTCATTCGCTGTTCAGAAACGTTGAAATTCTAAGCACCAACCTGTTTCGCATTAACCGAAACGGTGATTTTACATTGGATGAAAGCGAAGATATCGAATCGAATTTTCTCGAGGATTTGCGCATAAAATTGAAAACCAGAAGGACCGGAAGGGTGGTTCGAATGGAGGTTGAGGAAAATCCGGATCCATGGATGATGCGTTTGCTTCGCATTCAATGGGATATGGATGAGCACAACATTTTCTACACACCTAAGGATAGCCTCATCGATTTTTCAGGATTAATGCAGATCATCAGTCACAAAGAATTTCGGGCAAGGCGTGCACATTTACCGGAGCCAATAAAACCGCTGAACTTTCCGGAACATGGAACACGCGACCTTTTTGAGGTTCTGAAGGAACGCGATATCCTGCTTCATCATCCCTACAATTCGATGGAGCCGGTGCTTGAGCTTGTCGAAAAAGCGGCTGATGATCCTCATGTGCTGTCTATTAAAATTACTATTTACCGGGTCGCAAAGGAATCACGTATAACCTCCGCATTGTTAAAGGCCGCTGAAAATGGCAAGCATGTGTCCGTACTATTTGAAGTCAAGGCACGGTTTGATGAGGAAAATAATCTCAGGGAAGCAACGCGCCTCCAGAAGGCAGGATGCTTTGTTATTTACGGTATCAACAGTTTAAAGACTCATACGAAACTTTTGTTAATCGTACGAAAGGAGGAGGAGGACAAGGTATACCGTTATGTTCATCTTTCCAGTGGAAACTACAATGAATCTACTTCAAGGCTATACGTGGATATTGGTTTGCTGACCACCAAGGAGGTCTATGCCAACGACGTATCTGAATTCTTTAATGTAATAACCGGGCATTCACAACCCTCTACCTACCGTAATCTGATTACATCGCCTCGCGACATGAGAATACAGCTTTGTAACCTTGTGAAACGTGAGGCAGAAAATGCACGAAATGGGATTCCGTCTGCGGTAGTCATTAAGTTGAATTCACTGCAAGACAAGGAATTCATCGATGAACTATACGAGGCTTCCAGGGCTGGCGTCAAGATCAAGCTGGTTGTGAGGGGAATGTGTTGCTTGCGCCCAGGCAGGAAGGGACTGAGCGAAAATATTGAAGTCATATCTATTGTAGGGGAGTATCTTGAACATTCGCGCATCTACTACTTTCATAATGCCGGATCACCCAAGGTATATATCGGTAGCGCCGACGCCATGGTGCGCAGCTTTGACCGACGTATAGAATCGCTCTTCCTGTTGGATGAAGAGATCCTGAAAAAACAGGCGATAAACAACCTGCGCTACAATCTGAAAGATAACGTGAATGCCTATATCATGCAGGAGGACGGTACCTATGTAAAAAAACACAATGGCGAACCTCCGTTTAACATTCATAAGGAATTTTATAACGTCACCAGGGAAATCGTGATGAATGCTAAATTGCTCTGACTACAACTGAGGGAAAATTCAGGCATGCAGCACCCCGATGGATTACCTGTAGCTGTAATAGTGCGGACATTCAGGATTTTTATGTACACCGCGAATGCGCGTGCGATAGTTCAGCATAAACTCGTGCGTACCATTGGAGAAACGATTCAGATCTGATTGGGTCCAGTCGTAGGAATATCCGAAATGAAACTTCTCGCTAATCTTTAAGTCAATAAATGAAATGAAGGAATCTCCCGTGCGATAGGAGAGCCCTGCGCTGAAAACATCATGGAAAATAAAAGCATTATTAAAATCCACGCTCAAGGGCTGGCCTTCCTGCTGACGGATCAAGATAGACGGATTGATCTTAACTTTTTCAAATCGATCCAGTGGCAACAACGCTCCGGCACGGAGAAAATAATACCTGGCTTCTTTGAGTTGCCCTAAAAGCCCCTCCACATTATTAGCAATTTTATTATTGAGAATGAATGGAACTGAAAAACCTACAAAGAAATTCTTCTTGCTATAAAACAGTCCGGCGCCAAAGTTGGGCTTTACCACATTTAGTATGTTGTAGAAAGCGGCATCACCCGGTGCTTGCAAATCCAGTTTGCTGTAGTCAGCGCCCAGCAAATTGATTCCTGCCTGAAGCCCCATTGCAAGCGTGGCATCCTGAAAATGTATCTTGTATGCATAGCTTGCGTAAATATGTTCATTCTTATAACTACCGATCTCATCGTGATTGATCATTAATCCTACCCCGACCTTATTCTTTGCTAGGGCTGTGTGACCACTTATGCTATATGTTTTTGGCGCGCCAGGAAAGTTTACCCACTGATTCCGGTACATAGCGGTCAAACTCAATTGGACCTGACTTCCTGCGTAGGCAGGATTTAATACAAGCTCGTTAAAGTAGTACTGGGTAAATACTGGGTATTGCTGTGCATGCCCTTGCACAGCAATCGCCAGCGTCAGTAACAGCGTTAAAAAAATGCTCTTTCGAGTCGTTGTCATCTCCCTTTTTAATTTACAATTTCCAGATATCCGGCAATAGGCTTTGACCCGTCGCGCTTGTCGATGATGTAGAAATAGGTTCCGCCGGGCAGCTCGGTACCCATTAGACTTACACCCCGGTTCGATTGACCGTCAAAAAAAGTTCCGTTGTTGTCATATCCTTCTGCCTCATAAACCATAGTACCTGCTCGATTAAATATTTTTACAAGGTTCGAAGGGAAGCTTTCAATACAATTGATGTGGAAAATATCGTTTTGGCCGTCGTTATTTCTGGATACGCCGTTGAAAGGATGGATCTCGGTCTTAACTTCGAACGGTTTCGTACGCTCACATCCCAGCGATGAAATTACGGTAACGTCGTAGGTACCAGCATCAAGCCCGGTTGCGATAGGTCCGGTCGCAACGACCGCACCATTCATCTTCCAAATGATAGAGTCTGTATCAACACTGTTCGTCATAAAGAGCGCTGCGAATCCCGTCGCCGGCTCAACCGAATCTTCCCGGCATGCCGTAGGAACGGTCGTGATACTAAAGTCAGGATATTGAGGATCGGACGTGATTTCTGCAGTCGCCAAGGGAGATTTGCAACCTGTTATTCTGCTAGTTGCTGTAACAGAGTATTGACCAACGGCAAGGCTATCGTAAATTTCGCCAACGAAATCCGGTGACGTTTTTTCAATTGTTCCAACGTACCAATGGAAAACATAATCGCTTGTATTTCCTTCAACGGAGGCTGAAACAGCGCCATTATCCGATATACAGCTCGTCACCATGGATAGAATTTCTATGGTCGGATTTGGGATAGGAAGTTGTTCGATTCCAATGCTTACCTGAGTAGTATCCGAACATCCTGTAACAAAATCTGTGGCGATCACGGAAAAAATCCCTGCACCAAGATTTGAGGCCTGAGAACCTGTGTAAAAGGTGGTACCTGTAGGGGGCGCATTAACAAACCAGTCAAATCTATGATAGATAATGGAGCCGTTGACATGAGCAGCAGCAACGCCATCCGGACGGGCAGGGTCACAAATAGTTAACGGGGCAAGCGGTTCAGCAACCACCGTTGGAATCGCCCGGCTGTCATCTATGCGGACTGTATCGGAAGCAAAGCAAACGACGTCAGTTTGATCGACAGCGCGCACGATGTAGGTTCCGATATCAAGGCCAGTAACGAAGGCTATAGGCGTGCTTGTAAAGTCTTCGGTCGCCTTGACAGTCTCCAAATACCACAGGTATTGATAATCATTCTTATTGCCACTTGTTACAGTCGCGAAGACACTGCCATCCTTAGGTGTTTCATAGCATACAGTCAAAGGTTCGGCTGATGCGTTCATTGAGACAGGTTTGATGTCTATCGGCAATTCATAGGTTTCTGTCACGCTACACTGCGTGGTGTTGTTTAATACCTCGATGGTATAGAATCCTGCAGAGAGGTTTTGAGCGATCTCTCCATTAGCTCCAGATATATTGGCGCCCGAAAGAACAGTCCCTGATGTTGATTGTCCTTCGTACCATGTATAAGTATATCCGCTTATGCTGTTTCCGGAGCCTATCACTTCCAGGCTACCGGTAATGTTGGCGGGTTTTAAACATTGCGTCGGTATAACAAATGAAACCAGGTCGACTGCTACGGTATTCGCCGTTTTATCGAGAATCGTAAACTCAATCAGGTCGCTGGTACTACACATAGTAACCTTATTGATTGCTTTGACATAATAAGTGCCAGCAGGCTGGTTTAGAAGGGTGCTGCCGGTTTCACCTGCGATCAACTGAGGACCTGACCCGGTTGAAGTGTACCATTCAAAATCATAGTTTGCTACCGGGGCTGCTACGGCTGCCTCGGTAACGCCCGTGATGGTGGCCGATCCGGAATTTAACATGTCGCACCGCGTAACATCCGTGAGCAATATGTTAGCCTGTGCAATAGAAATAGAAGGGACATCGTCGAAAATCTGATAAGTTGCACTGGAAAAACACCCGGCCGACGTTCCTGCTGCCTTTGTTACAACAACCGTATATATCCCTGCAGGCAAACTCAATGCATTTTGACCTGAAGGAACTCCACTGGTATTCGTTCCCAGCAATGGCGATGATGCGTCTGGCCCTTCATACCACGTATACGTATAATCAGCAGGGTTTGGAATTGAAATCGACAGCTGGCCTGTGCCCGGCGCCCCAGTACAATTAACATTGTTCACAGGAGGGTTACCCGTAAAAACAGGATCCTGTGTAACCTGGTTAAGTTCTACTGTAACAGGAACAGAACGACAGTTGAACGTGCTGACCCTTGCCGGATTAGTAGTGACTGCCACGAACGTATAGAACTGGGGTTGTAAAGGTGAATTCAAATCGTAGTTGGGCTGACCATCGACACCCGCAAATGATGCGAAAACAGTTCCACCTGGTCCTAAATCATTCTTTCCCTCATAGACATAGATGGTATAATCACTCTCTACAAAGCCGGGCGTGGGAGTTAACCTCACCTGGATACTTCCATCCGTTCCAGGCGCGCAGGTTTGAATATCTAATTTATTAATAAATGAAAGAACCTGAGCATCATCAAATGGAAGATCAAAGGTTTGAGAGGAAGTACATCCATTATTGCGATTGGTAGCGATCAAAGTATAGATACCAGTTGTTAAGGATGTTGCCGTTGTGGTAGTCGATGTATTCGACACTGTGGTAATGGCGCCCTCTAAGAATGGTGCCTGACCTTTCCGCCATTCAAAATCAAATCCCAATGTATTGCCGACCGCTGCTACCGATACCGAAATCTCACCGTGGTTGTCGTTACAGTCACTCGGTCGTACGACATTCGTCGGTGTAAATGAAATTGCTGGTGCCGTATTTGTAATGGACACTGTCAATGGCGTGGTTTCGCAATGGCGAGCGTCAAAATTTCCCTTTACAGTATAGGTTCCGGCGGGTAAACCAGTCAGCGTTTGGTCCGTATCCGTAAAGTCTGGCGTAGCTTTCACACTTGAACCATTGTACCAGGAGAATGTATAGTCAGATGGTGAACCTGGACTCACGCCAACGGTGATTGAACCGTTTGGAGGCTCGCACTGGGTGGCATTTAATGATGACGCTAGCGTCAGCGTCGGTGTAACCGCTGCAAAGTTGATGGTAACCTCCGTCGTGCTGGAGCAACTGGTAGAGATGTCGGTAGCCTTAACGGTGTACAGTGCAACCTTCAGGCCAGTGGCCGTGCTGGTAGTTGCAACGCTGTTCTGCGGTAATGTATTTTGTCCTAGGAACCACTCAAAGTTGAAGCCCGTGGTTACGCCGGCTACAGTTGCTGATCCCGACCCATTTGGCTGAGCTGGATCACATGATGTTTGGTGGGCCACAACCGATGCAGTTACGACAGGAGGCGCCGTCTGTAAAACCGTAATGGTAACGGGATCGGAACTACAATGGGAAGAGTTTAGGGTTGCCACAACCGTATACTCTCCCGCGGCAAGGTTTTGATATGAAGCACCTGTGAAATCCGGGCTGGGCTTGACTTGGTCTCCATCGAACCATTCAAACTTATATCCTGCAGTAATTCCTCCAACAGTTGCAGATGCGCTGCCCACTGGTAGCTGAGAACAAGTAGCATCAACCTTCGTAACGGTTGGTAGCGGCTTTACGCGTTGGTCGGGAATCGAGAACGATTCAATAGTTTGGCAACCTGTTGCCTTATCCTTGACAAGAACAGTATAGGCAATCGGCTTCAGGTTTGTCTGTTCGTGACTTGAACCGACGAGATCGCCGAATATGTCATTTCCTTCGTACCATGTATAGGTGTACTTTCCGGTTGGTTCCCCCACACCATTCTGAACACCATCGAACTCTACGTCATTAATAACAGCCCGGAGCTTAGCGTTAGGATTTTTGCAGTTGTCATAAGGATTTTCGAGAATTATCCGAACGTTAACAGTTGAGTTTATTTTTCCCACTACTACTTGTTTTGTATCGGTATTACAATTCGCGGTCTTGTGAATCGCGTATACCGTGTAGGTATCGTCCTTTAACCCAGTATAAGTCGGCCCTACGTGGTCGGCAGACGCAACAGGCTTTGCAACGTTTCCAATAGACCAGTAGAAATTGTAGTCCGTGGTATTTTCAACAACACCATTTGGCACGAACGCCCTGACTGCTCCGTTGTCGGGTGAGGTATCCGGTGAACACTTAACATTATCCTGCACCTTAAGGGCAGTTAGTGAGACCGGAAGCGGGTTTACCGGACCCGAGATGATATTATTACCGTAGTCGCACTCAATGAAATTTGTATTAGGGAGCTTTATCGGGGTAGGCACCGTATTACCACCGTCATTCAAAACGATATACAAAGTGAAAGGAGAGCCGGGTCCATTTACAGTTGCATTGGATACGGAATGCACGCTACCAACTGCAAATGAACTTAAGTTTACGTTTATTGTATTCAGCTTTGTTGCACCAGCGTTACTAGGATTACCATTGTAAAACGTTATCGGGACGGTTCCGCTAAGCGACACATCGCCTAGATTCGTGATTTGAAATGAGACGGTAAAGTTTGTATTCGGACACGTCGGCGGATTGATTGTTAAGGAATTTTGAACATACGCTAAGTCTGGCGACGCATATTTGGGGCAACCCAGCGAATTCAAAAATGGAGATTGATTGAGGAAGCTGTTCAACGGTCTGTTTTTTCCCACGGTACACACATTCTCCGAAAACACCAGGTGATGTTTTTGTTGGATCTTAGGAATACTCAGGTTATCGTTAACGTTAACATTAAAATAACCATGCTGATTCCAAACCCGGCGTGCCGGTACCCAAGGTTCAGCTCCGGACCGGAACACGCGCACGTGAGAGAATTCGGACTTAGCCAGGTCACAGAAGTTAGCCTCATCCGATTTCCGATAGTCTGGATGTGTTGGATCCGTAATGGTTCCGTTTTGGATAAAGTCGACAGTTCGGCAGGTTACGCAAAGTTCCGTATTGCCATCCGCATCGACATCAGCAACGATTGGGTATTCACGATTGGTACGAGATATACAAGGTTGTTGGGTAAAAATCGCTCCATTTGTTCCGTTGATGATATAGATAAACCTTTCATCTCTGTATACAACTTCAGATTGACCATCACCATTAAAGTCGAAAAGGGTGCAACCTGTATTACCGGAAGTTTCCTCATTTACTGTGATCTTCCATAATAAAGTCATATCCTCCTTCAGCGCATAGAGGAATTTTCCAGATACGAATGCCGCATTGAGTTGACCGTCTCCATCTAGGTCTGCGATATTGACACGCCCCGTGCCCTGGTGCCAACCATTCTTATAGTAATCATCTGTACTGGTACCTGTCGCACCTTGACAATTTTGGATCGTAAAGTCGCCAGGAATTGGATCTGAAAATGTCTTAATTACACCGTTCTTTACATCCCAAAAGAAAACGGTAGTATTGTTATCGCTTGTATTTCTTCCGGATGCAATTACATCCAATGAACCATCCAGATTATAGTCGGCTATACTAGTGGCATCCGCATCTGTTTTCCTTCCGTAGTTGGCAATAGTCTTTTCAGAAGTGATTGTTCCACCGGCAATATTTACGCTGTAAATAATTCCGCCTACGACTAACTCGAGATTGTCATCCTTGATGGCATCGGTCAATAAGTGCGCATTTTTCGTCGCGTCATTCAAAATATCGACTGCGACGGGTCCTCCGGCCTTTTTATCCCAGTCCGCTGATGGAGCAACTATTGTGGCGCCCGTGTGAGCATTATAAATTGCATTTCGCGCGTAGAGTTCGACTTTGCCGTCGCCGTTAAAGTCGGCAAGACCCATCATACCGGGATCGTCGGTCATCGCGATGGGATACCCTGCGAGAAGGTTAAGGTTGCAGTCATAGGCATATACGTTCCATTTTGTGCTGACTACAAAAATTTCCGCACAATTATCATTATCAATATTTCCGATTAAAACATCGGTGTAAGCAGGGGAGTAATCAACTGTCAGGGATTTCTGAATGGTGTTGACACCTGCAGTGTTATCGCCATTCAGAATGAATATTTTCTTTGAGTACCGGTTAGTGGTAACCATTTCCGGTATTCCGTCTCGGTCAAGATCCCCGACCGCAATTCTGCCAAGGTGGATAGCAGTTCCGTTTTCTGAAGTGGATTCAAGTGATAGTGAAAACTTTGGAAATTCGGAAGGTGTTGCTTCACAGTTAAGGTCGTTACCAATATAACCACCGTTACAAACAACTTCATTGGCGCATTCCCCATCGAAACAGTCGATGAAACCGTCGCCGTCATCATCAATACTGTTAGCACAAATTTCCTTTACCTGTGCCAGCGTAGTCGTGGTAGCAAAAAGGCTGGTGCATATTAAGGTTAAGTAAAAAATCTTCTTCATAGCGATGCAATTAGATTAAAGCCAATGTCGAAGAGGATAGTATTTACCCGTTTATGTTATGTGATAAGCGGTTGTAACCTTAGACGTAAGTTTTACAATTCATTAGAAAGATCTTGCAGCGAGGCAAAGCACATACCAGAAAAAAAATGCTGCGATTTTACCTTAAAAATTCATCGGAGCATCGTTATGCTTCCCGATCTGGGCGCGCTTTCTTCTCCTTCACAACGTATGATGTAGTAGTAAACTCCATCAGGCAACTTCTTGCCGTTGAATGATCCGTCCCAATCGTTCATGTACGGTTTGGCGTCAAATACCTTTACACCTTTGTCATCGTAAATTGTTACCGCGCATTGAGGATATTCATCAATTTTTTCCACTTTCCAATAGGGACTGAAAAGGTCCTGGTTCGGTGAAAAGAAGTTGTCAGGTTTGAGTTTTTTTACAATGGCTTCACCTCTAACTTTTACCTCAATTGAGGCGGTGCCCATGCAATTGTTTATATCTCTGCCGGTCAGCGTATAAGTGACGGAGGAGAAAGGAATGGCTACAGGGTTAGCAACTGTTGCATCTGATAATGTTTCCGACGGTTCCCAGGTAAATGTTTCGAGACCAGTTGCTTGGAGTTGTACGCTTTGTCCTTCGTCAATTATCTCAGGGGTGGCGGTAAGCATAACTTCGGGTGACGGGAGGCCAGCGATCGATTGTGAAGCCTTTAATTCGCAGCCATTCACAGCAATTACTGTGACATTGTAATCTCCTGGTTCGTCTATGGTAATCGTTGGAGTATTTGCCCCATTGCTCCACGCATAAGATGTAAAGGTTCCGCTCACCATTAGTACCAACGATTCTTCGGGGCATATCTCATACTTGCTTAGATCTGTTACGATGGTAGCTGCTGGTGCGTCCGTGATGGCTAGTGGCGATTTGGTTACCGTTGAAGCGCATGCGTTAGCGTTATAGCTCACAGTAAGTTTAACCGAATGCGTTGCTGCTGCATTATAAATATGCCTGGGGTCTTTGTCCGTAGATATGGCGCCATCCCCAAACGCCCACATGTAGTTGGGTATGGCCTGGCTGTCGAAAGTTGATTGATTTGTAAAACCTACTTCCTGTCCTCTGCATGCAGTTGCGGGCATAGAAAAATCAGGTGTAGGCAAGGATACTACTGCCATCCTGGCACTTGACGAGGTGACGGTTGAGCAACTTGGGTTTGCAGATGTGGCTGTATAGTAGTACTCTCCTGATGCTCCGATAGTATGGGTTGGAGAGACTGCGCCAGCAATCATTCCGGATGATTTCTCGTACCATTGATAAGTAAATCCAGGGGAGTTTGGAACAATATTTAACTGTTTGAGATCCCCTGAACAAATGACGTCGGATCCTGTAAAACCAACCTTGAAGTCGGGCAAGTCGATCGCCTCCACTAAAGTTGATTCCCGCCTCGCAACGCATCCGCTGGCTGCCTTTACATCAACGTAGTAGCGGCCCGCATTTATGAGTCTGAAATTGGCAATAGGGGCAGGATTCAAGCCGGAACCTGAATAATTTTCTGGTCCTGACCATTCGTAAGTAAATCCAGCACCAAGGTCATTGGAGATTTTCAGGTTCATAGTTTGCCCCAGGCAAATAGGTCCGTCATTAGTAGGCAACGGATCTGCTGCCGTTCCCGGAGTAATGGTTATTCTTACAGTATTAGATATCTCATTACAAGCATTGGTTTCTGAGATGGCTTTGACCACATAATCTCCAGATACAGTAGGAGCAAACGTTTCCGTGCCAGTGGTTGTGATTGAGGCGGTAGTGTTGGTCCATTCATAGATCACACCGCCGCCCTTGGTCGCTTTTAATTCCAGGGGAAATCCAGAGCAAATATTCAGGGGTCCTTCGGGACTTACAACTGGAACCATACATGCTTTATTTCGAAATATTGAAACTTTAGAAGCGGGGATGTTAAGGTTGTTGTCGTCGATGCTGGTGAATACGACGTCTGGCTTTCCATCCGTATCCACATCACATATTGCGATGTGCCTGTTAATATAGGTCGTCGGGATCGTAAACCTGTCGAAAGCAAGGTTTCCAATACTGCTCTTATTATTCAGCACTGTCAGGGACTTTTTGGTGAGGGACGCAAGGCCAATGTCGGTTTTCCCGTCGCCGTCCAGGTCGCCAAAATCGATTCCCCATGGAGTTATATCCGTTTCAAAAGTCTTCAGGCTTGCGAAGGCACGCGCGGAGGTAGTTTCATTTAAGAATATGCCAACCGTTGAAGAGATTAGCTGTGTAAATGCGATATCCTTTTTACCGTCACCATCAAGGTCACCAATTCTTATGTTCTTAATAGGTGTACCAACTGTCAGATTCTTGATGTCGCCTGCCAGGAATGCGCCGGGAGAACTTTTGTTTTCGACTACATATATGTTCGAGTTCGTTTGAAATTGGCTCGTTACAATTTCAGGCAAGCCATCGCCATTCAGATCTTCTACTGCCAGGCCTTCCGTGCTGACGGCGCCTGGTATGGAAATTTCGATAGGAGCAATCGGGGAAAAGGTTATCGCGGCTAGCGAGCTCTGATTGATCAGCACCGTCACCGTGTTACTGCCTTGAGAAGTGACAATCACTTCAGGTTTGCCGTCGGAATTCACATCGGCAATTTCAATTCTCTTCGGTCTCTTGCCTGCAAGTGTAATAGGAATCGGAGCTGAGAATGAAAAGTTACCAACGCCGGTACTCACGTTCTTTAAAATAAAGACCTTGTCGGTGCTTCCACTTTCGGTAGCCACCAGATCCGGCTTACCATCGCCGTTCAAATCCCCGCAGCGGATATGAAGAGAAAGCGAAGCGATATTAACTGCGGTCTTGCTGGGAAATGAAACATTGCCAATAGTCGAACCGTTGGGGTAAATGTTAAGGAATTTGAAGTTATCATTTGCTGTGCCAACATCCACTTTCTTATCGCCATCAAAATCGCACATACATAGATCATAAAGTCCTTCAGTAGCCGCGGCGCCTGCAGGAAAATTGTACTGACCCTGCAAGTCGGTGACTTGGAAGCCGGGCGTACCATTAAAGTTCAGGAGGAATTGTGTAGACGTATACCCTGATAGGCCGGTTGTCAGGTTTGTTATTGCAATATTGCTGTACGTGGTTCCAGACGGGACCTTCACCTCCAGCATTTGATCTGTTATTGACAGAATTTCGGCCTTTGAGGCGCCAAAAGTAACGGCTAATTTAGTGGCGTCGGTACCGAAGAAGGCGCCTTTGATGGTAACGATTTCTTCCATGTGTCCTTCTGACTTATCTACCGATTTTATCTCAGGCTTTTGCGCCATGGAAGGGAGAACCGCAATTATCATTAAAGAGAAGAGGCAGACGGCACGCATAGTTTTTGCTTGCATTCGGTTCATCGTACCTTAATCCGTTTTGCCCATGTCAATGTAACCTGATATTAAGGTCACTTATCGGACGTTACTATAAGTAGTCGCGCATCCTTTAGTTTGGTATAGGTCTTAAGATTTCTGATCTCTTCATGCGCTTCTGAAGCCTTTAACGTTTCCAATACGTGCACGTAATACTTTTTGTCTTGTGGATTATAGAATATTTCCGCATTGAACTTATCGCCAATGAGTTTCTTTTTGAAGTTGTCAGCTTGTGTAAAGTCATTGAACAGTCGTATCACCACGAAATATTTCTTCTTAGCTGCTTCTTGATCATTATTGATCTTATCAGGATCGTCAGCGGTATCCTGAAAACGCGCGGTATGCTTTTCATTAGGTGATTTGGTCAGTGTCGAGCGAAGCACCGGAGCAGCTCGCTTGAATTTTTTCAAGCTGCCTAATTTTAGGCCCAGAATGACTTCGTGTGACCCCTGCGAAAATCCATCGGCGGGTTGATTGCTAGGCTCGTAGGAGTAACCAAATATAAAACGTTGTGTGTTTATACCAAGATTTCCAGTCCAGCCGTAAGGCAACCGATAGGAGCCACCCAGCCAGAAGTTTTGCGTGATATTTAGTTTGCCAAGGAATTCAAACTGACTGTTTCCAAACTTCGAATATTTGTAGTTAAAATATATTTCCAGGGGAGCAACGGTTTCCTGTGTCCGCACCTTCCTTTTTAGCCCGCCCTGCTTACGGCTTGCTATTTTGCTCTCAACTTTTCTCTTGTAATAAATTGTGACAAAAACATTATCTGCAGGCGACACGGTGGTATTAGAAAAGCTGGCATTGCTGTTATAAACACTGGGGAATAGCTGCGGAAGCGATACTCCCACGTTTAAACCGGAGCCAGATCGATAAAGCGCACCGAAACCTGCCGCTGGTTGTATATTATTAGCCAGGTAGTTTGCAATAGCTGGGTCGTTAGGATCGCTGACCTGTGTAATATCGATAGAGTTGGTAATTGCGCCTCCGGAAAGCCCTAGGAATAGCCAGTTTTTTTGCCCCATGGGTACACCATAGGCATATGCTAACTGGAAATCTGTCGTGTTTAATAGCCCCCGTTGGTAAGAGGAAAACTTGCCCCCCAGCCCTGCGCGTGATTCATTCAATAATGTATTAAACGTCAACGCTGAGACCGTGGGAGCTCCCTCGATATTCATCCATTGTTGTCGGTGTAATGCAAAAACCTGGGCATATTCTGTTAACGCCTCTGCAGGATTATACAAGAAAGGATTGACGTAATAACTGTTGTAAACTGGAAAATTTTGGGCACGCAATACGCCGTATGCACTGCAGCACAATAAAAAAAAACAGGTTATTATGAAGTTAAAAAAATAGCGCATTCACAACCATTAATCGGGACAAAAGCATAAAAGTCACTTTAAAGGAGCAGGCAATTCGACTGCTTATCGTAAAAAATAGCCTCCACCCGTGTGTGAACTATTGTCCCGGTGAAAAGTCACTTTGCAGTAACACCCGAATATACGTCGTTTTTTGCTTCAGTTAGTTAAGTCGCTTACCTACCTTGACCATATCGAATAAATGTTCATGTAACTTTTTCGACTCTTTAACAATTTTTTGTGAAAACTTTTTTTATAGCGCTGATTGCATATCTTCTTACATATGCAACCGCATTCTCGCAACTGTTAGTGGGCCCCGAACTGGGTGTGAATTATTCCTGGACAACTTTCAAAGATGACGAGCTCAAAGAGCGGTTCGGAATGAAACCAGTCGTGGGCTTTCACGCCGGGGGACACATTGCGTTCAGGGTTCGCAAGCGTTTTTTTCTGCACACCTCGGTGTTATATGCGACCAAAGGGCGAGTGCTTACTGGAAAATTTGACAGCATGCTGAAAAACAAAACTACGTATAGCTATATCGATATGCCCATTAACTATACCGTTGACTTTAAAGGACGAATCGGAAAAAGCAAGGAGTTCAAATATTTTCTGGGTATCGGACCTAATATAAGCTATTGGCTTGGAGGAAAAGGAACGTTCTTTAGTTCCGAACTGGAAGAAAACAATGAAGATGCGTTTTCATACAAGATAAACTTCACTTCTTCCGATGACGACGAATCGCCAGAAGAAATGAAGGTAAAGAATTCCAACAGGCTGCAGCTCGGACTGAACGTTATAGGCGGAATGGTATTTGAACCATGGTACAAAACACGGTTCATTTTTTCCGTCCGCTATGAACTTGGTCATAGTTACCTGGCAAAGGCAGATGGAAGTTTTTCGGGGATTTATTATGAAGATCCGCTTAAATCGCGAAATCAAGGCTTCAGAATTTCACTGTCATACCTAGTCGATTTGAAAACAGAAGAGCGCAAGAAAGGCAAGAGTACTATAGATAAGCGAAACCCGAAGTAAATTCAAAACTCAATCTTCTTTTGCAGGATATTCTTTTCATAAAGATGAAAGATTATTCCATCTTTTAATCCCACTTCGGGCACCAGGATAGTTGATGAGCGTGCCCACTCCATCACTTTTAGATAAATGTTGCTTGCCGGAATAATAACATCAGCGCGGTCAGGATTCATTTGGAGTTTATAGATCCGTTCTTCTATGGTGTAACTTTCGATCATGTCGCGGATCTGCTTCACTTTTTTTATAGATATCGTCTTTCCCGGACGCGTTAGAGCGAGTTCGAAGATCTTGCTGATATTGCCACCAGTACCGACAGCAATCACTTTGCCATAACTCTTTTTAATATTGGATTTTACCCAATGTTCCATGTCCTGCCACATAACAGGAGAATCGGTATGCTCTAATACGCGAACAGACCCGACTTTGAACGACCGCGTCTTTATTTTTTTTCCACCAACATACAGATTTAGTTCGGTGCTCCCTCCGCCTACATCTATGTGCAGATATGTCTTGGTAGACAAATAAGAAGTAATAGCGCGATTAATGAACTCAGCCTCCCTGTTTCCGTCGATAATATGAATCTCAATCCCGATCTCTTCTTTGACAGCTGCTACAAGGTCCGCACCATTTTCGGATTCACGCATGGCAGACGTAGCACAAAACATATAATCATCTACTTCATAAAGCTCTATCAGCAAGCGAAAGGCCTTCATTAACTTTTTGAATTTAGCAATGCTCTTGTCTGTGATTCGTCCAGAGCTAAAGACATCGTGACCTAGACGTAGCGGGAATCGCACATATTCAAGTTTCTTGAACAAGGTCTGTGGCGAGTGATCTAGCACCGTAGAGATCTGAAACCGGATTGCGTTGGAGCCGATGTCTATTGCTGCGAGTTTCAATACAATCTTGACTTATTTAATACTTGAAGGATATCCAGCCTGCACTAACAAAACTATCAAAGTTTGTCCAATGTTTTGAGTTGCATATGGTTCATAGCTAATTTCTCTGTTATGATCATTCCTAATTCGATTGCATACCGCATTTTTCATGGAGTGAGTGGTGGGTGACTCCATTAACATCGTCCTGGGCGTAGAGTTTGCTTCCCGGTGGGTTAACTTTGCTGTAAGTTCCTGAGTTACTCCACGACACTTCGCTGAGTAAACCTTTTATATTTCATTTCTTATAGTTTTATTTGCACTGCTTATCCAGAAAGACCGAGGGTTTGGGCCCCGTGACGTCTTAGCATCCTATCCCGCCACCAACGGGGTGTTGTGCTAAATCCCATCCCGCCTCGGCGGGAAAAGATAAGTAACCCCATACCGGGCTCTCTGGAAAGTACACCATAAAAAGAGAGCCTATGAAAATCCAGGACATACTTAAAGAGAGAATTCTTGTGATTGATGGTGCTATGGGCACTATGATTCAACGCCACAACCTTACAGAGGAAGACTTTCGGGGAGAACGATTTAAGAATCATCGGTATCCCCTTAAGGGAAATAATGACATCCTTTCTATCACGCGCCCCGATATTATCAAGGAAATACACGCACTTTACTTCGAGGCTGGGGCAGATATCATCGAAACTAATACTTTCAGCGCTACTACTATTGCTCAGGCTGATTATCATCTCGAAGATGCTGTCTATGACATAAACTTTGTGTCAGCAAGAATTGCCAGAGAAGTAGCCGACGAATTTACAAAGAAGGAGCCGCACAAACCCAGGTTTGTTGCTGGCGCTATGGGTCCGACAAATAAAACGGCATCCCTATCCCCGGATGTCAACAGCCCTGGATTTCGCGCAATCACATTCGATCAACTCAAAGTGGCTTTCAAACAACAAGCCCAAGGGTTGGTTGACGGGGGTGTCGACCTGCTGTTGCTCGAGACCATTATCGACACATTAAATGCTAAAGCGGCATTATTTGCGATCCAGGAGTTGTTTGATGAACGTGGAATGGAAATACCCGTTATGGTGTCGGGTACCATTACTGACGCCAGCGGCCGGACCTTGTCTGGACAGACGACAGAAGCATTTCTGGTCTCCGTTTCGCATGTACCATTATTAAGTATTGGTTTGAACTGTGCACTGGGCGCTTCGTTGCTTCGACCATATTTACGCGTGCTTAGTGAGAAGGCTCCGTTCTTCGTAAGCGCGTACCCTAATGCTGGTTTACCTAATGAATTCGGTCAGTACGATGAGACACCCGAACAAATGGGAGCACAGATAGAAGAGTTCTTAAAGGAAGGTCTTGTCAACATAGTTGGAGGTTGCTGTGGTACTACGCCTGAACATATTAAAGTAATTGCCGAATTGGCGGCGAAGTATAAGCCGAGAAAAGTCCACAGTCCATGGTCCATGGTCAATAGCATGTGAGCGAATTATGGCGTTTAAGTTTGAAAGGTTGAAAGTATGGGAGAAAGCCGTGGACTTGTCAAAAGAAATTTCTGATTTGGTTAAAACCTTTCCCAAGGATGAGTTATATGTTTTATCTAGCCAGATTAAACGCGCTTCGGATTCGATATCTCTAAACATCGCGGAGGGATCTACCGGTCAGTCCAATTTGGAATTTAAGAAATTTTTAGGGTATGCTCTTCGATCCGCCATCGAAGTGGTCGGATGCCTGTATCTGGCGAAGAAACGAAATCTTGTCAGCCAAAATGCTTTCGACTTTTTCTATATCAAACTTACAGACCTGATAAGGGGGATTCAGGCATTGAGGAACTCTATAAAATAAAATACTATCTGCTATGGACCATTGACTATGGACCGTGGACTCTTATAACAACTATGAACCAAAACACACTTAATCTCAGTGGCCTTGAGGCCGTTGAGATCACTAATCAGTCAAACTTTGTTAACATCGGCGAAAGAACTAACGTCACTGGCTCTGCTAGATTTTTAAAGCTTATCAAAGATGACAAATTCGACGAGGCTTTGGAGGTGGCGTTAGATCAGGTACGGGGAGGTGCCCAGGTAATTGATGTAAACATGGACGAGGGTATGATCGATTCCGAAGCAGCCATGGTAAGATTTCTTAACCTAATGGCTTCCGAACCTGAGATCGCGCGAGTTCCGGTTATGGTAGATTCTTCAAAATGGCATGTCATTGAAGCCGGGCTGAAGTGTTTGCAGGGAAAGGGCATCGTAAACTCCATCAGCATGAAGGGCGGCGTGGAAGAATTTGTCAGACAGGCTAAACTTGTCAAGCGGTATGGCGCAGCCGTTGTAGTGATGGCATTTGACGAAGACGGACAGGCCGATACCTATGAGCGTCGGATTGATATCTGCAAACGTGCTTATGATATACTCGTCAATGATGTCAAATTCCCGCCGCAAGACATCATATTCGATCCGAACATCTTTCCGGTTGCAACGGGTATTGAAGAGCACCGGAATTATGCAGTGGACTTTTTCCGGGCGGCAAAATGGATCCGAGAAAACCTTCCTCATGCCCATGTGAGCGGTGGTGTGAGTAACGTGTCATTTAGTTTTCGAGGTAACCAGAAAGTGAGGGAAGCCATGCACACCGCCTTTCTGTATCATGCTATCAAAGCAGGAATGGATATGGGAATCGTTAATCCTGCCATGCTCGAAGTGTATGATGATATAGATAAGGATCTATTGGAACGTGTAGAAGACGTATTGCTAAACAGACGGGAAGATGCAACGGAGCGGTTACTGGAATTTGCTGAAACGGTAAAAGGATCCGCAAAGAAAAAGGAAGTCGATGACGAATGGAGAAAAGGCTCTGTTGAGGAACGTCTGACACATGCCCTGGTAAAAGGTGTAATAGACTACATTGATGACGATACCGAAGAAGCCCGTCAAAAATATGGAAAGCCCTTGAATGTAATAGAGGGACCACTCATGGCCGGAATGAATGTTGTTGGTGATCTCTTTGGCGCAGGCAAAATGTTTTTACCCCAGGTGGTAAAAAGCGCTCGCGTGATGAAGAAATCAGTGGCTTACCTTACCCCATACCTCGAGGAAGAAAAAAGAAACAACGGGGGCGGGGACAAACCCGCCGCAAAAATTCTGATGGCAACGGTCAAGGGAGATGTTCATGATATCGGCAAAAATATCGTGGGTGTTGTTCTGGCGTGCAATAACTATAATGTCGTTGACCTCGGCGTCATGGTGCCCTCCGAAAAAATAATCGAGGCAGCCAAACGCGAAAAGGTTGACATGATTGGTCTTAGTGGCTTAATCACGCCATCACTGGATGAAATGGTACATATGGCGAAAGAAATGCAGCGCGAAAAAATGGTGATGCCCTTGTTGATCGGAGGCGCTACGACATCGCGAATCCATACCGCTGTTAAAATTGATCCCGTATACAGCGGTCCAGTTGTACATGTTCTTGATGCTTCGCGTAGCGTACCTGTCGCCAGCGAGTTCATCAACCCCGACACATTTGAGACAATCAAAGGGAGGTTCAAGAACGAGTACGCTAAACTTCGCGAAGACTACGAAAAACGAAAAGAGCAGAAGAACTATATCTCGTTGCGTGATGCACGCAACAATCAGGTAAAGATAGACTGGAAGACCACGCAGATCACAAGGCCAAAGTTTTTCGGAAGTAAACAATTTATAAACTATCCTTTGGAGGAAATCCGGAAGTTCATCGATTGGACTCCTTTTTTCCAAACATGGATGCTGGCTGGCCGGTACCCCGGCATATTCAATGATTCAGTGGTTGGTACGGAAGCTCGAAGGCTGTTTGACGATGCACAAAAGATGTTGGATCAGATCGTTCAAAGCAGAAGTCTGCAAGCCAATGGTGTCATAGGATTTTATCCAGCGGTACGAACCGAAACGGATGATGTGAAGCTCTCCAGGAAAGAAGGCGAGGCCTCGTTCACAACTTTACACTTCCTCAGACAGCAAAACAAGAAAGCGCAGGGCCTTCCAAACTTCTGCCTTGCCGACTTCATTGCACCGGAAACTTCAGGCCGGCAGGACTACATTGGCATGTTCGCAGTAACAGCTGGCCTGGGTATCGAAAAGCTGTTGGCTAAGTATAAAGAGCTGCAAGATGATTATTCCGATATCATGGTCAAGGCTCTCGCCGACCGGTTAGCCGAAGCCTTTGCCGAGTGTCTGCATGCCAGGGTCCGCAGGGAATTTTGGGGATACGCTTCGGATGAAAAATTAAGCAATGACGAATTGATCGCAGAGAAATACAGCGGCATCCGTCCCGCGCCAGGGTATCCTGCATGTCCGGACCATACAGAAAAAGGAATATTATTCGAAATACTCGATGCGGAGAAAGCAGGCATAAGACTAACCGAATCCTTTGCCATGTACCCTGCCTCCTCCGTTAGCGGTTTCTATTTTGCAAATAGCGACTCCAAATATTTTGGCCTTGGCAAGATTGAAAAAGACCAGGTACTAGAGTATGCGGGCCGGAAGGGGATGAGCGTAGAAGATGTTGAGAGGTGGTTGTCGCCGAATTTGGCTTACGATGTTTAAAGTGTTTGAGTGTTTAAGTGTTTATGTGTTTGAGTTAGCTATCAATAAAAGTATGTATGGGCAAGATAAAAAAGTTTGAGGAATTGCGTTGCTGGCAGGAGGCGCGTAATCTTGTCAAGGAAATTTACTTAATATCAGAGTTTGGAAAGTTATCTCGAGATTTTGATACTAAGAGCCAGTTGAAAAGGGCGGCATTGTCCACAATGAATAATATCGCAGAGGGCTTTGGGAAGTTTAGTAGCAAGGAATTCATCCGTTACCTGGATACTGCCAACAATTCAGCATCCGAAGTAAAAAGTATCCTATATGTGCTTTCCGACTTGGAATATATTGATACAGAAAAAGTTAGGGAGATCCAACTCAAAGCGGACGAGGTTAAAGCACTTTGCCTGGCGCTAATTCGATACTTGAATAAACGAGACACACCTAAACACTTAGACACATAAATACCTACACACAACGAACATGAAAGTCTGTGAACACTTAAAAAACGCAAACGGGAAGACTTTATTTACCATTGAAATTCTCCCGCCGCTGAAGGGCGAAAATATAAAGATGTTGTTTGATAACATTGATCCATTAATGGAATTCAAACCTCCCTTTATTGATGTTACCTATCATCGCGAGGAATATGTTTATAAAAAAATGCCCAGCGGACTTCTTGAGAAAAGAACGACGCGGAAACGTCCTGGTACCGTTGGAATATGTGCAGCAATTCAAAACCGGTATAAAGTAGACACGGTACCCCACATTATTTGCGGTGGGTTTACACGTGAGGAAACTGAAAATGCCCTTATTGACCTTCACTTTTTAGGCATCGATAACATCCTTGTCTTGCAGGGTGATGCGATTAAAACCGAATCCCGCTTTGTACCTGAGCCGGATGGATATCGATATGCATCAGAATTGCTTGAACAGGTATGCAAGATGAATCGAGGTATTTATCTAGACGATGAGTTACAGAATCCTTCGCCCACAAACTTTTGTATAGGGGTTGCGGGATATCCTGAAAAGCATTTTTCAGCCCCGAATTTGAAGACTGACTTGAAATATTTGAAGTTAAAAGTTGACCTCGGCGCAGAATATATTGTAACGCAAATGTTTTTCGACAATCAAAAGTATTTTGCATTTGTAGAGGAATGCAGGAAGGTGGGCATAAATGTTCCTATAATTCCGGGGATCAAGCCTTTGACTGGTAAAGGCCAGGTTAACATCCTTCCCAAAGCATTTCATATTGATATTCCCGAGGAATTATCCGAGGCCGTTGAAAAAAGCAAGGATAACGCGGCCGTCAGGGAAGTAGGAATAGAATGGTGTGTCAAGCAGTCAAAAGAACTCATAGAGCATAATGTGCCTACCTTGCATTTTTATAGCATGGGTAAGTCAGACCCCATTTACCGCATAGCAAGAGAACTATTTTAGCCTAACTTTATCGTTCGCTATGTAGGTTTGTTTTTTAAAATGGAGAGATTTTCCCTATTGTTTTGGTTGGTTGCGCTGTTTTTTAATGGAATTACCGCTCACGCCAAACATGAGCTGGATTCCCTATTGAATGCACTTCCCCACGCCGAAAACGACAAAAAACGCATTGATTTACTTAATAATGTCGCATTAGCTTACACGCGAATATCCATCGACGATGCCGAAAAATTCGCCACAGAGGCCATAGGTCAATCCCGGGAAACGAACTACCAGGCTGGCCTGGCTGAAGGCTATAAAATCCTCGGTGCCACGTATTATGTAAAAGGAGAGCACGATAAAGCGATAGAGTATTCATATGAGGCCCTGAAGCTGTACGAGGCAAATGACAATAAGGCTGGACAATCGGATGTCTTCAACAATATGGCTATCGTATTCAATGCAAGAGAGGACATCGAGAAGGCATATGAGCTTTCCACCAGATCGTTGGGCCTCAAGCGCGAAATAGGAGACAGCCTGGGAATTGCGAAAGTTATACTCACCCTGGGCGAGATCTACATGAAGCAAAAATTATTCGATAGAGGGCTAGCGTTCGGAAAGGAGGCGTTAAAGCGCTACCGAGTATTGAATGATATTCGTGGGATCAGCCGGGCTATGCTGCAATTGGGCAAAATGTATCACCAAATTAAAAACTGGCCGTATGCATCTGGCTATTATTACGAAACTATCCGGACTGCAGCGAAAGCCAATGATCAAATTCAAATCATTGAAGCCAACAAACAGTTGGGAAAGCTGTATCTGGAGGCCAACCGGTATGATTCTGCATACCATTATTTAAAGCGGGCCCTAATGTTGGCACGCCATGAGAATAACAAGTCTAATGAAATGGAGACGAATCAGCATTTGGCCAGCTACTTCTCCGACATTGATAATCCGGATTCATCGTTGTTTTACACTAAGAAGGCGGGTGAGTTGGAACGTGAAATTTTTGATAGCCAGAAATCACAACAAATCAAAACGATGCATATGCTTTACGAATTTGAAAAAAAGGAACAAATGTTAGCCTTTAAGGAAGCTCAAATCCAACGTCAATATCTCGCCATTATTGGCGTCACTATAATCTTGGTATTGGTAACACTTTTTGGTTATAAGTTGTACGGTTTGAATGAAAACAATAAGACCGCAAGACAAGCTTTGCAGGCATTGAATGTTGAGATAAACAAGTTGAATGAAAGCCTGGAGGAAAAAGTACAACAGCGTACAGAAGAGATACAAATGCAAAATCAGAAGCTTGTTGAGTATGCGTTCTTCACCGCTCATGAGGTACGCGGCCCGCTCGCGAGAATTCTCGGACTGGTAGAGTTGGTTAAAGTAAAACAGTTAAAACACGAACGCGACGAAATCATCTCCCGCCTTCGGGTATCAGCAAATGAATTGGACGAAGTCCTTCGTCAGGTAAACCGGAAATTAGAAAGCAAACGGGGTTCGAAGTTCTAAAACTAGTCCGCCTGCGAACATTTCTTACTTGTTAAATTGAATCGGGGTTCATCGTGTTTTCATAAGTCAACTCCCTTGCGCTGCTATCATCAGGATTCTAATTGCTCGTAACTCCAAGCCATCAGTCGATGTGAACGACTGTTGCCAACCCTGTTAACCCTGGTGGTATGGCTAGTGTTGCACTGTAACTATTGTTATATTAGCAAGTACTACGTTCTAATAACAATCCGATGATCAAAAACTATCTCACCTCCGTTTTGCGGTACATCTCACGAAACAAAGGATTTACGTTTATCAATGTTCTTGGACTGGCAATTGGCATGATGGCCTGTATGCTGATCACGCAATATGTGCTGCACGAGTTCAGCTATGATGATTTTCATGACAAGAAATCCAGGATATTCCGGATTCAACAAGACCGCTATGAGAATGGCGTGTTGGCTACTCGATGGGCAGCAGGATGTGCTGGCATCGGCCCTGATATGAAAGAAAATTTTCCCGAGGTAGAGCGTTATGTCCGGCTGAGAGGGACAGGTGCAACGCTTTCAACATCCGATGTTTTTTTTAAAGAGGAGCACGTATATTTTGCCACCGAAGATTTCTTTAAGATCTTTTCTGTAAAACTGATTGCGGGGGAGGATTCAAGTGTCCTTAAAGAACCCTTCAAAATTGTGCTTTCACAATCACTTGCCAAAAAATATTTTGGTTCCGGTAACCCCATTGGGCAGATACTAAAGAACAACGGGAAGGAGGAATACCAGGTGTCGGGTGTATTTGAGGATTTGCCTCCTAATACCCATATGAATATAAATGCGCTCATGTCATTCGCCTCGTTAAACAAGTTGTGGAATGATCCGATCATGTCGTGGTCGTGGGATGGCTTTTTCACCTATATATTGCTAAAGGATAAAACGGAGGTTAAGGATGTGGAAGCTAAAATTCCGGCTTTGGCTGAACAAAAAGCTGGTGAGGAAATGAAGCGATTCAACGCGGGAGTAAAATTTCAGATGCAGCCCATTACCGACATACACCTCGACTCAAATTTTATGTTGGAGTTCAAGCCCAATGGAAATCGACAATCTGTTTATTTTTTAACTATTGTAGCAATACTGATCTTAGTGATCGCCTGGATCAATTATGTTAATTTATCAACCGCAAAATCCATTGAGCGTGCGCGTGAAGTTGGCGTGCGTAAAGTCATGGGTGGATTCAGGTCGCAGCTGATACAACAATTTCTTTTTGAATCGCTGCTGCTTAACATGGCCGCCGTCATTATCTCGATAGCCCTTGTCATATTGTTAACCCCTTCATTTAGTGATTTAACAGGTCGAGAACTGGACTATCTATTATTCAAGCAAAATATGTTCTGGATATGGATAGGGATCTTGATAATCGGAGGTGCGTTGCTTTCTGGTCTATATCCCGCATTTGTGTTGTCGGGCTATCGCCCGGTGGAGGTCTTGAAAGGACGATTTAAGAATACCAACGCTGGTGTCGGGTTTCGTAAGGGCATGGTAGTTGTGCAGTTTATCTGTTCCATTACCCTCATCGTTGGAACGTTCACAGTATACAAGCAACTGCGGTTCATGCAGGATCAATCGCTGGGCGTGAACATAGATCAAACGTTAATTCTGCAAGCGCCCAATGTCATTGACTCCACTTATCAGCAGAAATTTCAGGTTTTCAAACAGCAAATTGAACAGTATCCTGAAGTTGTAGGTATAACTGCTTCTTCGGAGGTGCCGGGTCGTCAGCCAGGGTGGAACGCAGGGGGTATACGACGACTTAGCCAGTCCGAAACGGAGGCCAAACAGTATCGGATTATCATGATGGAACATGATTTTATTCCGATGTATGGATTAGAGGTTATCGCTGGAAGGGCATTTTCCTCCGAAGTGACCAACGAGCCGGATAATGTCATGCTTAATGAATCCGCTTATCGCCTCATGGGCTTTAGAAAACCTGAGGACGCTTTAGATGATCATATCTTTTTTTGGGGCGATACCTTTAGAATTGTGGGGGTCGTAAAAGACTATCACCAGGAGTCGTTGAAGAAGGCCTATGAACCTCTAATATTCAGGTATGAGACAGCGCCGGGTGGGCTGTATTCAATTAAATTTAACCCAGACAATGTCAGGCAGTCCGTTGCCAATTTTGAGGAAAAGTGGAAGGCCCTTTTTCCCGGCAACCCGTTCATCCATTATTTCCTCGACGATCACTATAATCAGCAATATCAGGCTGATCAGCAGTTTGGGAAGGTATTTGGAATTTTTTCATCGCTGGCAATCTTCATTGCTTGTCTTGGGCTCTTCGGATTATCATCACTCACTGCAACCCAGCGCACGAAGGAAATTGGTGTGCGCAAGGTTCTAGGTGCGTCTGTATCGGGCATTATCGCGTTGGTAAGCAAGGACTATATACTTTTAATGCTTGGCGCTATCGTAATTGCCATACCGCTGGCGTGGTGGATTATGAACAATTGGCTCACTGATTTTGCTTACCGCATACCCTTAGCGTGGTGGATATTTGCCATTCCAACTATCATTGTCGTTGGTATAGCACTTTTCACGGTTAGCATTCACACGCTCAAAGCTGCCCGAACGAACCCATCCAAATCATTGCGATATGAATAGAGCTGTTGGCTTATGGCAAAACGGCGTCTAGTAGCTGTCTAGGTTATTTGACTTGAAAACGTTGCCCAAGGAGACGCTTAAAGTGGCTGCAAGAATCTATACGCATGATCTTCTGTCCACGATATCCTCTCTTACTACTTTTTATCTTCTTGTGGTATCACCATTCGGCTACACTGTTGTCAGGGTGCCTCCATAACGGATTTTTCCAATTGTGGCCAACGGCTGCCATTTTTTTCACATGCTCCTCATCTATGGAAATGCCCAAGCCCGGGCCATCGGGAATTTTAACAAATCCATTATCAAATTTGAAGATGGTTTTATCCACAAGGTAATCCAGTAGATCACTTCCTTGATTGTAGTGTATTCCCAGACTTTGTTCCTGGATGAATGCATTGTGGCAGGTAGCATCTACCTGAAGGCAGGCTGCTAATGCAATCGGTCCCAAGGGACAATGCGGTGCTGCTGCAACATCGAATGCTTCCGCCATGGAAATTATCTTTTTGCATTCTGTAATTCCGCCCGCATGCGATACATCAGGCTGGATAATATCCACATACCCATCTGTTAAAAGGTTTTTAAATTGCCATCGCGAGAACATCCTTTCTCCTGTAGCTATCGGAATGGCGACATGATTTGCAATTTCCCGGAGAGCTTCATTGTTCTCAGGCAGTACGGGCTCCTCAATGAACATCGGATGAAATTGTTCCAGCTCTTTCGCAAGCACCTTGGCCATCGGCTTATGCACCCTCCCATGGAAATCGATACCAATTCCAACGGCTGACCCCACAGCATCCCGAACTGCAGCAATACGCTTTATCGCCTCATCAATTTTATCATGTGAATCTATGAACTGAAGTTCTTCGGTGGCATTCATTTTTACGGCTGTAAAGCCGTGACTGATAATATTCTTTGCAGCCAACCCTACCTCTGCAGGGCGGTCGCCACCTATCCACGAATAGACCTTTATTGAATCTCTGGCCTTACCTCCCATAAGCTGGTGAATAGGGGCGTTCAAATGCTTGCCCTTGATATCCCACAACGCCTGGTCTATACCAGCGATTGCGCTCATTAAGATGGGTCCACCGCGATAGAATCCGCCACGGTAAAGCACGTTCCAATGATCTTCTATATTCAGGGGATCTTTGCCAACAAGGTATTCCATGAGTTCGTCCACAGCCGCTCTCACGGTGGATGCTTTTCCTTCTATCACTGGCTCCCCCCATCCCGTAACGCCTTCGTCTGTTTCAATCTTCAGAAACAGCCATCGTGGTGGCACTTGATATAGGGTGTGGCTTTTAATTTTCATAGCTGTGCGTTAGGAGTTTTTTATAAACCACTGAAATATCCAGAAAAAAAATTGACTTCCTCAATTAACGGGCACGTTCCATTACTTATTCTTCTTATTGTAAATGTTCTTGAGGTCATTTTCAAATAAGGTATATGGATCCTCATAAAATTTCAGGAAATCCGGTACGCTGGAATGCCCAGGATATGGGGCGTAATAGTGAGTAGCGCTCCGCTGATCGTTCCGCCAAACCAATACATAACACAGCCGCATTTTGGGGTCAGCACGCACCACTTTTAACAGCGTTTCAGTCCACCATGTGGGATTGGGGATCGATTCCAGGCCGGTCTCGGTAAATGCAGCAAGCTTTCCTGCCTTGCGCGCGTAGTCTGAAACAATTCTCAGCTTGAGTGCCGCAGTATCAAGATCATATCGATTTCTACCCATATCCCCGTAGTTATCCATACCAACCATATCAACCCATTCATCGCCCGGATAGCGCTCTAAAAATTGGGCTTCAGTTTTAAACTTATTATCCGGAGAGAAGGAATAAATAAAGGAGTGCACATTTAGACTATCCCTCAGGTAGGACACTGTAAATCGCCATAAGGATATAAATTCCTCCCGCGTGCAATGAGGCTTTCCCCACCAAAACCAGCCGCCATCGAATTCATGGAAAGGTCGAAAAATCATAGGTACTGATTTTCCATCGGCACCTTTTAAGCTATTTGCCCATTCGGCAATGCCTTTCAGAAGATTCTTGTAGTTCTGATGCGCTTGACCTCCAGGAATGATGTATTTAACTGCCGGAAGTGAAAGGGAGTCGACCCAATAAAAACCTCCTCGCGAAACCGGATTTGAAAAATGCCACGCCACGGTGGTTACTCCTCCACGATTGTAAGTGTCAATTACATTTTTCTTCAGCGCCTCTTTTGCCCGGCCAACAGCATCATCAGGTCTCCCGGAAAATCCGCTGAAGTCCACACCTATAACAGCTGGGTGCGACCCCGTCACTGATTTGACATCCGAGCGGTCATGGTCACCAGACCAACCATGTCCGTACTCCGTCGCGTGTTGGTGACCAAAGAGAATATGTTGTTTGGACAGCTTTCGCAGGTTCTTGTACAGCGCTTTCGTCTCACGTGTCGCTTTTTTATCTATGATCCTTAGTTTTTGCGCATGGAGGCAACCATATAGCAAATAAATCAGAAGGAGCGTTAGAATTTTTTTCATGCACGTAGTCGCGTTCAGGCAGAGACAAGATTTTATTTGCATCCAATTTGCTAAGCAATTTTAGAATCGCGAAACCTTCTGAGTAATAATGTGCGCAGTGTGCTTGTTGATCAGCACCTTTTATCCAAAAAAATGCGATTCATTCTTCATAAGTGATTTGAAAGTAATAACTTAATCATTTAATACCGCTTGATAATTCGTCACATCATATGCTGAACCGAAGAAAGCTAATTCAACGTCTAACTGCCTTTCCATTTGTAGGAGGTCTTGTAAGTACTATTCCATTTGCTTCCGCCATAGCTTCACCCAAAGATCCAAAGCGCGAGTTGTTTAAAGAATTCGGCGTTCGCACCTTCATCAATGCAGCTGGCACACTGACTTATATGACGGGGTCTCTCATGCACGATGAGGTTTTGGAGGCAATTAATTCGACATCGAAAGAATTTTGCCTGCTGGATGAAGTTCAGGACAAGGTAGGAGAGAAGATCGCCAAGATGGTCCATTCGGAGGCGGCTGTGGTAACTTCGGGAGCCTTTTCGGCAATGACGTTGGCCCTAGCGGGAATTCTCACGGGCAAAGATGAAAAGAAAGTTGCTGAGCTTCCCCACATTGCGTATACCGGAATGAAATCGGAGGTTATTTGTCAGAAGAGCCACGACATCGTTTACAATCACGCGCTGACAAATACAGGATGCAAGATTATTCAGGTAGAGACTGCGGAAGATGTTGATAAAGCTGTAAATGAAAGAACCGCGCTCTTGCATTTTCTGCATATCGAATCTGATAAAGGAAAAATTCAGCACGAAGAATGGGTGGCACTAGGCAAAAAGCACGGGATCCCAACAGGGATCGATATGGCCGCGGACGTTCCCCCTGTTTCGAACCTCTGGCGATTCAATGATATGGGCTTTGACTTTGTGGTTATCTCAGGAGGCAAGGCTATGCGAGGACCTCAAAGCGCCGGTCTGCTGATGGGTAAGAAACATATCATCGAAGCTGCAAGACTTCACATGCCGCCGAGAGGATTCAACATCGGACGTGGCATGAAAATTAACAAGGAAGAAATTTTTGGCATGTATGTAGCGCTCGAAAAATATATTAATCAGGACCATGACAAGGAGTGGAAAGAATGGGAAGACAAGATTGCGCATATTCAAAATACTGTGAACAAAATATCAGGGATAACGACAGAAATTCATGTACCCCCGCTTGGAAATCATACTCCAACGCTTCGCATCACCTGGGATGCTGCCAAAGTAAAAGTTACCGATAAACAATTAAGGGAGGCCATGCGATTCGGCACTCCTTCTATAGAACTTGGTGGCGGCACAGCCAACAGCGTAAATGTTACGGTTTTCATGTTGAAGCCAGGCCAAGAAAAAATAGTAGCGACAAGGCTCAAGGAAGAGCTCAATAAGGCGACTGCATAATAATGTTGATCCCAGGACCGTCCCTGCTTTTTAGTTTATTAGTTTGTCTGATGTTGACAGTCGGACCGGTTATCGTGTTTGCCGTTCAGGTGGACTCCACAAAGGCTTCCGTCAAAAGAACTATGGATTTCGATGTTTCAGGTGACGGAAGGGCCGTAAACTGGAATTCAACAAACTGGATTTTCATTACGAAACAGGAATCCTCCACTACCAAAAATCTCCAAACGAAAGTAAAGATTCTTTACTCTGATCTCGGCATCTATTTCTTGTTCAGGTGCGATGATCAAAAAATAACGGCGACTCTTCGGGAAGATTTCACAGCGCTGTTTAAAGAGGACGTCATTGAGGTTTTTCTTTGGCCCGACGAAGGTGTGCCAATCTATTTCGAATATGAACTTTCCCCGCTGAATTATGAACTCCCTATTCTCGTTCCAAACCTAAATGGAAGAATTCAGGGGTGGGCACCCTGGCGGTACGAGGGTAAACGAAAGATCCGGCACGCCACCAGCGTTGAGGGCGGTGATAAGAAAAGTAATTCAGCCATCACAAGCTGGTCGGCCGAATTCTTTATTCCGTTTGCACTGTTGTCGCCGATTGTGCCGGAAAAGCCAGGCCCCGGCACTGAATGGCGTGCTAACCTTTACAGGATTGACTATGATGACGGATATACTACATGGACATGGCAAAAGACTACACTCGGCAAGGGGGGCAACTTTCACGAGTATAAAAAATTTGGAACATTGGTATTTGAATAAAAATGGATTGCTTCTCCCTTATGAAAGTATCGCAACTTGCATTTGTACAAAGTGTGGTTGTGCTTTCTTTTATCCTCGTTTCATGCAGCGAGGTTCGCGAATTGCCCAAAGGCGATCCGGATAACGGGGGATTATTCCTACCCGAAAATTTTGAAGCCATTGTTGTGGTTGATAGCCTTGAAGGCAGGGCCAGGCATATCGCCGTGAATGACAATGGTGATATCTATGTTAAATCCAGGTTCTCAAAGCCAGACGGCAGGAATGTTGCATTGCGTGATACCGACGGCGATGGGAAGGCAAATGTTATTGAAAAGTTTGGCAAGTACGAAAAGGAAAGGAGCTACGGAACGGCCATGCGCATTCATGAAGGTTACCTCTATTTTAGTTCTGAACTTATTGTCTACCGCTATAAATTATCCCCGGGTAAGCTTGTACCTGTAAGCGAGTTGGAAGAAATAGTCGTCGATGACCATGACCACGGTATGCACGAACATATAGCAAAGCCCATTGCTTTCGACGACAACGGGCATCTATACGTGCCATATGGTGCGCCATCAAATGCCTGTCAGGAAGTTAACAGGACCCCAGCTGTGCCTGGCATCGATCCCTGTCCACAACTCGAACAGCATGGCGGCGTCTGGCGCTTTGACGCAAATAAAAAGGGACAGACCCAAAAAGATGGCGTAGAGTATTCTACAGGTATCCGGAGCGTTGTAGCCATGGATTGGAATCCTTCTGACAATAATCTATATCTTGTGATGCATGGCAGAGATGACCTCCTCCGGTTATGGGCCAGCATATACACACCATGGCAAAGCGCGGTTCTGCCGGCTGAAGAATTTATCAAGGTGACAGAAGGTAGCGATTTCGGGTGGCCATATTGTTACTATGATCAAATACAGGAAAAAAAGGTTCTGGCCCCGGAGTATGGCGGTGACGGAAACGTTATCGGCCGATGCGATCAATTTGAAAAACCATTGATTGGATTTCCTGGCCATTGGGCGCCTAACGATCTTTTGTTTTACCAGGGTGAACAGTTTCCCTCGCGGTACAAGCAGGGTGCGTTCGTTGCATTTCATGGTTCCACCAACCGTGCGCCCTATCCGCAATCCGGATATTTCATTGGCTTCATTCCTTTTGAAAATGGAAAGCCAACTGGCGAGTGGGAGGTATTTGCCGATGGATTTGCAGAGGTGGATCCTATTGTAAATGTAAGTGATGCAGTGTATCGGCCCATGGGTATTGCGACGGGGCCGGATGGGTCCCTCTACGTCAGTGATACTGAAAAAGGAAAGATTTGGAGGATCTTTTTTAAAGGAGACAAAGATGATTTTAGCAAAGAAAATCTTGCTAAAATGGAGTCCCGGAAAAATTTATCGCATTTACGCACCCCCGACAAGGTCGAAGATAACCTTGAAAAAGGCGTGGTAGCCGGGGGAGAAAAAATATTCAGTGTCTATTGTGCCACATGCCATCAGAAAGATGGAAAGGGAGCCTCCGGACGGTTTCCTCCCTTGACGGGCACCGATTGGGTAACTGGCGACAAAAAGAGACTTATCGGCATAGTTTTGAATGGAATGCAGGGCAGTATAGTTGTTAATGGCGAGACGTACATCAACGCCATGCCTCAACATGGCTTTCTTTCTGATGATGAAATCGCAAATGTGCTAACTTACATCCGCCAGAATTTCGGGAATAGAGCCAGCGAAGTGAAACCCGACGAAGTAAGGAGGTTCAGAAAAGAGACTGAAGGAGCTAAAAAATTATGAAACACATCAAAAACTAATAAATCCATAATCATGAAAGAGCAAAGAAGATCAACATTAAAAAAATTGTTCGCGTCCATTGCCGGTATCACAGGAATCGGACTGGCCACTAAAGCAAAAGCGGATGCTGCCCCTGAAAAAGAGGTATTTAATGTCGTAAGAGACGATCAGGATGTGCCTTTGTTTTCGGGCTCTACAAAATTTGGTAACATGGTCTTTGTTGCCGGCAAAGGCGCACATTTCGATGGCGATATAACAGCGCATACCAAGCATGTACTCGACGAGATTGAAAAGGAATTGGTAAAAGCGGGATCCTCTATGCAGAAAGTGCTGAAGGTTAGCGTGTTTTTGCACGATCTCAATGACTACAAGGCCATGAATGAAGCATATAAAGGCCGTTTTGGTAACAAACCACCTGTTCGAACAACGGTAGCTGTATACGGCGGTGTCCCCGGAGACTCATTGGTTGAGATGGACTGTATCGCATACATCTAACCAGCTGAACATCGCTAAAGTGCTGAGAACTTTTGCACGATGACGATGAATTTTTGATCCTAACCATAATCATTAAAACATTTTACAATGCGCCCTACAACAAAACTGTTAGTACTAGGTTTAATCAGTTTTTGGTCGAGCCCGATCCTGGCACAGGAGTTCACGATACTTATTAAAGGCGGACATGTTATTGACCCGAAGAATAACATTAACCAGGTAATGGATGTAGCAATCCTGGAAGATAAGGTTGTCCAGGTAGCCCAGAACATCGATGCAAAAAGGGCCGCCCAGGTAATCGACGCTAAGGGAATGTACGTTACCCCGGGTATTATCGACATTCATTCCCATAATTTCTTTGGAACAGAACCTGACCACTACCTAGGCAATGGATTGGAAGTGCTACCACCTGACGGCTTCACCTTCCGAAGCGGCGTGACAACTGTGGTTGATGTAGGTGGGGCGGGGTGGAAAACGTTCGCAACGTTTAAAACACAAACCATAGACCATGCAAAAACGCGTGTTCTCTCGTTCTTGAATATCGTTGGAGAGGGCATGAGAGGAGGGCCCTATGAGCAAAACCTCAGTGATATGGACGCTAAAATGACGGCCATGGTTGTGAAGCAGCATAAGGAAATCGTGGGGATCAAAGTGGCTCACTATATGGGAGCGGAGTGGGATCCAGTTGACCGAGCGGTCGCTGCAGGCAAGATTGCCAACGTTCCGGTGATGGTTGATTTTGGTGGTAATCTTCCGCCATTGTCTATCGAGGAACTCTTTACCAAACACCTCAGGCCGGGCGATATTTTCACGCATACCTTCGCACAGTTGACAAGCCGGCAGCCGATCGTTGATTCGCAGGGCAAGATCCTTCCCTTTGTCGTCGAAGCACAGAAGAATGGAATTATCTTCGACGTCGGACACGGGGGTGGAAGCTTTCGTTTTTCTCAGGCTATTCCAGCGCTAAAAAGCGGTTTCATCCCAAATACGATAAGTACAGACTTGCACACGGGAAGCATGAATGCCGGAATGAAGGACCAGTTGAATGTCATGTCGAAATTTTTGAATATTGGAATGAACCTTCAGCAAGTCATTGCTGCATCTACATGGCATCCTGCACAGGTGATTCACCGTGAAGACCTCGGGCACTTAACGGCAAATACTGTTGCCGATGTTGCCCTGTTTACATTGCAAAAAGGTAAATTTGGGTTTGTTGATTCGGGTGGATTTAGCTGTCAGGGAACGCAGAAATTGCAGTGTGAGCTTACAATCCGCGATGGCAAGGTGGTCTACGACCTGAATGGAATCTCGAGGCCCGCCTGGGACGCACCACAGGCAACTGAGGCAAAACGTTAAAATTCATTCCTATGAACCCAATTGCAGTAAAGGATCCTACCATCCTCTCCAACATCGAGGGTGTTCAGAAAGTGCATGTCACGTCTATCGATATTCTCCGCGCATTGACGATGATACTGATGATTTTCGTAAATGACCTGTGGTCTCTTAAGGATATACCGGCATGGCTAGGGCACGTCGAAAGCGGTGTTGATGGAATCGGATTGGCAGATGTGGTTTTTCCGGCATTTTTGTTTATTGTGGGTCTATCTTTGCCCTATGCAATTAACAACAGGAGAAAAAAAGGCGATACGGACGGACGGCTTGTTAAGCATGTATTGGTGCGGACCCTTGCTCTGCTTGTGATGGGTGTATTTCTTGTAAATGGCGAATCAATTAACGCCGCGGCAACAGGCTTACCCAGGCCGTTGTGGAATTCGATATGTTGCACCTGCTTCATCCTGATTTGGAATACATATCAAGACTCAACGAACAAGACCTTAGTTTTCAGTTTGCGGGCAGTCGCCATTATTGCTCTGACGATTTTGGCCGTTGTTTATCGTGGCGGACCCGATGACGCGATTTATCGCTTTGGCCCACAGTGGTGGGGTATCCTTGGGCTTATTGGTTGGGCTTATCTTGCAAGCGGTTTAATTACTGTTTTTGCGAAAAATAACATTTATGCTATCCTGGCAGGCTGGATTTTCTTTGCCCTGCTAAGTATGCTGTATCATGCCAAGCTCGTTCCGGATGCGTTAAATTTTATTCCAAATGCAATACTGGGCGGAACGTTAGCGGGACTCACGATGGGTGGCGTGCTTGCCTCGATGATATTTCAACATTATCGATCGAAGGGAGATAACAAGGCCCTTACCGTTGTGTTCATTTTGATTTCAGTATTGCTTATTGGATTGTCCATAGTTACGCGACCCTACTGGGGTCTGGCCAAACTGGGCGCTACGCCAGCATGGTTATTTCTTTGCAGCGCGTTTACAATGCTTGGATTCATAACGGTGTACTGGCTGGCTGATGTCTATAAGAAAGCGCATTGGTTCGACATCATTAAACCTGCGGGGACGGCTACATTGCTTTGTTACTTAATACCTTATTTTGCTTATGGGTTCATGCGTCTCTTTGGATTTCACTTGCCGGAAATATTGCTGACAGGCGTGATCGGATTGCTCAAGTCTTTTCTCTTTGCTATTCTCTGCGCAGTAATTACCGGTGGACTGATACGCTTAGGCATAAGGTTAAAGTTATAGCCACAACGCTTGCAAATATGATGAAAAAGACATTCGTATGCGTTGCAGCTTTTTTTGTGATAACCCTTGTCAGCACCGGTCAATCCCCTGAACGATTCAAAGTGGTCGGTTACTACTCTTTGAATGCTGCTATGTCGGATGTAGACAAATCGGTTCTCAAGCGCCTCACGCATGTGAATTTGTGGTTCCTCAATCCTGACTCTGTAGGCAATTTTACGCGTGACCTTTCCGGTCTTACGCGGTTTGTTGCAGCTGCGCATAGTAGAGATATAAAAGTTCTGTTCTCCATTGGCGGTGGAAGCAAGCAACCTCAGTATCATTACTTGTTGAAAGATGACAAGCGGCCCATGCTTGTGCAAAATCTGGTCAACGAGGTCATAAAGTATGGCACGGACGGAATTGACGTCGACCTCGAAGGAAGCAACATCGATGAGTACTATGAAAAATTTGTGGTAGAACTCGCCACCGCTCTGCGAAAACACGGCAAGTTGATCACGGCGGCGATCGCTATCTACTACAAGGACCAATTCACAGATACGGCATTGGCCCAATATGATTTCGTGAACGTAATGAGCTACGACAGGACCGGACCCTGGCGTCCCGAGAAACCAGGGCAGCACGCTGCGTATGAGCATGCCGTTGAGGACCTTGAATACTTTGGATCAGTGCGGAAAATTCCAAAGGAAAAAATGACGCTGGGGGTACCTTTTTATGGCTATGGATACGGTCCAGAACTAACATCACCTGCAATAAGCATGAGCTATGGCAAGATTGTACAGACTTTTCAGGGAGCGGAATCTGCAGATCAATGGAACATGCCTGATGGAAAAATTATCTATTACAATGGACAACCTACCATGGAGAAGAAAACCTTGCTTGCAAAAGAAAAGGCTTCAGGTATAATGATATGGCAGGTATTGGGTGATGCCAGTGGTTCGAAATCCTTGCTAAGAACCATCAAACGGGTCGGAAAAAAATAATCCTTTTCTAGACCCTGCAATCGCGGATCTCCTTTACTCTTCTGGGTTTTACAACGCGTCTGAAGGTCTATGTCTGTGGATCTGGACATGTAACGACGTCTGGAAATCTTTTTAGTACAGAAAAAAAATCGGAGCGTCATCAGTCTTTTTTGTCGTTACTAAATGCGTAGATTCACGACACTAACCTGGAGTCTAATCCCGCTGGAAATGGCAGAAACCGTTAACAACAGAAAGGTGTATTCCCTGATAGAGGTAACCTTAAGTATTCAGAAAACAATAGCCGACCGTTACAAGAGTTCATTTTGGGTAAAAGCGGAAATGAACAAACTCAATTATTATTCGCATTCAGGACATTGCTATCCTGAGCTTGTTGAGAAAAGCAATGGAAAGGTTATCGCACAGCTAAAAGCGAATCTGTGGAAAAGTGATTTTGAACGGATCAACTATCATTTCCTGAAGGTTTTGAAGGAACCTTTGAAGGACGGTATAAAAATTCTTTTTTGTGCCACAATAAGCTTTGATCCTGCGCATGGCCTGAGCCTTCGTATCCTCGACATTGATCCCAGCTTTTCGCTTGGCGAGCTGGAAAAGGAAAAGCTCGAGACAGTTGAAAGACTAAGAATGGAGGGAATATTCACTTCAAATAAAGCGCTAAAACTACCGCTCCTTCCTAAACGAATCGCTGTCATATCAGTGGAGACCAGCAAGGGATACTCCGATTTTCTTAAGATAATAGAAGACAATCCCTGGGGGTACCGTTTCTTTAAATTTCTCTTCCCGTCCCTGCTTCAAGGCGACAGGTCTGTAGAATCGATTTGCAGTCAACTGAAACAAGTCAGGAAAGTCAAGAAACATTTCGATGTGGTTGCAATCATCAGGGGAGGTGGAGGAGATGTAGGACTGTCGTCGTACAATAATTACAGACTTGCGAAGGAGATAGCGCTGTTCCCCATTCCGGTTCTCACAGGGATCGGTCACTCTACAAATGAGACGGTTGTGGAAATGGTATCGTATAAAAACGCAATAACACCTACCGAGCTTGCTGACTTTTTAGTTCAGAAATTTCACGATTTTGCAGAACCGGTGCGGAGGGCTGAGCGAAGCATCGCGGATCGGTCCCTGAGGATAATCGCTGACGAAAGGAATAGATTTAATAATGTTGTCAAATATTTCCGGTCAGCAACAAGGGAGAGGTTGGGTAATAGCAGCTCGGAAATCAGAAGGTGTTCCGATTCGCTTTCGCAACATTCAAAATTTTTGCTCAAGGGAAAAACGGAGTTATTATTGTGGAGCATTAAGAATCTTGCAAGGACCGTGGGATCGTCGATGTATAAAGAGAATCAACAGTTTGAAAGCCTGGTTGAAGAAACGAGAAACGTCGTGCAAAAGTATGTGGATAGCGAACAAGATGCTCTGGAGCGGTTGGAAAAGCATGTGACTATGTTGGATCCCGTTAATATACTGAAGCGGGGATTTTCAATTACATTGTTCAACGGAAAGGCATTGAAAAGTTATGCCGAAGTAACAGCAGGCGATACGATCACAACGGTGTTGGTGGACGGCAAGATAAATAGCGAAGTAGGTCCTTTCGACAAACCTAAGTTAAATAATGAATGATTCGATAAATTATACAGAAGCCTTTGATGAACTACAGCGGATTGTTTCTGAGATCGAGAATGGAGAGATATCCGTGGATGAGTTGTCCGAAAAAGTGAAACGTGCCACACAACTAATAAAAATCTGTAAACTGAAATTGACGTCAACCGAGGAGGACGTCAATAAAATACTAAAGGATCTCGAACGTCCAGCAGAGTGATGTACTGCACATCTGCAAACGAATATTTAGAATTTTGGCAGCTGTTTTTCGGGTAACGGCTTCACCCCCTCGTATAATGGCTCAGCCCAAATTTACTACAGGACTGCTACCACGCCCTCATCGAAGTTGTGATCATAAAATCGGCGAATTCGTTAATTATCTTGCTTAAAAGGTACATAGACAAAGTTCACAGTCACTGAATTCTACCATTAAAATTTCCTATTGTTGTCTCAAAGGCTCCATACGTGAGAGATAGAAAATAGAGCCTTTTGGACAGGTTATTTGCGATTTTTGTAGCAAATTCCGTTGATGTTTATTTCCGTGAAGTTGTTGTTGATCTCCATTCTTATTCTTGCCACTAACCTTGTGGCTATTGGAAGCCCAGTCGTCGATCCAGAAGTTGCGTGGTACGAAGGATTTTTCGAGGACAAGCAGCAGAAACCCCTGGAAGAGGGCCTCAAAAACCTGACATCCAGACTCAACCACGCTACAACGACGCAGGACTTTGCGCAGAAAGCCAAGATATTAAAGGAATTGGCACTGACCCACCTTACAAGAACAAACGACTACGAGATTGCCATGGATTATTTGATCCAGTGCCTGGCGATCGAGGATTCCCTGAATTTGGAGCTACAACGGATATTTACGTTTGTGGCAATGGCACATGTATTTGAAGAAGTAAGCAATTTCAATAAGAGTGAACAATTGTTGGAACAAGCGTTGAATTTTAATGCCACGATTAAGAATCCATATGTTGAAGTACTGATCTTGAATGAACTAGGTCAGATCAAGGCCTCGATGGGTAAAATGCTGGAGGCATCCCTAAACTACGAAACCGTGCTTAAGTATAAGGATTTGATTGACAATCCAAAAGCAGAAGCTAAGGCTTTATTCAACATTGCGCACATTTACAGTACGCAAGGAATCTATAACCGTGCATTGCAGACCCACCGCCGCGCACTTCAAATACGACGGGCTATCAACGATAAGTCGAAAGAAGCCCTTTCACTCAACGATATCGGTGAGTTATATCGCCGGATGAAAAACGATGGCAAAGCAATGGCAAATCACAGGCTGGCATTGAAGATTCGTCAAATGCTGGACGATAAAAGAGGAATGAGTGAATCGTATAACAATATCGGCACGTTGTACTACCAGCAAAAAAAATACAACTTAGCCATTACCAACCTTACGGCTGGGTTGCAGGCTGCCCTTGAATCGCAGACGTTGGAACAACAGCAGAAGAGCTATGATTATTTAAGTTTCTGTCATAAGGAGCTCGGCGAATATGAGGAAGCCCTGAACAGAAGAGAGCAATGCGTAGTAGTGAGCGATTTTATCGAAAACCAAAAAAATGATCAACGGCTGCTGGAATCACAAAACAGGTATGTCATCGACACCAAGGAATCAAAAATTGAAACGCTCGAGGCAGAGCGGCAAAAAAGGGATGAGCAATTGAGCCGTCAGAAAAACCTGAGAAACTTTCTCATCAGCGTCATTGCCCTCGCTATCATAATAGTAGGATTGATCTTGAATCTATATAAGGTCAAACAGCGGTCGAATGCCGACTTACAAGTAATAAATGAAAAAGTTAAACAGCAAAATTTACAGCTCCAGGCACTGAATGCCACAAAAGACAAGTTCTTTTCTATTATCGGGCACGACCTGAAAGGCCCGCTGAACTCGCTTACTTCCTTTTCAGGATTGCTGATCAATCATGTGGACAGCCTGAGTCGTGAAGAAATACAAATGCTGGCAAAGGATTTCGATAAGTCCTTAAAGAACTTATATGCGCTGCTCAACAATCTGCTGGAATGGTCCAGATCACAAACCGGAAATATTGAATTTAACCCGGAGACATTTGATATCACATCGCTCTTGCGAGAGAATAAGGAGTTGTTATGTAACCAGGCGCACAACAAGAAGATTGGATTTCTCGATGACCTGAATGGCAGGGTAGCAGTTCGGGCACATCGGCACTCCTTGAATACGGTCGTGCGAAACCTCGTTTCTAACTCCATAAAATTTACGCCCGAAGGAGGCTTAATAAAATTAGGACTAACGCGAAAACATGACCATGTGTTGGTTTCAGTTGCTGATACTGGTGTAGGCATGAGCCAGGATGTAATCACCAAGTTGTTCCGGATTGATGCCAAGCATACCACGAAAGGTACAGCTGACGAAAAGGGGACAGGACTGGGCCTGATACTTTGCAAGGATTTCGTAGAGAAGAATGGCGGGGAACTTTGGGTAGAAAGCGAAGAAGGCAAAGGATCTGTCTTTTATTTTACGGTACCGCTCGCACAGTGATTTTCAGCGATTAACATCCCCATCAAATACGAAATAAGCATCGCGCTGCGTTTATTGAAAAATGAAATTGCTTTTTGCCCTAAGCTTTTTGTTCCTCACCGGATGCTCATCCATTTTCCGCCCCTATCCCTGTGGCCCTGTTCTGGATCAGGAGGGTGTGCAGATCTTCAAAAGGCAAAATGAATTCCTCGGCCTGAAGGAAGGCGTTGTCTTTGCTGACTTGGGCGCCTCCAGCGGGTATTATGACGCGGCTATGGCAGTATTTCTAGATGGTGTAACCTTCTATCTCAATGACATTGATCGTCATTGCCTAAATGAAAAAAATCTTAGCAGGGTTCTTCGCCACTATTCGAAAATCAAAGGTCGCCCAATACAGGAGTCAAACACGTTTCATTATGTCATCGGAACACCAACGCGTACGAGACTGCCTGAAAATACTTTTGACGTCATCTTTACCAATGCAACCATGCATGTGATTGATTATCCTGATTCAATTCTTGCAGACCTGCATAGGAATCTTAAGGCAGGAGGAAACTTGTATGTCCGAGATGAATTCGTCTACAACGATGAAATTAAGAAATGCGGATCAAAAAAATGTGGACATCAGCTACTTCAATATGATCCATTCGTAAAACTGATGATCCGCAATGGGTTTGAACTTGATGGAGAAAGCCATGAATTCGGTCATCCAATCTATAAATTTTCGAAAGTAAATCTACAGACTTCGGAATAGTTTATGTGTTTTGAAAGACCCGGATGTAATCCACTACCATCCTCTGCGGAAATGTTGTCGAGGCGTCTGGATTCCCAGGCCAATTGCCTCCAACAGCAACGTTGAAAATAAAATAGAATTTATTTTGAAATTCACTTAGCTCCGCCGGAGTTGTATCCATAACATAGTATTGCACATCGTCTAAGTACCATTGGATTGACGTTGGGGTCCAGGTAATGGAGTAGACATGAAATTCATCGGCAAAAATTTTATTGTTACTTAAAGAAGTTTTGCCTCCATGGTAGGTATGGTGGCCAGCGCTGTCCCAATGCGCAGTTCCGTGAACAGTATTGTCCTTTCCTGTTCCACCAATCATTTCCATAATATCGATCTCACCACATGCAGGCCAATCGACAGTGCTGATGTTATTCCCCAGCATCCAAAGTGCTGGCCAAATTCCCTGCCCCTTCGGAAGGAGCGCACGAATATCAATCCGACCATATTGAAATTCCCGTTTGCCCTGCGTAATGATGCGCGAAGAGGTATAATTCTTTCCCTCTTTGTCTTCCTTTTTGGCGGTGATGATCAAATGTCCATCGTAGACAGACGTATTTTCGGGCTGATAATATTCTAACTCATTATTGCCCCATCCATGACCACCGATCTCGTGTTTCCAGTCCGATAAATTAAGTTGGTCACCGTCAAATTCATCTTGCCATACCAGATTCATCCCCGGATATTGAGTGGGAGTGGTATATCCGCCGGATGGAATTTCAAACTCGTTGTCATGTAATTCGTTTCCTTGTTTGCAACTTGAGTCCACGATCATTAATGAAACCAAAAAAAATATCTTTTTCATTGTTGTAAAGTTTGAATTCGAAAAGGTACGAACTTAATAATACTACATCCAGAGAAAGACCAGAGGCGTCTGAAATATTTTTTTGAGAAAAATATGCAAGCACGACACCTCACCTTTCTCTGCGCGTGCCTGCCGACTGCGTGCGCTAAAGCCGTAGCAGCCCATTCATTTCTGCTGTCAAGTGGCTCATTCAAAGCGCAAGACTTCATTCCGTGCCGGCGCGCTGGCCCGAGCCAAATGCGGGGGTGGCCGGGCATGTGGGGGGAAGCATATTTGGCTCTTGACTTTTTTGGTTCTTTTTGTGTCAAGACAAAAAGAACATAAATGTTAATGCGGCGCATGCAGTATCCTGGTGCAAGTGGCTGTCCTTCAAAGTTACCACCAACCAAAACATGACCTTCTTATTGGGATACTCTGCGGTAAAATCCTGTTTCACGCGATGGGCGCGAAGGAGTAACGCAAAGAGCACAAACGTTCTTAAAATTAGCATGACGATTTTAAATTAGAGATCGAAAGCACACTGCCAACTCAGAAGTTCGCACACCTAAACACTTAAACACCCACACTCAATGTCGTTTAGTACGCAATACATTTTAAAAATTGCATTTTAATTTGGAAGCATTTTTTACCGCAGAGAAAAAAATACAGAGATAAATGCCCAGAGGGCCGCAGAGAGAGAGAGAGAGAGAAATTAATAAAGACTCTGCGTATTTCTCGGCGTAATTTTCTCGGGTATACTCTCTTATATAACTATATAACTACTCTACATTGAGCCGCTGAGAGCCATTCAATTCTGCTGCAAGTGACTCATTCAAAGCGCAAGACTTCATTCCGTGCCGGCGCGATGGCCCGAGCC